>NZ_JBNAFK010000017.1:0-85197 GCF_049716185.1 Kocuria sp. CH-021 | reverse complement strand
GCGGCCCCCCGCGCCCCCCCCCGCCCCCGGGCCCCCCCGCGGCGCGCCGCCGCGCGGGGGGCGGGGGGGGGGCCGGCGCCGCGCCGGGGCGCGCCCCCCCCCGCCCCCCGCCCCCCCCCCCCGGGGCCCCCCCCGGGCCCCCGCGGCACCCCCGGATCAGGCCCCGTCCACGCCAGCGTGGGCGGGGCCTGATCCGTCGGCGGGACCAGCCCGTCGCGTCGGCGCGCGCCCCCGGGGGAGTCCCCGGCGCGGCGCGTTCGTTAGACTTGCCGGAGTTCTCCGCGCCCACGCCTGTGCGCGGACCCAGGACCGAGCTCCGCCCCACCACCCCCCGCCGCCGGATGCCGGTCGGACCCAGTCTCTAGGAGGACATGTGCTCAGCGCTTTCGGACGGGCGTTGCGAACCCCCGACTTGCGACGCAAGCTGGGGTTCACCCTCGCCCTCATCGTGCTCTACCGCCTGGGCACGTTCATCCCGGCGCCGGGCGTCGACTACGGCAACGTGCAGCAGTGCCTGGAACTGGGGTCCACCACGGGCGGCGTGTACGACATGGTGAACCTCTTCAGCGGCGGCGCCCTGCTGCAGCTGTCGGTCTTCGCCCTGGGCGTGATGCCCTACATCACAGCGAGCATCATCGTGCAGCTGCTGCGCGTGGTCATCCCGCGCTTCCAGGAGCTGCACGAGGAGGGCGCGCAGGGACAGACGCAGCTGACCCAGTACACCCGCTACCTGACCATCGGCCTCGCGCTGCTCAACGCCACCACGGTGGTCTCGCTCGCCCGGTCCGGGGCCCTGCTGGGGGACTGCCCCCTGCCGATCATCCCCGAGGACACCTGGCTGACCGTGCTGATCATCATCATCACCATGACCGCCGGCACGGCGATCATCATGTGGCTGGGGGAGCGGATCACGGAGAAGGGCGTGGGCAACGGCATGTCGCTGCTCATCTTCACCTCCATCGCCGCGACCTTCCCGTCCGCCCTCGGCGAGATCCTGCGGACCCGGGGCTGGGGCGTGTTCCTCTCGGTGCTGGCCGTGGGGCTCGTGGTGATCACCTGCGTGGTCTTCGTGGAGCAGTCCCAGCGCCGCGTGCCCGTGCAGTACGCCAAGCGGATGGTGGGCCGGCGCACCATCGGCGGCACCACCACCTACATCCCGCTCAAGGTCAACATGGCCGGCGTCATCCCCATCATCTTCGCCTCCTCGATGCTGATGCTGCCCGGCATGCTCGCCCAGTTCGGGATGCCGGACGACGGCACGGACATCCCCGGCTGGGTGAACTGGATCAACAGCTACCTCGTCACCGGCGACCACCCCGTGTACATGGTGATGTACTTCCTGATGATCGTGTTCTTCACGTACTTCTACGTGTCGATCACCTTCAACCCGGAGGAGGTCTCCAACAACATGAAGCGCTACGGCGGCTTCATCCCGGGGATCCGCGCCGGCCGGCCCACCGAGAAGTACCTTGCCTACGTGCTCAGCCGGATCACGTTCCCGGGCGCCCTGTACCTGGGCATCGTGTCGATGATCCCGCTCGTGGCACTCGTGCTGATCGACGCCAACCAGAACTTCCCGTTCGGCGGGCCGTCGCTGCTCATCATGGTGGGCGTGGGCCTGGACACGGTGAAGCAGATCGAGGCCCAGCTGCAGCAGCGCAACTACGAGGGGCTGCTGCGCTGACCGGCGCCCCGTGCGCCCCGCGCCGGGGCGCCCGGGACGTCCCGATAGACTGTGACCGCAGCCACCACCGACCGCAAGGAGACTTCATGACCCGCATGCTCATCATCGGCCCCCCCGGCGCAGGCAAGGGCACGCAGGCCGTGCGCATCTCGGAGCAGCTCGGCATCCCGGCGATCTCCACCGGGGACATCTTCCGGGCGAACATCAAGGGCCGGACCGCGCTGGGCGAGGAGGCCAAGAGCTACATCGACGCCGGCGACCTCGTCCCGGACTCGGTGACCAACCGGATGGTGCGCGAGCGGCTCGCCGAGACGGACACGGCCGACGGCTTCCTGCTCGACGGCTACCCGCGCAACGCCGCGCAGGTGGAGGAGCTCGACGCCATCCTCGCCGAGCTGGGGCAGGAGCTCGACGTCGTGCTGAAGCTGACCGCCGACCGCGACGAGCTCGTCCAGCGGCTCCTCGGGCGCGCCCAGAAGGAGGGGCGCACCGACGACACCGAAGCGGTCATCCGGCACCGTCTCGACGTGTACGACGCGGAGACCGCCGCGGTCGTCGACGTCTACGACCGGCGCGGCATCGTCCGCGAGGTCGACGGCCTGGGGACCGTCGACGAAGTCTCCCGGCGGATCATGAGCGCGCTGTCCTGACGCACCGTCCCGCACCACCGACGCCGTGACACCCCCGGACACCCCCGGGGGTCTCACGTTTAACCCACCACAGCCGCGAGCTCCCCACCCGGAGCGGCTCGGAAGGAAGACCGCATGTTCGGCCGCCGCCGGATCGAGTACAAGACCAACGCCCAGCTGCGCGCCATGCAGCGCGCCGGGGTGGTGACCTCGCGCGCCCTCGACGCCGCCGTGGCGGCCGCCGTGCCCGGCGCGACCACCGCGTCCCTCGACGACGTCTTCCGCTCGGTGCTCGACGAGCACGGGGCGAGCTCCAACTTCCTCGGCTACTTCGGCTATCCCGCCGCGGTGTGCGTGTCCGTCAACGAGGTCGTGGTGCACGGCATCCCCGGGGAGCAGGTGCTGCAGGAGGGGGACATCCTCTCCGTGGACGGCGGGGCGATCGTCGACGGCTGGCACGGGGACTCGGCGCGCACCGTGCTGCTGGGCCGCCCCGACCCCGCCGACGCCGAGCTCTCCGACGTCACCCGCCGCGCCATGTGGCACGGCATCGCCGCGGCGGCGACCGGCACCCACGTCGGCGACATCGGCGCGGCCGTGGAGGACTACGTGCGGAAGGCCTCCGGGCACCGCTTCGGGATCCTCGAGGAGTACGTGGGCCACGGCATCGGCTCCAAGATGCACATGGCCCCCGACGTGCTCAACTTCCGCAGCACCGACCGCGGCCCCCGCCTGCGCGCCGGGATGGCGCTGGCCATCGAGCCGATGCTCGTGCGCGGCGGGATCGGCACCCGCGTGCTCGACGACGAGTGGACCGTGGTCACCACGGACGGGGCCCGCTCGAGCCAGTGGGAGCACTCCGTGGCCCTGCACGCCGACGGCGTCTGGGTGCTCACGGCCGAGGACGGCGGGGCCTCGGAGCTCGAGCCCCTCGGCGTGCGCCCCGTCCCGATCCCGGAGGACCTGCCGTGAGCGCCCGCCCCCCGACCGTCCAGGACCCGCGACCCGGCGAGGAGAACACCGTGGCCCAGCAGCCGCAGCAGACCACCACGACCCGCACGCCCGTCGAGCTCACCGTGAAGCCGCGGCCCGGCCAGCTGACCTTCGCCGCGCCGCGCCGCGGGAAGCCCCCGCGCCACCTCGCCGACTTCGACATGGCGGGCCGCCGGCAGTTCCTCGCCGAGCTGGGCCACCAGCCCTTCCGGGCGGGCCAGCTCTCCCGGCACTACTTCGACCGGTTCGCCACCGCGCCGGAGGACATGACCGACCTGCCCGCCGCGGGGCGGGAGGAGCTCGTGTCCCAGGCCCTGCCGCCGCTGCTGACGACCGTGCGCAGCCTGGAGGCCGACCAGGGCGCCACCGTCAAGAACGTGCACCGGTGCTTCGACGGGGCCACCGTGGAGTCCGTGCTGATGCGCTACACCAACCGGGTCACCATGTGCATCTCCTCGCAGGCCGGGTGCGGCATGAACTGTCCCTTCTGCGCGACCGGCCAGGCGGGACTGACCCGCAACCTCTCGACCGCGGAGATGGTCGAGCAGGTCGTGCAGGGGGCCCGGATGCTCCGCGGCGGGCGCGTCGGGCGGGCCGAGCAGGAGCCGCTGCGGGTCTCGAACATCGTCTTCATGGGCATGGGGGAGGCCCTGGCCAACTACAAGGCGTCGATCGGGGCGATCCACCGCCTCATCGACCCGTCCCCGGAGGGCCTCGGGATCTCCGCCCGCGGGATCACCATGTCCACCGTGGGCCTCGTGCCCGGCATCCGGAAGTTCACCCAGGAGAAGCTGCCGGTCACCCTGGCGCTGTCCCTGCACGCCCCCGACGACGAGCTGCGGGACGAGCTCATTCCGATCAACACCCGTTGGAAGGTCGACGAGGCCCTCGACGCGGCCTACGAGTACTACCAGGCCACCGGCCGGCGGGTCTCGATCGAGTACGCCCTGATCCGGGACATCAACGACCACGGGTGGCGGGCCGACCTGCTCGGGGAGAAGCTCAACGCCCGCGGCGGGGGCTGGGTCCACGTGAACCCGATCCCGCTCAACCCGACGCCGGGCTCCAAGTGGACCGCGTCCCGGCCGGGCGTGGAGCAGAACTTCGTGGAGCGGCTGCGCGCCCACGGCATCCCCACCACCGTGCGGGACACCCGCGGCTCCGACATCGACGGGGCCTGCGGGCAGCTCGCCGCGACCGTCTGAGCGCCGTCGCCCCCGGTCCGCCGGATCCGGCCGGGCCCCCGGGGCCGCCTCCCGCGTTGCGGGAGGCGGCCCCGATCCCGTAGAGTGTCCTGTTGGTTGTCTGTGCTCCAGCGATTCCGCACTCATCGGACCGCGCCGACCCTCACCGTGCACCACGAACGGTGATGGTGCACGCGTACGGGTCCGCGGCGGCGTTTAACGACGATGTACACCCGAAACCCTGCCCGCCGCCCCGGCGGGGGGCACCTGAAGTTAGCGGAGGATATGGCCAAGAAAGACGGAGTCATCGAGATCGAAGGCACTGTGGTCGAGGCTCTGCCCAACGCGATGTTCCGCGTTGAGCTGAACAACGGTCACCTGGTCCTCGCCCACATCTCCGGGAAGATGCGACAGCACTACATCCGGATCCTCCCCGAGGACCGCGTGGTGGTGGAGCTCAGCCCGTACGACCTCACTCGCGGTCGTATCGTCTACCGCTACAAGTAGGACCGGCGGCCGTCCGGGCCGCACACCACTCGAGAGAACGACGCGAAGGAATGCGATGAAGGTCCAACCGAGCGTGAAGCCGATCTGCGACAAGTGCAAGGTGATCCGCCGCAACGGGCGGGTCATGGTGATCTGCGAGAACCCGCGCCACAAACAGCGTCAGGGCTGAGAGGCCCCGACCACCCCACGCAAGTGGATCGACATAGGCACCGCTCCCGACCGGAGAGATCCAGGCGGGCGCCCCCGGTACAGAGGCCGGGGACCGGCGCACGGACATGACGTCCCCGACCGGACAGCGATGCTCCAGACCTCTGGAACAGCACAAGGAGAACCGCCGATATGGCTCGTCTCGCAGGCGTCGACCTTCCCCGTGAGAAGCGGTTGGAGATCGCGCTCACCTACATCTACGGCGTGGGACGCACCCGCGCGCTGGCCACCCTGGACGCCACCGGCATCTCGGGCGACCTGCGCGTGCGCGAACTCACCGACGCCCAGCTCGTGGAGCTGCGCGACTACATCGAGGACAACTACAAGGTTGAGGGTGACCTCCGGCGCGAGGTGGCCGCCGACATCCGCCGCAAGGTCGAGATCGGCAGCTACCAGGGCATCCGGCACCGCCGCGGCCTGCCGGTGCACGGTCAGCGCACCAAGACCAACGCCCGCACCCGCAAGGGTCCGAAGCGCACGGTCGCCGGCAAGAAGAAGTAGCCCGCTGCCGCCCGCGCGCCGGGACCCCACGGTCCCCCGGGCGGCCCACCACCACTCTTCACCGCTCTTCAAAACTTTGTAGGAGATTTCCATGCCCCCGAAGACTCGCGCGACGGCTGCCCGCAAGCCGCGTCGCAAGGACAAGAAGAACGTCACCCAGGGCCAGGCCCACATCAAGTCGACGTTCAACAACACCATCGTCACCATCACCGATCCCTCCGGCGCCGTCCTGTCCTGGTCCTCCGCCGGCGAGATGGGTTTCAAGGGCTCTCGCAAGTCCACCCCCTTCGCGGCCCAGATGGCCGCCGAGGCCGCCGCCAAGCGCGCGCAGGAGCACGGCATGCGCAAGGTCGACGTGTTCGTCAAGGGCCCGGGCTCCGGGCGCGAGACCGCCATCCGCTCCCTGCAGGCCACCGGCCTCGAGGTCGGCTCCATCTCGGACGTCACCCCGAGCGCGCACAACGGTTGCCGCCCGCCGAAGCGCCGCCGCGTCTGATGTGAGCACGCGCACCGGGACCCCGCGGGGTCCCGGTGCGCGTGCCGACAACGGACCGGGCACCGGTCCGCACCCATCAACTGTTTTCCACCATTTGCGCGCGTCATATAGCGGATGCCCGCTGAAAGGAAACATCAGTGCTCATCGCACAGCGCCCCACCCTCTCTGAAGAGGTCGTGGCCGACAACCGGTCCCGCTTCGTGATCGAACCGCTCGAGCCCGGCTTCGGCTACACCCTCGGCAACTCCCTCCGCCGCACCCTCCTGTCCTCGATCCCCGGTGCTGCCGTGACCAGCATCCGGCTCGACGGGGTGCTCCACGAGTTCTCCACCGTGGAGGGCGTCAAGGAGGACGTCTCCGAGGTCATCCTCAACATCAAGAAGCTCGCCGTCTCCTCGGAGCAGGACGAGCCCGTCGTCGCCTACCTGCGCAAGCAGGGCCCCGGCGTCGTCACCGCGGCGGACATCACGGCCCCCGCCGGTGTGGAGATCCACAACCCGGACCTGCACATCGCGACCCTCAACGCGAAGGGCCAGCTCGAGCTCGAGCTGACCATCGAGCGCGGGCGCGGCTACGTCTCCGCCGCCCAGAACAAGGCCGGGGACGCGGAGATCGGGCGCATCCCGGTCGACTCGATCTACTCGCCCGTCCTGAAGGTGACCTTCCGCGTGGAGGCCACCCGCGTGGAGCAGCGCACCGACTTCGACAAGCTGGTCCTGGACGTGGAGACCAAGGAGGCCATCACCCCGCGTGACGCCGTGGCCTCCGCCGGCACGACCCTGGTCGAGCTGTTCGGTCTCGCCCGGGAGCTCAACACGGCCGCCGAGGGCATCGAGATCGGGCCCTCGCCGACCGACGCCGCGATGGCGGCCGACATGGCGCTGCCCATCGAGGACCTCGAGCTCACCGTGCGGTCCTACAACTGCCTCAAGCGCGAGGGCATCCACACCGTGGGTGAGCTCGTGGGCCGTTCCGAGGCGGACCTGATGGACATCCGCAACTTCGGCGCCAAGTCGATCGACGAGGTCAAGGCCAAGCTCGTCGACCTCGGGCTGTCCCTCAAGGACTCGCCCCCCGGCTTCGACCTCGCCGCTCGCGCCGCCGCGATCGACGACGAGAACCCGTTCGACGACGACGACCACTAGTCCTTCCCGCTGAAGTCCCACCGGCCGCCCGGCACGGACGGGACGAACTTCCAGGAGATCAACAACCATGCCTACTCCCACCAAGGGACCCCGCCTCGGAGGCGGACCCGCGCACGAGCGCCTGATGCTGGCGAACCTGTCGCAGCAGCTGTTCGAGCACAAGCGCATCACCACCACCGTGACGAAGGCGAAGCGGATGCGTCCCTACGCCGAGCGCCTGATCACCTTCGCCAAGCGCGGTGACCTGGCCGCCCGCCGTCGTGTGCTGGCGCAGCTGAGCGACAAGTCCGTGGTGCACGAGCTGTTCACGACCATCGCCTCGGCGATGGAGGACCGCAACGGCGGCTACACCCGGATCACGAAGATCGGCAACCGCAAGGGCGACAACGCCCCCATGGCCGTGATCGAGCTCGTGATGGAGCCCGTCGCGACCAAGGCGACCGTCGCGGAGGCCGAGCGCGCCACCGAGAAGGCCGCCCCGGCCCCCGCCGCCCCGGTCGACACCCCGGCCGACTCCACCGCCGGTGAGGTCGCCGCCGAGGAGATCCCCGCCGACGAGCAGGCCCCCGAGGTCGGCTCCGAGCAGGCCGCCGAGGTCGCCGCCGAGAACACCGACGCGGAGTTCCCCGGCTCGCACGCCCCGCTCGAGTCCGGCGAGGCCCCCGAGGGCTTCGAGGTCAAGGGCAACAAGAACTCGATGAAGTACCACGTGCCCGGCTCGCGCTGGTACACGGGGACCACCGCCGAGATCTGGTTCGACTCCCCGGCCAACGCCGAGGCCGCCGGCTTCCAGCCGGCCGGTGGCGCCGCCGCGCAGAAGATGCGCTGACCGGGCCCGCTCGGACAGACACCGTGACGCCGCCGGGGACCTGGTCCCCGGCGGCGTCGTCGTGCCCGCCGACCCCCTGACCACATCCCAGGAGCACCCCCAGGAGCTGAGCATGAGCCCGTCCGTCCCCGCCGTGCGCGTGCGGATCGACCTCGCCTACGACGGCGCGCCGTTCTCCGGGTGGGCCCGGCAGCCGGGGCTGCCCACCGTCCAGGGGGCCCTGGAGGACGCCCTCGCCGTGCTGGTCCGCCGGGACGTGCGGGTCGCGGTGGCCGGGCGGACGGACACGGGCGTGCACGCGCGCGGCCAGGTGGTGCACCTGGACCTCGCGCCGGCGGAGTGGGCCGCGCTGGCCCGCGGCCGGGACGAGGACCCGGCGCTCGCCCTCGAGCGCCGCCTGACCGGGGCGCTGGCGCACGTCCTGGGCCGCGGCCGCCGGGAACGGGGGCTGCCGGAGTGCCCGGGGGCGGTGGTCGTCCGCCGCGCGAGCGCCGCCCCGGCCGGCTTCGACGCCCGCTTCTCCGCCGTCTCCCGCCGGTACAGCTACCGGATCGACGACGGCGCGGCGGGCCGGGACCCGCTGACCCGGCACCTGACGTGGTGGTCGAAGGACGTGCTCGACGTCCCTGTGATGGCCGGGGCGGTGCGGGAGCTGGTGGGCCTGCACGACTTCCTGTCCTTCTGCCGCCCGCGCGAGGGCGCCACCACGGTGCGGGAGGTCCTGGACTTGTCCGTCGCCCGGGACCCCGGCGGGCTGGTGGTGCTGGAGATCGAGGCGGACGCCTTCTGCCACCACATGGTCCGCTCCGTCGTCGGCGCGGCCGCGCGCGTGGGCGCGGGCCGCGAGGACCCCGACTGGCTCGGCCGGCGGCTCGCGGAGCGGGTCCGGGACGCCCGGGTGCTGATGGCCCCGGCGCACGCCCTCGTGCTCGAGGAGGTCCGCTACCCGGGGGACGCCGCCCTGGGGGAGCGGGCCGAGCGCACCCGGGCGCTGCGCGATCCCGTGGGTCCCCGCCGGCCGCCCCGGGACGGGGACGGGCCGGCGGGCGCCGGCGGTCCGGGCCGCCCGCGGGGAGATTGACCGCCGGATCCTCCGGGTGTATGGCCCGAGTGGTCAACGGCCGCTCCATCCGGTAACGTGGGGTGCTGTTGTGCGTGTCCCGCCTCGGTTCACGTGTACCCGGATCCGCCGTCCAGTTGCAGGACGCATGGCGGTCCGGTGCACCGGGGTCTCGGGCACCGGATGCAGCTCGGCCCTCACCCGAGCCCCGGACGGCACACCGAGAAACGGCGTGATCCCAACTAGCGCCACCGAGATAACCCGAACGAAGGCAAACTAACGTGCGTACGTACACCCCGAAGCCCGGTGACATCCAGCGCCAGTGGCACGTCATCGATGCCACCGACGTCGTCCTGGGTCGTCTTGCCAGCCAGACCGCAACGCTGCTGCGCGGAAAGCACAAGCCGACCTTTGCTCCCCACGTGGACGCCGGTGATTTCGTCATCATCATCAACGCCGAGAAGGTGGCCCTGACCGGCTCCAAGCTCGAGAAGAAGCGGGCCTACCGCCACTCCGGCTACCCGGGCGGGCTCAAGTCCAGCTCCTACGCCGAGCTGCTGGAGAAGCACCCGGTCCGCGCCGTGGAGAAGGCCATCCGTGGCATGCTCCCGAAGAACAAGCTGGCCGCCCAGCAGATGTCCAAGCTCAAGGTCTACGCCGGCCCGGAGCACCCGCACGGTGCCCAGCAGCCGCAGACCTTCGAGTTCACCCAGGTCGCCCAGTAACCGGGCCTACGACAGAAACTAGCGAGGAACATCGTGGCTCAGAATACTGAAGAGCAGAACATCGTGGACGGCGAGGAGCAGCTGAGCAGCTACACCTCCGAGTCCGCCCCCGCCGAGGAGACCGAGGTCGCCGCCGAGCGCCCGGCCCTGACCGTCTCCGGCCAGGCCGTCGGCCGCCGCAAGGAGGCCGTGGCCCGCGTGCGCGTCGTCCCCGGCTCCGGCCAGTGGACCGTGAACGGCCGCACCCTGGAGAACTACTTCCCGAACAAGCTGCACCAGCAGGAGGTCAACGACCCCTTCAAGGTGCTCGAGCTCGAGGGCGCCTACGACGTCATCGCCCGCATCCACGGCGGCGGCCCCTCCGGCCAGGCCGGCGCCCTGCGCCACGGCGTGGCGCGCGCGCTGAACGAGATCGACGTGGAGAACAACCGCCCGACCCTCAAGAAGGCCGGCTTCCTGACGCGCGACCCGCGCGTCATCGAGCGCAAGAAGGCCGGGCTCAAGAAGGCCCGCAAGGCCCCGCAGTACTCGAAGCGCTGATCGGAGGGCCGTCCCGGCCCGCCCTCGGCCCCACGGACCCCGTCCGACCCGGTGCACCCCGGGTCCCGGACGGGGTCCGTTCGTTAACGCCCGCCTGCCGCCGTCCGGGGCGCGGGGAACGTAGGATGGGGGGCGATGTCTAGATTATTCGGAACGGACGGCGTGCGCGGGCTCGCGAACGACCTCCTCACAGCCAACATGACCCTGGACCTGGCCCAGGCGGCCGCGATCGTGCTCGGCCACGGCCACGCACGCGAGGGGCGGCGCCCCACGGCGGTCGTCGCGAGGGACGGCCGCGCCAGCGGGGAGTTCCTCAGCGCGGCCGTCACCGCGGGCCTGGCCGGGTCGGGCGTGGACGTCCACGACGCCGGCGTCCTGCCGACCCCCGCGCTGGCCTACCTCGTGGCGGACGTCGACGCCGACTTCGGCGTGATGATCTCCGCCTCGCACAACCCGGCCCCCGACAACGGGATCAAGTTCCTGGCCCACGGCGGGCGGAAGCTGCCCGACCGGGTGGAGGACGAGATCCAGCAGGTCTACGAGTCCGGGGACTTCCGGCGCCCCACCGGCGCCGGCGTCGGGCGCATCCACCTGCTCACGGACGCGGAGGACCGCTACGTCCTGCACCTCGTGGGCGCCATCCCGCACCGGCTGGAGGGGCTGCGCGTGGTCCTGGACTGCGCCAACGGCGCGGCCAGCGGGGTGTCCCCGGACGCGTTCCGCGGCGCGGGCGCCGAGGTGCACGTCATCGGCGCGGAGCCCGACGGCCTGAACATCAACGACGGCTGCGGCTCGACCCACCTGGAGCCCCTCCGGCGGGCCGTCGTCGAGCTCGGCGCCGACCTCGGGATCGCGCACGACGGCGACGCCGACCGCTGCCTCGCCGTGGACGCCACGGGCCGGGAGGTGGACGGGGACCAGATCATGGCGATCCTGGCCCTGGCGCTCAAGGACGCGGGCCGGCTCGTGGACGACACGCTCGTGGCCACCGTGATGAGCAACCTCGGGCTCAAGCTCGCCCTGCGCGAGGCCGGGATCGACGTGCGCGAGACCGCCGTGGGGGACCGCTACGTCCTCGAGACGATGACCGAGCACGGGTACAACCTGGGCGGCGAGCAGTCCGGCCACGTCATCATGTCCGACTTCGCCACCACCGGCGACGGGCTGCTGACCGGGCTGATGCTGGCCTCGCGCGTGGCCCAGACCCGTGCGCCGCTCGCGGACCTGGCCCGGGTCATGACGCGGCTGCCGCAGGTGCTGCTCAACGTGCGCGGCGTGGACCGCGCCGCGGTGGGCTCCAACCCCGGGGTGCAGGCCGCCGTCGCGGAGGTCGAGCAGCGCCTCGGCGAGACGGGCCGCGTGCTGCTGCGGCCCTCGGGGACCGAGCCCGTGGTCCGCGTGATGGTCGAGGCGGCGTCCGAGGACGTCGCCCGGGCCGAGACGGAGTTCCTCGCCGCCGTGGTGGAGCGCGAGCTGGCCCTGACCGTCTGAGCCGCTCGGCCCGCCCGGGACGCGAGGGAGGCCCGCACCGTGATCACGGCGCGGGCCTCCGGCGCGTCCCGGGCGGGATCAGGTGCGCCGGTGCAGGGCGTCGCGGATCTCGGTGAGCAGCTGCACCTGGGCGTCGGCCTCCTCCTCGGCCGGGTCGACGCCGAGGCGGCGGTTGCGGGCCTCGATCATCCTGTTCATGGGCAGCACGATCGCGAAGTACACGGCGGCGGCCACGAGCAGAAAGTTCACGAGCGCGGTGAGCAGGACGCCGAACCGGACGTCGTTGCCGTTGACGGTGAGCACCGCGAAGGAGTCGAAGTTCGGCGAACCGACCAGCGCGGAGATGAGCGGCATCAGCACCGCCTCGACCATGGCGTTGACCACCTGGGCGAAGGCCGCGCCGATGATCACGGCCACGGCCAGGTCCAGCACGTTGCCCTTCATGATGAATTCCTTGAACCCCTTGAGCATGCTCACAGCGTAGAGGGTGACCGCCGGGCCGGGGCGCCGGGACGCGGGCAACGGCCCCGCACGCGGGGCCGGTCACGGGCCGGGGTCAGCCGGCGGCGGGCCCGTAGTCCGGGGCCGGCGGCAGGCCCGAGAACTCCTCGAGCGTGGCCGCGCCCGAGCGCACCAGCTCCCGGGCCCGCTCCGGGTCCAGGTAGCGCAGGTGCCACGGCTCGTACCAGTAGCCGGTGGTGCCGTGCTCGCCCCACGGGTAGCGGACCACGAAGCCGTGCTCCGGCCCGTGCTCGGCCACCCACGCGGCGGCGGCCGTGCCGTCGAAGCACACCTGCAGGTCGCACCCGGAGCCGTCGCCGACGTCCACGGCCAGGCCCGTCTGGTGCTCCGAGTGGCCCGGCCGGGCGGACGCCGTGTCGGCGGCCGCGCGGCCCTTCCGCGCGACCCACCCGGCGTACGTGCCGGACTGCTCGGCGAAGGAGCGGTAGCCCGACACGATCCGGATCGGCACGCCGTCCGCCCGGGCCGCGGCGAGCAGCCCCCGCGCCGCGGCGGCCGCCTCGGGGCGCAGGAGGTGCCCCTCGACGTCCTCGAGCGCGGCGGGGGCCCAGTCCGGCGGGTCCAGGGGCCGCCGCTTGTTGACCACCACGGCGAGCGAGGCGGGGTCGTCGAGGTCGGGACCCGCACCCGGCTCCGCGGCGGGACCGGTGCCCGGTGCTGTCGTCGCCGCACCGGGCGGAGGCGCCGCGGCGGAGGGGGCCGAACCGGAGGGGGCGGGGCCGGAGGACGCCGGGCCGGAATGAGCCGGGCCGGAGGACGCCGGGACGGAGGGCGCGGCGGCGGCCGGTGGGGTCCCGGCGGGCTCCGGGGGAGCGCCCCCGGGATCCGGCGCGCACCCGGTCACGAGCAGCACGGCGGCCAGCAGGAGGGCGCCGGTGCGCGGGGCGCCCATCAGTTCTTGCGCAGGAGCACGCGCCGGATGGAGTGGTCGGAGTCCTTGGAGAGGATCAGCCGGGCGCGGCCGCGCGTCGGCTGCACGTTCTCGATCAGGTTCGGCTCGTTGATCCGCCGCCAGATGCCGGTGGCGGTGGCCACGGCCCCGTCGTCGGAGAGGTCGGCGTAGCGGTGGAAGTAGGACCCGGGGTCGGCGAAGGCCGAGTAGCGCAGGGCCTGGAAGCGCTCCACGTACCACCGCTCGATGTCCCCGGGCCGGGCGTCCACGTAGATCGAGAAGTCGAAGAAGTCGCTCAGCGCCAGCGCCGCCCGGTCCCCGGGGCCCACCTTGGCGGGGGCGAGGACGTTGAGCCCCTCGATGATGACCACGTCCGGGCGGGTCACCACGATCTCCTCGCCGGGCAGGATGTCGTAGCTGTGGTGCGAGTACCGGGGGGCCCGCACCTCGGGGGCGCCCGACTTGATCTTCGCGACGAAGCGCAGCAGGGCGCGCCGGTCGTAGGACTCCGGGAACCCCTTGCGGTCCATGAGCCCGCGGCGCTGGAGCTCCGCGTTGGGGTACAGGAACCCGTCCGTGGTGATGAGCTGCACGTTGGGGGTGGACGGCCACCGGGACAGCAGCTCGCGCAGGAGCCGGGCGGTGGTGGACTTGCCGGCGGCCACGGACCCGGCGATGCCGATCACGAACGGCGTCCGGGCGTGCTCCTCGCCCAGGAAGGCGTTGGTCGAGGCGTTGAGCCGGTTCGAGGACTCGTCGTAGAGGGTCAGCAGCCGCGAGAGGGGGAGGTACACCTCGCGCACCTCCTCGACGTCGAGCCGGTCGCCGAGGCCGCGCAGGTTCTCGATCTCCCGGGAGGTGAGCGGGACGTCGATCTCGTGGGAGAGCCGCGACCAGGTCTGCCGGTCGAGCTCCACGAAGGGCGAGGTGCGGTCGCTCAGCGTAGATGCGGTCATCGACCACAGTCTAGACCGAGCCCGGACGCGTGCGGCGAACGGCAGACAGGCGCGGTACCCGGGTGTAGATTTGGTCTCGACCGGGCACCGGCTGTGATCTGCCTCACAGTGGCACGCTGTGCGGGCGCTCCGCCGGAGGAGCACCACCTCGTTCGAGAGTCAGGACAGCACCATGGCGACGGCAACGACCTCAGACACCACAGCACCGGCGGGAGGGCGGTCGACGGCCGCCCGCGCGCACGTCCAGCGGTTCGGCACGTTCCTGTCGGGGATGATCATGCCCAACATCGGGGCGTTCATCGCCTGGGGCCTGATCACCGCGTTCTTCATCGAGGCGGGCTTCACCCCGTTCGGCCCGCTGGGCGGGTTCGGCGAGAACGCCGAGGGCGAGCCGTACACGGGCCTGGTGGGCCCGATGATCACCTACCTGCTGCCGCTGCTCATCGCCTACACGGGCGGGCGGATGGTCTACGACGTCCGCGGCGGCGTGGTCGGGGCGATCGCCACGATGGGCGTGATCGTGGGCACCGACATCCCCATGTTCATCGGCGCGATGCTCATGGGCCCGCTCACCGCGTGGCTGATGAAGAAGGTCGACAGCATCTGGGACGGCAAGATCAAGCCCGGCTTCGAGATGCTGGTGAACAACTTCTCGGCCGGCATCCTGGCCGCCCTCATGGCCATCTTCGGCTTCTTCCTGGTGGGCCCCGCCGTGCTGGCCTTCTCCAACGCGGCCGCGGCCGCGGTGGACTTCCTGGTGACCCGGGGGCTGCTGCCGCTGACCTCGATCCTGATCGAGCCCGCGAAGGTCCTGTTCCTGAACAACGCGATCAACCACGGCATCCTCACCCCGCTCGGCACCGCCCAGGCCCTGGAGCAGGGCAAGTCCATCCTCTTCCTGCTCGAGGCCAACCCCGGTCCCGGCCTGGGCATCCTGCTGGCCTACACGGTCTTCGGCCGCGGCGCGGCGCGGGCCTCGGCCCCCGGCGCGGCGCTGATCCACTTCGTGGGCGGGATCCACGAGATCTACTTCCCGTACGTGCTGATGAAGCCGGCGCTGATCCTGGCGGCGATCGCCGGCGGCATGACCGGGGTCTTCACCCTGACCCTGTTCGACGCCGGCCTGCGCGCCCCGGCCGCCCCGGGCTCGATCATCGCCGTCTTCGCACAGGCCACCACCGACAGCTACGTGGGGGTGGCGATCGCGGTGACGGCGGCGACCGCGGTGTCCTTCTTCGTGGCCTCGATCATCCTGAAGGCCTCCAAGGACAAGGGCGAGGGGGACCTCACGGAGGCCACCTCCCGGATGGAGACCATGAAGGGCAAGAAGTCCTCCGTGGCCTCCTCGGTGGTCGGCACCAGCGGCGGCGCGGACACCGGCGGGGACAGCGCCCGCGAGCTGGCCGAGGGCGGACCGGTGCAGCGCATCGTGTTCGCGTGCGACGCCGGCATGGGCTCCTCCGCGATGGGCGCCTCGGTGCTGCGGAACAAGGTCAAGGCGGCCGGCTTCGGCGACGTCAAGGTCACCAACGCGGCGATCGCCAACCTCACCGACGACTTCGACATCGTGGTCACCCACCAGGACCTGGCCACCCGCGCCCGGCCCAAGGTGCCCAGCGCCTCGGTGGTGACCGTGGACAACTTCATGGGCAGCCCCCGCTACGACGAGATCGTCGAGGCCGTGCAGCAGCGCAACGGCGCCACCGTCCCGGCGGGAGCGGGCGGCGCGGCGGCGCCGGCCGCCGCCGGGAGCGAGCCCGCCGGCGGTGACGCCGTGGCGGAGCCGGACGAGGACGCCGGCGCGTCCGGGGCCCCGATCCTCACCAAGGACCGGATCGTGATGGACGGCGGCGCGCAGAACGCCGGGCAGGCCATCGACGAGGCCGGAGGCCTGCTCGTGGCCGCCGGCGCCGTGACCGACGAGTACGTGACCTCCATGCACGAGCGCGAGGAGTCGGTGTCCACGTTCATGGGCAACGGCCTCGCCATCCCGCACGGCACCAACCAGGCGAAGGACAGCATCCGCGCCTCGGCCCTGTCGGTCGTGAAGTACCCCGAGGGGCTGGACTGGAACGGCAAGCCCGTCACCTGGGTGATCGGCATCGCCGGCAAGGACAACGAGCACCTCGCGATCCTGTCCCGGGTCGCGAAGATCTTCGGCAACAAGGAGAAGGTGCGGCAGCTCGACGAGGCGAGGACCTCCGACGAAGTGCTCGACCTGCTGGGGAAGGTGAACGACTGATGAAGTGCGTGCACTTCGGGGCCGGCAACATCGGCCGGGGCTTCGTCGGCCTGCTCATGCATCGTTCGGGCTACGAGGTCGTGTTCGCCGACGTGGCGGCCCCCCTGATCGACGCGCTGGCGTCGACCCCCAGCTACACGGTGCACGAGGTCGGCGCCGGCTCCCGCGACACGGTCGTCGAGGGGTACCGGGCGGTCAACTCGGCGGACGACCCGGAGGCCGTGGTCGCGGAGATCGCCACGGCGGACGTGGTCACCACCGCGGTGGGCGCGCACATCCTGAGGTTCGTGGCGCCCCTCGTGGCGCGCGGCATTGCCGCGCGCCCGGACGGCGCCGCGCCCGTGGCGGTCATGGCGTGCGAGAACGCCTTGTCCGCCACGGACCTGCTCGCGGAGGCCGTCCGCGCCGAGTACGACGGCGAGGACCTCGACCGGCGGGCGGTGTTCGCGAACACCGCCGTGGACCGGATCGTGCCCCAGCAGGACGGCGGCGGGCTCGACGTGGTGGTGGAGCAGTTCCACGAGTGGGTCATCGACCGCACCCCCTTCGCGGGGCGGGAACCGGTCATCGAGGGGGCGACGTACGTCGACGACCTCGTGCCCTACATCGAGCGCAAGCTGTTCACCGTCAACACCGGCCACGCCGCGTGCGCGTACTTCGGCTACCGCGCCGGCCGGCACCGCATCGCGGAGGCGATCGCCGACCCCGGGATCCGGGAACGGGTCGCCGCGGCGCTCGCGGAGACGCAGGCACTGCTCGTCGCCAAGCACGGGTTCGACGAGCAGGAGCACGCCCGGTACGTCGCGAAGATCCTCGACCGCTTCGCCAACGAGCACCTCCCGGACACCGTCGAGCGCGTGGGCCGCGCCCCGCTGCGCAAGCTCGGCCGGCACGAGCGCTTCGTGGGCCCGGCCGCCGAGCTGGCCGAACGCGGCCTGGGCACCGACGGGCTGCGCGCGGCCGTGGCCGCCGCCCTGCGCTTCGACCCGGCCGACGACCCGGAGGCCGTCCGGCTCGGCGAGATCCTCGGCACGCTGGCCCCGGCCGACGCCGTCCGGGAGATCACGGGGCTGGACCCCGGGCACCCGCTCTTCCCGCCGCTCGAGGACCTGGTGGCCGACGCGGCCCGGGAGCGCCGGGGCTGACCGAGCCCCACGGAAGGGCCCACAGGCGGGCCGGGCCCTGTCCCCAGAAGAGACGGGAACACGGCGCGGCCCGCCCGGTCCCGCACGCCCGGCCGGGCGGAATCCATGCGGTACTGTGAAGCGCATGTGTGGAATTGTTGGATATGTGGGCCCCTCCTCCCAGCGGACGGACGAGCGCGGCACCGGCTCCGGGCACGACGCCCTGGACGTGCTCGTGGAGGGCCTGCGGCGCCTCGAGTACCGCGGCTACGACTCCGCGGGAGTGGCCGTGGTCTCGGACGGCACCGTCGGCTTCCGCAAGAAGGCCGGCAAGCTGCTGAACCTCGAGCAGGAGCTGCTCGACAGCCCGCTGCCCCGCGCCACGACCGGCATCGGGCACACCCGCTGGGCCACCCACGGCGGGCCCTCGGACGTCAACGCCCACCCGCACGTCGTGGACGGCGGCCGGCTCGCCGTGATCCACAACGGCATCATCGAGAACTTCGCCGAGATCAAGCGCGAGCTGGTCGAGAAGGGCCACGCGTTCGTCTCGGAGACCGACACCGAGGTCGCGGCCGTGCTCCTGGCCGACACCTACAACGACCTCGGCGACCAGGACCTCACCGCCGCCATGCAGGTCGCGTGCCGCCGGCTGGAGGGGGCGTTCACGCTCCTGGCCGTGCACGTCGACCACCCCGGGCGCGTCGTCGCGGCCCGGCGCAACTCCCCGCTGGTGCTCGGGCTCGGCGAGGGCGAGAACTTCCTCGGCTCCGACGTCTCCGGGTTCATCGACTACACGCGCGATGCCGTGGAGCTGGGCCAGGACCAGGTCGTGTCCATCACGGCCGACGACTACGAGATCACCGACTTCCACGGCAACCGCGCCGACGGCAAGCCGTTCCGGGTGCTGTGGGACGCGGCCGCCGCCGAGAAGGGCGGCTTCCCGTCCTTCATGGAGAAGGAGATCAACGAGCAGCCCTCCGCCGTGGAGCAGACGCTCATGGGCCGCACCGACCCCGACGGCAACCTGGTCCTCGACGAGCTGAAGATCGACGAGGCGGTGCTCCGCGCCGTGGACAAGATCGTCGTCGTCGCCTGCGGGACCGCCGCCTACGCGGGGCAGGTCGCCCGCTACGCGATCGAGCACTGGTGCCGGATCCCCACCGAGGTCGAGCTCGCGCACGAGTTCCGCTACCGGGACCCGATCGTCAACGAGCGGACCCTGGTGGTCGCCCTCTCCCAGTCGGGCGAGACCATGGACACCCTCATGGCGGTCCGGCACGCCCAGGAGCAGGGGGCCAAGGTCGTGGCCATCTGCAACACCAACGGCTCCACGATCCCGCGCGAGGCCGACGCCGCGCTCTACACCCACGCCGGCCCCGAGATCGCGGTGGCCTCGACCAAGGCGTTCCTGGCCCAGATCACCGCCGCCTACCTGCTGGGCCTGTACCTGGCCCAGCTGCGCGGCAACAAGTACAAGGACGAGATCGGGCAGATCCTCGCCGAGCTCGAGGCCATGCCGGCCAAGATACAGCAGGTCATCGACACCCAGGCCGGGATCAAGGCGCTCGCCCAGTCGATGAAGGACGCCGCGTCGGTGCTCTTCCTGGGCCGCCACGTCGGCTTCCCGGTCGCCCTCGAGGGAGCGCTCAAGCTCAAGGAGATCGCGTACATCCACGCCGAGGGCTTCGCCGCCGGCGAGCTCAAGCACGGGCCGATCGCCCTCATCGAGGAGGGGCAGCCCGTGTTCGTCATCGTCCCCTCCCCGCGCGGGCGGGACTCCCTGCACGCGAAGGTCGTCTCCAACATCCAGGAGATCCGCGCCCGCGGGGCCGTGACGATCGTCATCGCGGAGGAGGGGGACGAGGCCGTCGCCGACTACGCCAACCACATCTTCCGCGTGCCGCAGTCCCCGGTGCTGCTCCAGCCGCTGCTGACCACCGTCCCGCTGCAGATCTTCGCGTGCGAGCTGGCCTCGGCCAAGGGCTACGACGTGGACCAGCCCCGCAACCTCGCGAAGTCCGTGACCGTCGAGTAGTCCGCGCCCCTCGAGCGGTCCGCGACCGTTCCGCCGCCGGCCCGCCGCCCCGGATCCTCCCGGGCGGCGGGCCGGCGGTCGTTAGGCTGGGACCATGATCATCGGCACCGGCATCGACGTGGTGGACATCGCCCGCTTCGAGGAGCAGATCGCCCGCACCCCCGGCCTCGTGGCCCGGCTGTTCACCCCGCTCGAGCGGGACCTGCACGTCCGGTCGCTCGCGGCGCGCTTCGCGGCCAAGGAGGCGGCGGCCAAGGCGCTCAAGGCCCCGCCCGGCATGATCTGGCAGCACTGCTGGATCGAGAAGGACCCCTCCGGCGCCCCGGTGCTGTGCACCGAGGGGACGGTGGCCGAGGAGGCCCGCCGGCAGGGCATCGACCGGTGGCACCTCACCATGACGCACGACGGCGGGATCGCGATGGCCATGGTCATCGCCGAGCGCGCCGGGGACGGGGGACCGGCGTGATCGCGGCGTGGACCGGGGAGCAGGTGCGGGCGGCCGAGACGCCCTTCCTCGACCGGGGGCACGGCCCCGCCCTGATGCGGCGGGCCGCCCACGGCCTGGCCCTGGCCTGCGCGCAGCATCTGCGCGGGCGCCGGGGACGGGTCGCCGGGGCCCGCGTGCTCGTGCTCGCCGGGACCGGCAACAACGGCGGGGACGGGCTGTGGGCCGGGGCGGAGCTCGCACGCCGCGGCGCCTCCGTGCTCGCCGTGGCGGTCGGCGACCGGCTGCACCCCGAGGGCGCCGCGGCCCTGGCGGCCGCGGGGGGCCGGGTGCTGCGCGCCGGGGACGGCGGCCCCGCCCTCGGGCCGGCGGCCGAGCACGTGCTCGGCGCCGACCTCGTGCTCGACGCCGTGCTGGGCACCGGCGCCCGGGGCGGGCTGCGCGGGCTGGCGGCGGAGCTCGTCCGCACGGTCCTGGAGCGGTGGCCCCGCGAGGGGGGACCGGCGGTCGTGGCGTGCGACGTCCCCTCGGGCGTCTCCGCCGACACGGGGGCGGTGGCCGGGCCGGTCCTGCCCGCGGACCTCACCGTGACGTTCGCCGGGGCCAAGGCCGGGCTGTTCCTGCCCCCCGGGGACCGCTGGTGCGGGCAGGTGCGGACCGTGCCCCTCGGGATCGAGGACGCCCTGCCCGCCCCCGCCCTGCGCCGCCTGGAGCCCGACGACGTCGCGGCCCTGTGGCCGCGGCCGGGAGCCGCCTCCCACAAGTACTCCCGGGGCGTAGTGGGCGTCGTCGCCGGATCCCCGACCTATCCCGGGGCGGCGCTGATGTGCACGCGCGCCGCCGTGGACGCCGGCGCCGGCATGGTCCGCCACCTCGGCGACGCCGCGATCCGCTCCCTCGTGACCCTCACCAGCCCCGAGGTCGTGGCCTCCGAGGACCACCCCGACGACGTCCACGTCCAGGCGTGGGTCGTCGGCCCCGGCGCCGTGGGCGACGCCGCCCAGGAGTCGCGGATCGGCGCCGTGCTCGCGGGCGGGCTGCCGGCGGTCGTCGACGCCGGCGCGCTCGACGCGGCGGCCCGGGCCGCCGCCGACGGGATCCTCGGCCCCGGGAAGGTCCTGACCCCGCACGCCGGGGAGCTCGAACAGGTGCTCGCCTGGCTCGCCGCCCTGGGCGGCGGCGGGGAGGCCCCCGACCGGGCGGCGATCGAGGCCGAGCCCGCCCGGTGGGCGCGCGCGGCCGCGGAGGCCACCGGCGCCGTCGTCGTCCTCAAGGGCGCCACCACCCTCGTCGCGGCCCCGGACGGGACGCTGCTCTCCCAGGCCGACGGCAGCCCGTGGCTGGCCACCGCCGGCAGCGGGGACACCCTCGCGGGGATCATGGGCGCAGCGCTCGCGGGCTGCGCGGAGGACCCGGACGCCTTCGCCGCCGCGGGGGAGTGGGCGCGCGGGGAGACCCGGCTCGCGGTGGCCGCCGCCCTCGCGGTCGCCGTGCACGGCCGGGCGTCCCGGCTCGAGGGGCTCGGCCCGGTCCCGCCCACGGCGCTGTCCGCGAACGTGCGCACGGTCCTGCGCCTGGGCCCCTGAGGGCGGGTCCCGGCCCCGGCGGACCGCCCGCGGGACCCGGACGGCTCCCGGCCCCGCTAAGGTTGTACCCACTTGCCCCATACCCAGCCCGCTGACGGTGACCCCTGCCCGGCGGTACGACAGGAGATCCCCTATGGAAGTCTGGCCAGGTCAGCCCTATCCCCTCGGAGCCACCTTCGACGGGACCGGCACGAACTTCGCCCTCTTCAGCGAGGCCGCCGAGAAGGTCGAGCTGTGCTTGTTCGAGGAGGACGGCACGGAGACCCGCATCGAGGTCACGGCCCAGGACAGCTACGTCTGGCACTGCTACCTCCCGGCCGTCCAGCCCGGGCAGCGCTACGGCTACCGGGTGCACGGACCGTGGAACCCCGCCGAGGGCCAGCGCTTCAACGCGGCCAAGCTGCTGCTCGACCCCTACGCCAAGGCCGTCTCCGGCCAGATCGACTGGGACCAGGCGCTGTTCTCGTACGACTTCGGCGACGAGGACTCGTTCAACGACGAGGACTCCGCCCCCCACATGATGATGGGCGTGGTGATCAACCCGTTCTTCAACTGGGAGGGCGACCGCACCCCGCGCACGCCGTACCACAAGTCGGTGATCTACGAGGCCCACGTCAAGGGCCTCACCCAGCAGCACCCCGACGTCCCGGAGGAGCAGCGCGGCACCTACGCCGGCGTGGCCCACCCCTCGGTGATCGCCCACCTGCAGAAGCTCGGCGTCACCGCCATCGAGCTCATGCCCGTGCACCAGTTCGTGCAGGACAGCACCCTGCTGGAGCAGGGACTGCGCAACTACTGGGGCTACAACACCATCGGCTTCTTCGCCCCCCACAACGAGTACCACTCCACCAACGACCTCGGCGGCCAGGTCCAGGAGTTCAAGGCCATGGTGCGCGCCCTGCACCAGGCCGACATCGAGGTCATCCTCGACGTGGTGTACAACCACACGGCCGAGGGCAACCACATGGGCCCCACCCTGTCCATGAAGGGCATCGACAACCAGGCCTACTACCGGACGGTGGAGGGCGACCAGAAGTACTACATGGACTACACGGGCACCGGCAACACCCTCAACGTCCGCCACCCGCACTCCCTGCAGCTCATCATGGACTCCCTGCGCTACTGGGTGACCGAGATGCACGTGGACGGCTTCCGCTTCGACCTCGCCTCCGCCCTGGCGCGCGAGTTCTACGACGTGGACAAGCTGGCGACCTTCTTCGAGCTCGTCCAGCAGGACCCGGTCGTCTCCCAGGTGAAGCTCATCGCCGAGCCGTGGGACGTGGGCCCCGGCGGCTACCAGGTCGGCAACTTCCCGCCCCAGTGGACGGAGTGGAACGGGAAGTACCGGGACACGGTGCGCGACTTCTGGCGCGGGGAGCCCGCGACCCTCGGCGAGTTCGCCTCCCGGATCACGGGCTCGGCGGACCTCTACGAGCACAGCGGCCGCCGTCCGTTCGCCTCGATCAACTTCGTCACCGCCCACGACGGCTTCACGCTGCGGGACCTCGTCTCCTACAACGAGAAGCACAACGAGGCCAACGGCGAGGGCAACAACGACGGCGAGTCCCACAACCGCTCCTGGAACTGCGGTGTGGAGGGCCCCACCGACGACCCGGAGGTGCTCGCCCTGCGCTCCCGCCAGCAGCGCAACTACCTCGCGACGCTGCTGCTGTCCCAGGGCACGCCCATGGTGCTGCACGGCGACGAGCTGGGACGCACCCAGGACGGCAACAACAACACGTACTGCCAGGACAACGAGCTGTCGTGGATCAACTGGGAGACCATGGACGGCCCGCTCACCGAGTTCGTGGCCGCCGTGACCCACCTGCGCCACGACCACCCGTCGTTCCGGCGCTCGGAGTTCTTCGACGGCCGGCCGGTCGAGATGGACGCGGACGACACCGGCCGCCCGATGCCCGACATCGCGTGGCTGACCACGGACGGTGCGCCGCTCAAGCCCGCCGACTGGGACGAGCCCCTGTCCCGGTCCTTCGGGATGTGGCTCAACGGCAACGGCATCGCCGGCGTGGACATGCGCGGGCGGCCCATCACGGACGTGAACTTCATCGTGTACTTCAACTCCAACCCGGAGGCCGTGAAGTGCAAGCTCCCGCCGGTGCGCTACGGCCGGCTGTGGGAGGAGGTCATCGACACCGCGGGCAAGTACGCCGACGGACAGATCCGCAAGGCCCGCTCCTCGATCGTCCTCGAGGGCAAGTCCATGGTCGTGCTGCGCGCCTACGAGGCCCCCGAGGAGGAGCCCGACGCGTCCGTCGCCGCGTCCGTGGCCGCGTACGCGAAGACGCCGCAGGACCAGTGACCTGACGGCCCCGGCAGGCTGTCGACCCGGACACGGGTCGACAGCCTGCTGGTGTTTCCGGGGCCGGGCCGACAGACTGGAGCGGTGCGCACACCGACATCGACCTACCGACTCCAGATCACCTCCGACCTGACGCTCGACCGCGCGGCGGGGCTCGTGGACTACCTCCACGACCTCGGCGCCGACTGGGTCTACCTCTCGCCGATCCTGCGGGCCGTCGACGGCTCCGACCACGGCTACGACGTCGCGTCCCCCGCCGAGGTGGACCCGGTCCGGGGCGGCGTCGCCGGGCTGAAGGCGCTCGCCGACGCCGCCCACGCCCGCGGCATGGGGGTGCTGGTGGACATCGTCCCCAACCACCAGGGCGTCGCCGCCCCGGAGCAGAACCCCTGGTGGTGGTCGCTGCTGGCGCAGGGACAGGACTCGCCGTACGCCAGGGCCTTCGACGTCGAGTGGGCGGCCGGCGGCGGCAGGGTGCTGATCCCCGTGCTGGGCGACGGCGACGACGAGCTCGCGCAGCTGCAGGTCGAGGACGGCACGCTGCGCTACTACGACAACGTCTACCCGCTGGCCGAGGGCACGTGGGCGGAGGGCGACGACCCGCGGGACGTCCACGACCGGCAGCACTACGAGCTGGTGCACTGGCGCCGCGGCGACGCCGAGCTCAACTACCGCCGGTTCTTCACCGTCGCCACGCTCGCGGGCGTGCGCGTCGAGGACCCGGAGGTCTTCGCCGAGTCGCACGCCGAGATCAAGCGGTGGATCGACGAGGGCCTCATCGACGGGCTGCGCATCGACCACCCCGACGGGCTGCGGGACCCGCGGCAGTACCTCGAGCAGCTGCGGGAGCTCACCGGCGGCGCCTACGTCGTCGTCGAGAAGATCCTCGAGCCCGGCGAGCGGCTGCCCCGCGACTGGGCCACCGCGGGCACCACCGGCTACGACGCCCTGGGCACGATCGACCGGCTGCTGACCGACCCGGCCGGGGAGTACGCCCTCACGAGCCTGGACGCCCGGCTGCGGGACGGCGAGCCCGTGCACTGGGACGAGATGATCCACGGCACCAAGCGCGCCATGGCCGACGGCGCGCTGCTGGCCGAGGTCCGGCGCCTCGCCCGCCTCGTGCCCGAGGACGCCGGCCTCGGTCGGACCGCGGCCGAGGACGCGCTGGCGGAGATCCTCGCGAACTTCCCCGTCTACCGCAGCTACCTGCCCGAGGGCGCCGAGCACCTGCGGGCGGCCCTCGAGGCGGCCCGGGAGCAGCGCCCGGACCTCTCCGACGCGATCGGGACCCTGGGCGGGCTGCTCGGGGTCGACGCGACGGACGAGGCCGAGCTCGGGGAGCTCGCCCGCCGCTTCCAGCAGACCTCCGGGATGGTGATGGCCAAGGGCGTCGAGGACACCGCGTTCTACCGCTTCACCCGGCTGACCTCCCTGACCGAGGTGGGCGGCGACCCGTCGCACTTCGCGCTGACGCCCGAGGAGGCCCACGCCGAGCTCGCCCGGCGCGCGGCCGAGGAGCCCCTGGCCATGACGGCGCTGTCCACGCACGACACCAAGCGCTCCGAGGCGGTGCGGGCGCGGATCACCGTGCTCGCCGAGTCCGGGGAGCAGTGGGCCGGCGTGGTCGGCACCGTCAAGAAGCTCGCCGGGGAGGCGGGGGCCCTGGTGGGCGACGGCCCGCTCGTGAACCTCGTGCTCCAGGCCGTGGTGGGCGCCTGGCCCGTCTCGCAGGAGCGGGTGCTGGACTACGCGCTCAAGGCCGCCCGCGAGGCCGGCAACTCCACCGCGTGGGTCGACGGGGACGCCGGCTTCGAGGAGCGGCTCACCCGGTTCGTCGAGCTGGTCTTCCACGACCCGCAGATGCGGGCCGTGGTCGAGGGCTTCGCCCAGCACGTCACCCCGGCCGGCTGGGCGAACGGGCTCGCCGCCAAGCTCGTGCAGCTGACGATGCCCGGCGTCCCGGACGTCTACCAGGGGTCCGAGCTGTGGGCCGAGTCCCTCGTGGACCCCGACAACCGCCGCCCCGTCGACTTCCGGGAGCGGGCCGCCAAGCTCGCCCGCCTCGACGTGCCCGTGGGCGGCACCGCGGACGGGATCCCGGCCGTGGGACCGGACGCCGCCGCCAAGCTGCTCGTCACCAGCCGCGCCCTGCGGCTGCGCCGGGACCACCCCGAGCTGTTCACGGGCTACACCCCGCTCACCGCGTCCGGCCCCCGGGCCGGGCACGTCTTCGCGTTCGACCGCGGCGGCGCCGTGACCGTGGCCACCCGCCTGCCCCTGGGCCTCGCGTCCGCCGGCGGCTTCGACGCCGAGACCCTCGAGCTGCCCGCGGGCGACTTCGAGGACGTGCTCACCCGCCGCCGGCACACGGGCACCGTGCCGGTGTCCCGGCTGCTGGCCGACTACCCCGTGGCGCTGCTGCGCCGGAAGGACTCCTGAACCTCCATGAACACCCGCGACCACCTCAACCGCTTCGACGTCTGGGCCCCGCACGCCAGGGCGGTGACCGTGCGGATCGAGGGCGAGGACCACGAGATGCTGCCCGCCGCGGACCTGCCCGAGGACTCGCCCGCCGGCACCGCGGCGCGCCGCGACGGCTGGTGGACCCTGCCCGACGGCGCGGTCGTCCCCGAGGGCACCGTGCGCTACGGCTATCTCCTGGGCAAGACCTTCGACGAGGGCACGGCGGAGGAGCGCTCCCAGGTCTCCGAGGTCCTGCCGGACCCCCGCTCCCGCCGCCAGCCCCAGGGGGTGCACGACCTCTCCTGCACGTTCGAGCCCTCCGCGCACCGGTGGGGCGACACCGCGTGGACCGGGCGCACCCTGGCCGGCTCGGTGGTCTACGAGCTGCACGTGGGCACGTTCACCCCGGAGGGCACCCTCGACTCCGCGGTCGAGCGGCTCGACCACCTCGTGGACCTCGGCGTGGACTTCGTGGAGCTGCTGCCCGTCAACGGCTTCAACGGCGAGCACAACTGGGGCTACGACGGCGTCCTCTGGTACACCGTGGACGAGTCCTACGGCGGGCCCGCGGCCTACCAGCGCTTCGTGGACGCGTGCCATCAGAAGGGGATCGGCGTCATCCAGGACGTGGTCTACAACCACCTGGGCCCGTCCGGGAACTACCTGCCCCTGTTCGCCGACTACTTCAAGCCCGGCTCCAGCACGTGGGGGGACCTCATCAACCTCGACGGCTGGGGCTCCGACGGCGTCCGGGACTACATCCTGGACAACGTGGAGATGTGGCTGCGCGACTACCACGTGGACGGGTTCCGCCTCGACGCCGTGCACGCGCTGCAGGACCACCGGGCCGTGCACATCCTCGAGGAGATCGCCGAGCTCGTGGAGCGCGTGGGCGTGGAGACCGGCAAGCCCCTGTTCACCGTCGCGGAGTCCGACCTCAACGACCACCGGATGATCACGCCGACCACGGCCCACGGCCTCGGCATGACCGCACAGTGGCTCGACGACTTCCACCACGCGGCGCACGTGGCGCTGACCGGGGAGACGCAGGGCTACTACGCCGACTTCGCCGCCCTCGGGACCCTCGACAAGGTGATGCGGGACGCGTTCTACCACGACGGCACCATGTCCGTGTTCCGCGGCCGCCACCACGGCCGGCCGGTCGACAAGCAGCGGGTGCGCCCGTGGCAGTTCGTCACGTGCATCCAGAACCACGACCAGATCGGCAACCGCGCCGCGGGGGACCGGATCAGCGCGAGCCTCACGCCCGACCAGCTGGTGCTGGGCGCCGTCCTGCTGCTCACCCAGCCGTTCACCCCCATGCTGTTCATGGGGGAGGAGTGGGGTGCGTCCACCCCGTGGCAGTTCTTCACCGCCCACCCCGAGCGCGAGCTCGGCGAGGCCGTGGCGAAGGGCCGCAAGGCGGAGTTCGCGTCCATGGGCTGGGACGAGGCCACGGTCCCGGACCCGCAGGCGCCCAGCACGTTCACGGACTCGAAGCTCGACTGGGACGAGCCCGGCCGGGAGGACCACGCCCGGGTGCTGGCCGCCTACCGCGAGCTCATCGCCCTGCGGCGCCGGGTGCCCGAGCTCACCGACCCGCGCTTCGACACGATCGGCACCGACCTCGACGAGGACGCCCGCTGGTTCGTGCTGCGCCGGGCCACGGCTCCCGGCTCCGGCCACGGGGTCGCGGTGCTGCTGAACTTCGGCGCCGAGCCCGCCCGGGTCCCGTTCCCCGGCCGCCGGGGCGCGGAGCTGCTCTTCCGCTCCGGGGACGTGTCGCTGACGGACGACGGCGTCGCCGAGCTGCCCGCCCACGGCGCCGCCGTGGTCCGCCACTGAGCCACCGCGGCCTCCCACCCCACGACGTCCCCGAATCCCGAAAGGCCACCGTGCGCACCTACGGACCCGATGTCCCCTACCTCCCCGCCGAGGACCGCTACGAGACCATGCCGTACCGCCGCGTGGGCGAGTCCGGGCTCAAGCTGCCCGTCATCTCGCTGGGGCTGTGGCACAACTTCGGCGACGACAAGCCGCTCGGCACCCAGCGCGCCACGCTGCGCCGGGCCTTCGACCTGGGCGTGACCCACTTCGACCTCGCCAACAACTACGGCCCGCCGGCCGGCGCCGCGGAGCTGAACTTCGGCAGGATCCTGGCGCAGGACCTCGCCCCGTACCGGGACGAGCTCATCATCTCCTCGAAGGCCGGGTGGACCATGGGCCCGGGCCCGTACGGCTTCGGCGGCTCCCGGAAGTACCTGGTGTCCTCCCTCGACCAGTCCCTGCAGCGGATGGGCCTGGACCACGTGGACATCTTCTACCACCACCGCCCCGACCCGGACACCCCGCTCGAGGAGACCATGCGGGCCCTCGACCACATCGTGCGCTCGGGGCGGGCCCTGTACGCGGGGATCTCCTCCTACAACGCCGAGCTGACCCTGCGCGCCCAGCAGATCATGCGGGAGCTCGGCACGCCGCTGCTCATCCACCAGCCGTCCTACTCGATGCTCAACCGGTGGATCGAGTCGCCCGGCCCGTCCGGGACCTCCCTGCTGGGCGCCCTGACGGAGACGGGGATGGGCTCGATCGTGTTCTCCCCCCTGGCCCAGGGCATGCTCACGGACCGGTACCTCCAGGGCATCCCGGAGGGCTCCCGGGCCGCGGCGGAGAAGTCCCTGGACCCGGAGTGGCTGACCGGCACGACCCTCGAGAAGGTCCGGGGCCTGCACGAGATCGCCGAGGCGCGCGGGCAGAGCCTGGCCCAGATGGCGATCGCGTGGGTGCTGCGGGAGCAGGCGGACGGCCAGGTCAGCACCGCGCTCGTGGGGGCCTCCTCGCCGCAGCAGCTCGAGGACAGCGTGGGCGCCGTGCACCGGCTCTCGTTCACGCCGGAGGAGCTGGAGGCCATCGACCGGCTGGCCACGGACTCCGACATCAACATCTGGGCGGGCGCCCGCGACTCCAAGACCGCGTGAGCGGCAGGGCGCGGTAGCCGTGGAGGCCTCGCAGTACCTCGCCCTCCTCGGGCTGTGGATCGCCGGGATCGTCGCCCCCGGCCCGGACGTCCTGGTCATCCTGCGCAACGCGTCCCTGGGCTCCCGGGCGGCCGGAGTGCTCACCGCCGTGGGGGTGATGACCGGCAACCTCGTGTGGATCACGCTCTCCCTCACCGGGGTGACCGTCCTGATCGGCCAGGCGGACACCGTCCAGCGGATCATCCAGGTGGCCGGGGCGCTGTTCCTCGGCTGGCTGGGCGTGAGCGGGATCCGGGCGGGGCTCGCCGCGCGGGCCGTTCCCGAGCGGGTGCCGAGCGCCGGGGCCGGCGGACGCGGGACGGTCCCGGAGGAGCCGCAGGTGCCGCCGGGCCGCACCGTCACCCCGGGGCGGGGCTTCGTGCTCGGTCTCGTCACGAACCTCTCGAACGCGAAGGCCATCATCTTCTTCGTGGCGCTCTTCGCCAACGTGGTCCCGGCGGGCGCGCTGTGGTGGGAGACGGCCCTGGTCTTCGCGCTGCTCGTGGCGGTGGGCCTCGCGTGGTTCACCGCGGTCGCGTGGGTCGGCTCGGTCCAGCGGCTGGCCGCGGGCTTCCGGCGGCACGGCGCCGCCGTGGAGCTCGCCGCCGGCGTGCTGTTCCTGGTGCTCGCCCTCGGCCTGCTCCTCAGCGCGGTGTGAGCCCGGCGGCGGGCCCGGCCCGCAGCCCGGCCGTCCCGGCCCCCGGCGGGCACTAGACTGGACCGCTGGGTCCTGCCCGGCGACGTGCCGGGAGCCCGTGCGGGTGTTCGCCCGGCCCGTGCCGGGGGCGGAACCCAGACGACCAGACAAAGGAGTCCCGTGTCCCACCATCCCATTCGCGTGGCCGTCGCCGGTGTCGGCAACTGCGCCTCCTCGCTGATCCAGGGCGTGCACTTCTACGCCGACGCCGATCCCACGGCTTCCGTGCCGGGTCTGATGCACGTGGTCTTCGGTGACTACCATGTGTCCGACATCGAGTTCGTGGCCGCCTTCGACGTCGACGCCGCCAAGGTCGGGACCGACCTGTGCGAGGCGATCGGCGCCGGCGAGAACAACACCCTGGTCTTCGCCTCCGTCCCGCACACCGGGGTGACGGTGCAGCGCGGGCCCACCCTGGACGGGCTGGGGGCCTACTACCGGGAGGCGGTCCAGGAGTCGGCGGAGCCCCCGGTGGACGTGGCCGCCGCCCTGCGCCAGGCGCAGGTGGACGTGCTGGTGTCCTATCTGCCGGTGGGCTCGGAGGCCGCCGACCGGTACTACGCCCAGGCGGCCCTGGAGGCCGGGGTGGCCTTCGTCAACGCGCTGCCGGTGTTCATCGCCTCCGACCCGGGGTGGGCGCAGAAGTTCACCGAGGCGGGGGTGCCGATCGTCGGGGACGACATCAAGTCCCAGATCGGGGCGACGATCACCCACCGGGTGCTGGCGAAGCTCATGGAGGACCGCGGCTACGTGCTGGACCGGACGTACCAGCTCAACGTGGGCGGGAACATGGACTTCATGAACATGCTGGAGCGGACCCGGCTGGAGTCGAAGAAGATCTCCAAGACCCAGGCGGTGACCTCCAACGTGGAGCGGGAGTTCGGCACGAAGGACGTGCACATCGGACCCTCGGATCACGTGCCGTGGCTGGAGGACCGGAAGTTCGCCTTCGTGCGCCTGGAGGGCCACGGCTTCGGCAACGCGCCGATCAGCCTGGAGTACAAGCTGGAGGTGTGGGACTCGCCGAACTCGGCCGGGGTGATCATCGACGCGATCCGGGCGGCGAAGATCGGGGCCGATCGCGGGGTCGGGGGTCCGTTGACCTCGGCCTCGGCGTACTTCATGAAGTCCCCGCACGTGCAGCTGCCCGACGACGTGGCGCGGGCGGACCTGGAGGCCTTCATCCGCGGCGAGCGCGAACGCTGAGCCCCGGCCGCCCGTCGCCGGCCCCCGCACCGTCCCCGGTGCGGGGGCCGGCGCCGTCCGGGGCCCTCAGACGTAGTCCGCCAGGCCGGCGCGGTGGAGCACGAACGCGGTGACGGGCTCGTAGACGCGCGGCGGGAGGTTGTCGTCGAGCGGCACGGCGACCTCGACCTGGCCCTGCGCCTCCGCCACGAACACTCCGGGGTCGTTGCAGTCCGCGACCGCGACGGTCCGCAGCCCCCGCGAGCCGGCCGCCCCGGCGAGGCCGTGGTCGGCGACCACGAGGTCGGGCGGGTTCTGCCCGTCGCGGCGCAGCTTCTCGAGGGTCAGGGACATGGGACCGGGGAAGTGGGTGTGCCGCAGCCCGCCGTACTGCTCCACCATCACCACGCTCTCGATCTGCCGGACGTCGCCGTCCTCGAAGGGGAAGCCGTCCGGGACGTGCACCACGTGCGCGCCCGCGCGGCGGACCACCCGGGCCAGCTGCGCGTAGACCGGGAACAGGCCGGCCGGGTGCCCGGTGGCGAAGAGCACGCGGCCCCCGCCGGCGACCACCTCGCCCAGGACCGCCGCGTAGCGCTCCAGCGCGGCGACGCAGAGCTCCGCGGAGATCGTGTCCTGGCCCTCGCGGTGCGCCCGGTCGGGGGAGATGCCGACCCGGTCCCGCATGAGCGCGAACACGTCCTCGAAGGTCCACTCCCGGGTGCGCAGCACCCCCATGTGCTGGTGCTGGTCGCCGTCGAGGAAGCCCTGGATGTTGCGCAGGTTCGCCTCACGGGGCGTGGCCACCGCTCCGGTGATGCGGTGGTGATCGAGGTGGCGGGCGAGGTCTGCGGGGGAGAGGGGGGGAGTCGTCACCGTTCGAGTGTATTCAGCCGCCGGCCCCTACCGTGGCGTACCCCCGCCCGGGCCCGCGTGCGGGCGTAGACCTCCGCCGTGGACCGGGCGGTGCGCTCCCAGGAGTGGCCCTGGGCGCGCCGGGCGGCCGCCGCACCCATGCGCTCCAGCGCGGCGGGGTCGGCGGCGAGCGCCAGCACGGCGCGGGCCCACGAACCGGGGTCTCGGTCGGGCACGAGCCGGCCGGTGAGCCCGTCGAGCACCGCGGTGCGCAGACCGTCGACGTCCGTGGCGAGCACCGGCGTGCCGCACGCCTGGGCCTCCAGCGCCACGAGCCCGAACGTCTCGGACGAGGACGGGACGGCCACGACGTCGGCCCGGCGCATCCGGGCCGCGAGCTGCGGGGCGGGCAGGGCGGGCCCGAAGCGCACGGCGTCCGCCAGGCCCAGCTCCCGCACGCGCTCCCGCAGCGCGGCCGTGAAGCCCCGGGTGCCGACCCCCACGACCTCCAGCTCCACGGCCACGTCCGGGGCGGTCTGCCGGATCCGTGCGAGCGCGTCGACGAGCACGTGCGGGCCCTTGAGCGCCTGCAGGCGGCCGGCGAACAGGATCCGCAGCGGGCGTCCGGGCGCACCGGGGGGCGCCCCGCCGGTGCGGCGGGGCTCCCCGGGAGCGGCGTCCGGGGTGAAGGCCGAGAGGTCGACGCCCGGGGTGATCACGGTCAGGCGTGCCGGGTCGGCGTCGTAGAGCTCGATCATCTGCAGCGCCTCGGTCCGGGTGTTCACCACCGTGGCCTCGGCCCGGGCGATCAGCCCGGCCTCGGCCTCGGCCCGGGAGGCGGGCTCGAGGCCCTCCCCGGTCCGGGTGCGCAGGTTCTTCCCGAGCGCCGTGGTGTGCAGGGTCAGCACGAGCGGGACCCCCCAGCCGTCGGCGAGCTCCCGGCCCGCGGCGCCGGAGAGCCAGTAGTGGGCGTGCACCACGTCGGGCCGGTCGGCCTCCGCGCGGAGCACGTCCGCGAAGGCGGAGGTGAACCCCGGCAGGTCCTCCTTGCTCGCCCCGGCGGCCCCGGGCAGGGCCACGGTGAGCAGCCGCAGCCCGCGGCGGATGGGGGTGGTGCGCACGCCCGCGGCGGCGGGGGCGCCGGCGCCGCGGTCGAGGGTGGCCATGTCCACGGTGTGGCCGGCGTCCACGAGGGCATCGGCGAGGTGGCGGACGTAGACGTTCATCCCGCCCGCATCCCCCGACCCCGGTTGCTCGAGGGGACAGGTGTGCAGGCTGATCAGCAGGACGTGGCGGGGCGCGGCGGACACGGCTCAACTCTAGCGTCCGGCCGCCGGGACCCCGGCGGCCCGGCCCCGGACCGGGTCCGCCCCTGCACCGGGCCCGCCCCTGCACCGGTCCGCCCCTGCGCCGGGCGCGACGGTGCCGGTGCGAGAATGGGACCCGTGAACCGTGCTGAACCCGTCCCGGCCGACCCGTCCGGCGGCGTCCTCCGCCCCCCGCCCCGCCCCGAGCGCAGCGCCGTGGTCGACCTCGCCGCGGTCCGCGCCAACGTGCGCCGGCTGCGGGCCCTCGCCGCCCCCGCCCGGCTGATGGCCGTGGTCAAGGCGGACGCCTACGGCCACGGCGCGGTCCCCGTGGCCCGCGCGGCGCTCGAGGCCGGCGCGGACGCCCTGGGCGTCGCCCACGTCGGCGAGGCCCTCGCGCTGCGGGCCGCGGGGATCGGCGCTCCCGTGCTCGCGTGGCTGCACACCGTGGACACGGACTTCGCGGCGGCGCTCGCCGCCGACGTCGAGCTGGGCGTGAGCGGGTGGGAGCTCGCCCCGATCGCGGAGGCCGCCCGCGCGCGCGGCGGCACCGCCCGCATCCACCTCAAGATCGACACCGGCCTGGGCCGCAACGGCGCGCCGGAGGCCCTCTGGCCCGCGCTCGTGCGGGCCGCCGCGCAGGCCGAGGCCGAGGGCCTCGTGCAGGTCGTGGGCGTCTTCACCCACCTGGCCGTCGCCGACGAGCCCGCCCGGCCCGAGACCCGGGAGCAGCTCGAGCGCTTCCGCGCGGCCGTGGCCACGGCCCGTGCCGCCGGGCTCCGGCCCGCCCTGCGGCACGCGGCGAACTCGCCCGGCCTGTTCGGCGCCGCCGGGCTCGAACGCCCCGGGGACATGCTCCTGGACATGGTCCGGGTGGGGGTCTGCCTCTACGGGCTCTCCCCGTTCGCCGACCGCACCCCGGAGCAGCTCGGCCTCGTGCCCGCCATGACCCTGCGCAGCACGGTCAGCGCGGTCAAGGAGGTCCCGGCGGGACAGGGCGTGTCCTACGGGCTGAGCTACGTCACCGACCGGCCCACCACCCTGGCGCTCGTCCCGCTGGGCTACGCCGACGGCGTCCCGCGCTCCGGCACCGGCGGGCCGGTGCGGATCCAGGGCCGCACCTACCCGGAGGTCGGCCGGGTCGCGATGGACCAGATCGTCGTGGACCTCGGCGCGCCGGGCCTGTCCGCCCCCGAGCACGGGCTGCTCGGGGCGGAGGCCGTGCTGTTCGGGGCGGGGGAGAACCCCTCGGCGAGCGCGTGGGCGGACGCCGCCGGCACCATCAACTACGAGATCGTCACCCGCGTCTCGCCCCGCGTGCCGCGGGTGCACCTGCACGCCGCGGAGGACCGGGGCGGCGCGGGCCCGGAGGGAGAACAGGCATGAGCGAGTGGACGCGGACCGTGACGGTGGACGGGCCCGGGCGGACCCAGGCCCTGGCCGAGCGGCTGGGCGGGCAGCTGCGCGCCGGGGACCTGCTGGTCCTCACCGGCGAGCTCGGTGCGGGCAAGACCACGTTCACCCAGGGCCTGGGACGGGGCCTGGGGGTGCGCGAGGGGATCATCTCGCCCACGTTCGTGCTGGTGCGCCGCCACCCCAGCGTCCCGGACGGGCCCCGGCCCGGCGGCCCGGACCTGGTGCACGTCGACGCCTACCGGCTGGGCTCCGCGGCGGAGGTCGACGACATCGACCTGGAGGACACCGTGGACACGGCCGTCACCGTGGTCGAGTGGGGCGCCGGGAAGGTGGAGCACCTGGCGGAGTCCCGCCTCGAGATCGTGCTGGAGCGCGCCGTGGGCGCCGACCCGCTCGGCCCCGGCGCCCCGTCCGGGACGGGTGCGGGCCCGGAGGACCCGGGCCGCACGGACGAGGACTCGGACGAGGATCCGAGCGACCCGGACGAGGACCCCGACGATGAGCCCCGCCGCATCACGCTCACCGGGATCGGCCCGCGCTGGGCGGGCGGGCCGCCGCGGCTCGACTGATCGCCCCGGCCGGCCCGGCCGGCCCGGCGGCGGACCGGGCGGGCCGGGCGGGGCAGGACGGGGCGGGCACTACACTGGTCGGGTGCTCCTCCTGTGCCTGGACTCCTCCGCCGTCGCCTCCGCCGCCCTCGTGACCGGCGCGGGCGAGGTGCTCGGCTCCTTCGCGAGCCCGGACACCCGCTCCCACGCCGAGGTCCTGGCCCCCGCGGTCCGGGACCTGCTGGCCGGCCACGGCGTTCCGGGCGGCGACCTCGACGGGATCCTCGTGGGCACCGGTCCCGGGCCGTTCACCGGCCTGCGCGCGGGGATCGCGACGGCGCGGGCCCTCGCCTTCGCGTGGGACGTCCCGCTGCACGGGCTCATGAGCCTCGAGGCCCTCGCCCAGGACGCGGCCGCGCACGCCCGGACGGCCGGGCACGAGGAGTTCCTCGTGCTCACCGACGCCCGGCGCAAGGAGGTCTACTGGGCGCGCTACACCCTGGCCGAGGACGGACCGCGGCCGGCCGGGGGCCCCGGCGTGGCCGCCGCCGAGCAGCTGCCGGCGCTGCCCGCCTACGGCCGCGGCGCGGGGATCTACGCGGACCGCCTGGCCCGTCCCGTGCCGGAGTTCGCCGCGGCGCAGCCCACGGCGTCGTCCCTGGGCCTCGCCGCCGCGCGCTGCGCAGCCCGCGGGGAGGCGCCGTCCCCGGACACGACCCCGCTGTACCTGCGCGAGTCCGACGCGAAGGTGCCCGGCCCCCGGAAGCGGGCGGGCGCGTGAGCGCCGCGCCCGGGCGCGCCCCCTGGACGCTGCGCCGGATGGTGCCCGCGGACCTCGCGGCGGTGCACGCGCTCGAGCGGCGGCTCTTCCCCGTGGACGCCTGGCCGCTGGAGATGTTCTCCGCGGAGCTGGCCCAGCCCGTGTGCTGGTACTGGGTGGCGGAGCAGGACGGCGAGATCGTCGGCTACGCAGGACTGATGTGCATCCGCCCCGTGGGCGACGTGCAGACCATCGCCGTGGTCCCCGAGCACGAGGGCCGCGGGATCGGCTCCGCCCTGCTGCGCACCCTGCACGCGCAGGCCCGGGAGCTCGGCGCCACCGAGGTGCTGCTCGAGGTCCGCGCCGACAACCCGCGCGCCCAGCGGCTCTACCGCCGCTTCGGCTACGAGCAGATCCACGTCCGCCCCCGCTACTACCGGGACGGCGCCGACGCGCTGATCATGCGGCTCGACCTCGCCGCGCCGAGCGCCCCCGGCACCCCGGGCGCACCGGACGCCCCCACGGAACCGGACACCCCCACGGAGGAGACCCCATGACCGACGGACCGCTCGTGCTGGGCATCGAGTCCTCGTGCGACGAGACCGGCGTGGGGATCGTGCGGGGGCGCACCCTGCTCGCCAACGTCGTGTCCTCCTCCATGGACGAGCACGCACGCTTCGGCGGCGTGATCCCCGAGATCGCCTCCCGCGCCCACCTCGACGCGATCGTGCCCGCCCTCCGCGAGGCCCTGGACCGGGCGGGCGTGGGCCTCGAGGACCTCGACGCCCTCGCGGTGACCTCCGGTCCCGGACTGGCCGGGGCCCTCATGGTGGGCGTGGCCGCAGCCAAGGCCCTCGCCGTGGCCACGGGCAAGCCCCTCTACGCCGTCAACCACCTCGTGGCGCACGTCAGCGTGGGCCTGCTCGAGGACGCCGGGGTCGAGGGCTTCCAGGGCGCCTTCGACGACGGCCTGCCCCGCGACCTCGGGGCGCTGCTGGTCTCCGGCGGGCACACCGAGATCCTCGCCGTCGAGGACCTCGGCCGGGACGTGCGCCTGCTCGGGGCCACGATCGACGACGCGGCCGGCGAGGCCTACGACAAGGTGGCCCGGGTCCTGGGCCTGGACTACCCCGGCGGCCCGGCCATCGACGCCGCCGCCCGGGACGGGGACCCCACCGCCTTCCGCCTGCCGCGCGGGCTCACCGCGGGCAAGTACATGGGCTCCGCCGAGCGGCCCGGGCCGCACCGCTACGACTTCTCCTTCTCCGGGCTCAAGACCGCCGTGGCCCGGGTCGTGGAGGGCTGCGAGGCCCGGGGCGAGACGGTGCCGGTGGCCGACGTCGCGGCGTCCTTCCAGGAGTCGGTGGCCGACGTCGTCACCCGCAAGGCCGTGCTCGCCTGCACCGAGCAGGGGCTCGGGACGCTGCTGCTGGGCGGGGGAGTGGCCGCGAACTCCCGGCTGCGGGAGCTCACGGCCGAGCGCTGCGCCGAGCACGGGATCGAGCTGGTGATCCCCCGGCTCCCGCTGTGCACCGACAACGGGGCCATGGTCGCGGCGCTCGCCGCCCGGGTCGTGGCCGAGGGCCGGGCGCCCTCCGGACTGGACTTCGCCGCGGACTCGTCCCTGCCGGTCACCACCGTGTCCGTGTGAGCGGGCGCGCCGGGCGGGCGCACCCGCCCGGTCAGTCGTTCTCGCGGGTGCGGCGGACGATGTCGAGGGCGACCGCGTGCAGGTCCCCGTCGTGGGCCCGGGCGACCGCGCGCTGGCGCTGGTAGCCGGCGCCCTCCTGCATGATCCGCTCCACGTCGGCGAGCTCCCGCGAGCAGCCGAGCTCCGCGGCCACGGGCTCCAGCCGGTCGAGCAGCGCGCTCAGGTCCTCGCGCAGGTCCCGCTCGATGTTGCGGGGGTCGGTGATGACCTCGGCGTCCAGGCCGTAGCGGGCCGCCCGCCACTTGTTCTCCTGGATGTGCCACGGCTTGAGCCGCACCGGAGCGCGTCCCGCCTCCACGTCCCGGGAGAGGGACTCCGCGAGGCACTGGGTCAGCGCCGTGAGCGCCCCGACCTCCCAGAGGGTCGAGAGCCCGTCGCAGAAGCGGACCTCGTCGGTGCCCAGCCGGGGCACGGGGCGCACGTCCCAGCGGGCCTCGCTCATCTCCTCGATGATGCCGGTGGCGATCATGTCGGTGATGCACTGCTCGTACGCCGTCCAGGACGGGAAGTGGTACGGCAGCCCCGCCGTGGAGAGCTGCTGGAAGATCATGGAGCGCTGCGACGCGTAGCCGGTGTCCTCACCGGCCCAGAAGGGCGAGTTCGCGGACAGCGCGAGCAGGTGGGGGTAGTAGGTCAGCAGCCCGTCGAGCACCGGGAGGGCCTTCGCCCGCGAGTCGAGGCCCACGTGGACGTGCACCCCGTAGATGACCATCTGCCGGCCCCAGTACTGGGCGCGGTCCACGAGCTTGTGGTAGCGCTGCTTGTCGGTGACCTGCTGGTCCTGCCAGCGCGCGAAGGGGTGGGTGCCCGCGGCGAAGACCTCGAGGCCCTGCGGGTCGGTGACCCGGCGGATCTCGTCCATCATGGTGGACAGCTGCTCGGTGGAGTGGGCCACGTCCCGGCACACCCCGGTCACCAGCTCGATGGTGTTGAGCAGGAACTCCCCGGTGAGGTGCGGGTGGTCGCCGTCCGTGCCCCAGTCGGGGTGGGCGTCCAGGACGGCCTCGAACGTCTCCCGGCCGCGGGGCACGAGATCCCCCGTGCTGCCGTCCACGAGGGCGATCTCCCACTCGACGCCGAGCGTCGACTGCTGGGAGCGGGCGAACGAGATCTCCACGCGGCAGGTCCTCCGTGCTCTTGAGGGCGGGCGCCCGGTCGGGGGCGGGCCGGACGGCCCGCGGAGCCCTCAGTCTACGGTTTCCACGACGATCACGACGCGCTTCTCCGCTGGGCCCGCCCCGGTCCGTCCGGGGCCGCCCGGGGCGGGGTCCGCGGCCGTCCTGGTGACCACGAGCGTGGCCCGCCCGGGGCCCTTCGGCGCGAGCCGGCGGCGCAGCTCCTCCGGGGTCACGTCCGTGCCGCGCTTCTTGATCTCGAGCGTGCCGACCTCGTGCTCCCGCACCCACCGCCTGAGCACCTTGACGGTGTGCGGCAGCACCTCCCGCACGCGGTACGCGCGGGCCAGCGGGGTGCGCACGAGCTCGTCGGAGGTGAGGTAGGCGATCCGGGGGTGGATCAGCCGCGCCCCCAGCTGCCGGGCGAGGTCCGTGACGAGGCCCGCCCGGATCACCGCGCCGTCCGGTTCGTAGAGGTAGGCGCCCATGGGCCCGACCACCGCGTCGGCGTGGGCGGGGTCGTGGTCCTCCGGGCTGACGATCTCCGCGGACCCGTGCTCGGAGAGCACGAGCGCCGCCCGCCGCACGCCGGGGCGGGCCACCGCGTTGAACCACAGCACGGCCTCGACCACGTCGCCCCGGTCGGAGACCCACTGCGCCTCGCACCCGGCGGGGACGGCCTCGTGCGGGATCCCCGGCCCCAGCTTCACCCCGACGGGCAGGCCGCGCCCGGCCAGCGCCGCCACGAAGGACAGGGGCGGGGAGAACGCCTCGGGGTCGAAGATCCGCCGGGTGCCCGACGACGACGTCGTGCGCCGCGCGGGGTCCAGCCACACCCCGTCCGGCGGCCCGGCGGGCAGGGCGGCGAGGTCCAGCGACTCGGCGTCGGCGTGCAGGACCGTGACCTCGGGGAACGGCAGGAGGTTGAGGGTGGCGACCGCGGCCGTGGTCTCGTCGAGCTCCACGGCGGTGACCCTGCGGTCGAGGGAGGCCAGCGCGAGCGCGTCCGCGCCGATGCCGCAGCCGAGGTCGGCCACGTGCTCGGCGCCCGCGCCGGCGAAGCGCCGCGCGTGCAGGGCGGCCACCCGCAGCCGGGTGGCCTGCTCGAGACCGGCCCGGGTGAAGAGCATGCGGTCGGCGAATCCGCCGAACTTCTCCCGGGCCCGGGCGCGCAGCCTGGCCTGGGTGAGCACCGCGGCGACGAGCTGCGCCTCGTGCCCCTCGGCGCGCAGGCGGGTCGCCGTGCCCAGCGCGTCCTCGGCGTCGTAGGGGCCGACCGCCTCGAGCAGGCGCTGCCCCTCGGCCGTGAGCAGGGGTGCGATGTCGGCCGCCTCGTTCTGCATCGGTCCACCCTATCCGGGTCCGCCCGCCGGGGCGGGCGCCGGTCAGTAGAAGGCGGCCAGACGGCCCCGGGGGCCGTCGATGACCTGCACCGGCGTCTCGAAGACCCGGGTGAGGACCGCGCCGTCCATGATCTCGTGCGGAACGCCGAACTCGGCGATCCGGCCGTCCTTCACGGCGCAGATCCGGTCCGCGTAGTGGCTGGCGAAGTTGATGTCGTGGAGCACGATGACGATGGTCCGGCCCATCTCGTCGCACGCCCGCCGCAGGTGCTGCATCATCGACACGGCGTGGCGCATGTCCAGGTTGTTGAGGGGCTCGTCCAGGAGCACGTGGTCGGTCTCCTGGGCCAGCACCATGGCCACGTACGCGCGCTGGCGCTGCCCGCCCGAGAGCTGGTCGAGGTAGCGGTGCTCCAGCGGTCGCAGCCCGAGGAAGTCGATGTACCGGCCGATGATCTCCTCGTCCGCGGCGTTCAGCCGGCCGCGGCTGTGCGGGAAGCGGCCGAAGCCGACCAGCTGCCGCACCGTGAGCCGGGTGACGTAGTGGTTCTCCTGGCGCAGGACGGACACGATCCGGGCCAGGTCCTTGGACCGCGTCGTGGCCACGTCGTAGCCGGCGATGTCGATGCTGCCGTCGTCGAGGCCCAGCAGCCGGCCGATCATCGTCAGGAGCGTGGACTTGCCCGCCCCGTTGGGGCCGACCAGGGCGGTCATCCCGCCCGACGGGATCTCGAGGTCGACGGGCCCGATCGTCACCTCCCCGCCGTAGTCCTTGCGCACGTTGGTGAGGGTGATCACAGCCGGCCCTTTCGGAGGATGACGTACAGGAAGACGGAGCCGCCGACGAGCTCGATGATGATCGAGACGACGCCCTGGGCGTAGAAGACGTGGTTCAGCACGAAGTAGGCGCTCGTGAGGACGAGGAAGCCGGTGAGCACCGCGACGGGGAAGACACAGCGGTGGTCGTGCGTGCCGGCGAACTGGTACGCGAGCGTCGCGACCAGGAAGCCGAGGAACGTCATCGGGCCCACCAGGGCGGTGGAGACGGCCATGAGCACGGAGACGAAGAAGAGCGTGCGCATGATCTCGGCCCGGTGCCGCACGCCGAGGTTCACGCTCACGTCCCGCCCGAGGGCGACCACGTTCAGGCGGGCGGAGCGCAGCCACAGCGCACCCCCGGCCAGCACGCACAGGGGGACGGCCACGGGGAGGTAGTCGGCGTGCGCGTTCGTCACGGAGCCGAACAGTCGGGCGGAGAGCACGTCGAACTCGCTGGGGGACAGCAGGCGCTGCATGAAGGTGGAGACGGAGCCCAGCCCCCCGCCGATGACGATGCCCACGAGCAGCATCACCTGCAGGTTCCCGTACCGGCCGGAGAGCAGCCAGCCGTAGAGGGCGAGGGAGAGGGCCACCATGAGCGCGACCTGCAGGAGGAACTGCGGCACGCCCTGGAGGACGAGGATCCCCGCGGCGCCCAGGAAGTAGACCGTGGACGTCTGGATCGCCACGTAGAGGGACTCGAAGCCCATGATCGACGGGGTGATGATGCGGTTGTTCGTGGCCGTCTGGAAGCTCACCGTGGCCACGGCCTGGCAGAAGGCCACGACCGCCATGATGACGACGCCCGTCACCCGCCGGTCCGCGATCCGCCAGAACCCGTCCGAGCCGACCGGCATCGGGTTGTCCCACGCCAGCAGGCCGAAGGCGAAGCCGGCCGAGGCGAGGGCCAGCACGGCGACGACCGTCCAGTACCGCCGCCGGGCCCGCGGCGTGGGGAACGCGCCGGTGCCGCCCCGCGCGGGGCGGGCCCCCGCCGCCGGGGTCGCGGCCGGTGCCGCGGCGGGTGTCGTCGCGGGTGTCCCGAGCACGGCCTCAGACACGTCGACGCTGCCTGAGGAGCAGGTGGACGAACACCACGGCGCCGACGATCCCGAGGATCACGGACACCGGGATCTCGAACGGCATGATGACGATCCTCCCGATCAGGTCGCACACCGTCACGATGGCGACGCCGAGCAGGCACACCCAGGGCAGGTTGCTGCGCAGGTCGTCGCCGCGGACCATCGACACGATGTTGGGCACGATCAGGCCCAGGAACGGCAGGTTGCCGACGACGACGGTGACGACCCCGGTGGCCACCGCGATCAGGCCCGTCCCGAGCAGGACGGTCCGGTGGTAGTCCAGGCCGACGTTGGTGGCGACGTCCTCGCCGAGCCCGGCGACGGTGAGCCGGTCCGCCACGAGGAACACCGCGATCCCGACCAGCAGGACGAGCCACAGCACCTCGTACTGGCCGCGCAGGACCGAGGTGAAGCTGCCGGCGAACCAGACCCCCAGGTTCTGCAGCATGTCCGTCTGCAGCGCCAGGAACGTCGAGACGGAGCCGACCACCGCGCCCAGCATGATGCCGACGATGGGGACGACGAGGGAGGAGCGCAGGGAGACGCGGCGCAGGAAGAGGAAGAAGATCATGGTCCCGACGAAGGCCGCGGTCACGGCGCCGAGCATCCGGGTGAGGATCGTGGCGCCGGGCACGAGGAGCATGACGAGCAGCAGCCCCAGCCCCGCCCACTCGGTGGTGCCCGTCGTGGTGGGCTCCACGAAGCGGTTCTGCGTGAGCAGCTGCATCACCAGCCCGGACATGGCCATGGCCGCGCCGGCGAGCACCAGGGCGATGGTGCGGGGGATCCGCGTGATGGCGAACATCGCGTCGCCGTCGGCGGCGCCGAAGACGTCGTAGACGCCGGTGAACAGGGAGACGGCCAGCAGGGCCAGGACCCCGAGCACCCCGAGGAGGAGCTTGGGGTCGAACAGCGCCCCCGGGCTCCTGGTCCTGCCCCCGGTGCGGGGTCCGGACGAGATGGTTGTCATGGATCGGCCCTTCCTTCGGCCTCGTGTCCGGCGGCAGGGGAGCGGGGCCCGTCGCGGAGGGCCCCGCTCCCGCCGTCCGTCCGACAGGTCAGTTCTGCTCGCCCATGGCGTCGGCCAGGGTGTTGAAGAACTCCGTGTAGGTCTGGATGCCCTCGTTGGTGTAGGTGTCGCGGGGCATGTAGACGACGTTGCCCTCCTGCACCGCGGTGACGTTCTGCAGGGCCTCGGCGCCCTCGATGACCTCCTGCGCCGGGGTGAACTCGGGGTCGTCGGCGCTGATCGCGGCGTCCCGGTCCAGCACGAGGATCCAGTCGGGGTCCGAGTCGGCGATCGCCTCGACCGAGATGTCGTCGCCCTGGTGGTCGTCGCTGGCGCCGTCGACCTCGAGCGCCGGCTCGAAGCCGAAGATCTCGAACAGCGGGCCCAGGGTGCGTCCCTTGTCCGGGGCGATGAAGCCGATCTCGCCGCCGGAGACGGTGACGGCCATGACCGTGTCGCCGGGCCGGTAGCCGTCGGCCACGCGCTGCATCGCCGCGTCGAAGTCGCCGTTGATCTGCTCGGCCTCGTCCTCGCGGTCGAAGATCCGGCCCAGGACGGAGGTCTGCCGCTTCAGCTCCGCGTCGAAGGCCTGGTCCTCCCGCGGGTCCAGCTCCACGACGGTGGCCTCCGGCACGAGGTCGGCGAAGTCCTCGCGGTAGTCGGCGAAGCGCTGGCCGTTGACGATGAGGTCGGGGTCCGCGGCGACGACGGCCTCGAGGTCCGGCTCGCGGTGGTTGCCGAGGTCGACGACGGACTCGTCGTCGGCGTAGGCGATGGTGTCCGGCATGAGGGCGCGCGGGGCCGCGGCCAGTTCGACGTCCCACTCGGCGAGCGTCTCGAACGTGCGGTTGTCGGTGGCGACGACGGACCGCGGCGGGACGTCGACGGTCTGCGTGCCGAAGTTGTCCTCGACCTCGACCGTGGCGGTCGAGGCGGCGGAGGTCCCGGCGGAGGCGGGCTCGTCGCCCTGGGCCGTGCCGCAGGCGGTGAGGGCGAGGACGCCGGCGACGGCCAGGAGGGCGGCCGGGTGCTTGGAGCGGTTCATGGTCTTCCTTCGTGCAGAGGACGCCGGCGCGCTCCGGGAGGGAGGGCGCCGGCGGGGTCCGATGGGCGCGACGTACCCGCACACCGGTGTGCGGGGACGACGGGGAGGGCACCGTTGCTCGGCCGAGGTAAGGGTTGCCTTACCGCTCAACCTAGAGCGTCGGACGGGCGTGAGGCAAATCATTGGGGAACACCGGTGTGACCTAATTCCTCCCATCGGGGTCCGCGGGCACCGGCGCGCTGGCACTCGCCTTGACCGACTGCCAGCCCCCTCCTACAGTTGGCCTTGGCACTCTCCGGGTGAGGGTGCTAAGGGCCAGGCGATCGATCGGCACCGCGACGACGGTTGGTGCGCCAACCGGCCCGAAGCTCGACAGCGGGCTCCGCCCGCGGTCGCCCACCGTTTTCCACCCCTACAGACAAGGAGAGATCGTGTCGGTCTCCATCAAGCCTCTCGAGGATCGCATCGTCGTTCAGCCGCTCGCCGCTGAGCAGACCACCGCGTCCGGTCTCGTCATCCCGGACACCGCCAAGGAGAAGCCCCAGGAGGGCAAGGTCCTGGCCGTCGGCCCCGGTCGGGTCGACGACTCCGGCAACCGCATCCCGGTCGACGTCAAGGAGGGCGACGTCGTGATCTTCTCCAAGTACGGCGGCACCGAGGTCAAGTACAACGGCGAGGAGTACCTGGTGCTCCCGGCCCGCGACGTGCTCGCCGTCGTCGAGAAGTAGACCGGGCGGCACAGACCCGGCGCAGACCGCGCAGTCCGGACGAAGGGTGCCCGTCGCGCACGCCCCGCGGGGCCCGCGGCGGGCACCCTTCGCCGATCCCGATCCCCGAAACCGCTGGCGACCCCAGCCACCCAGAAGGAGCCATTGCCCATGGCCAAGCAGCTGGCATTCGACGATGCCGCCCGCAAGTCCCTCGAGAACGGCGTCAACAAGCTCGCCGACACCGTCAAGGTCACCCTCGGCCCGCGCGGGCGCAACGTGGTGCTCGACAAGAAGTGGGGCGCCCCCACGATCACCAACGACGGCGTGACCATCGCCCGCGAGGTCGAGCTCGACGACCCGTACGAGAACCTCGGGGCCCAGCTCGCCAAGGAGGTGGCGACCAAGACCAACGACGTCGCCGGCGACGGCACCACCACCGCCACCGTGCTCGCCCAGGCGCTCGTCAAGGAGGGCCTGCGCAACGTGGCCGCCGGCGCCGACCCGCTGAGCCTCAAGCGCGGCATCGAGAAGGCCGTCGAGGCGGTCACCGACCGCCTGCTGGAGAACGCCCGCCCCGTGGAGGGCGCCAACGTCGCCCACGTGGCCGCCATCTCGGCGCAGGACCCGGCGATCGGCGAGCTCATCGCCCGCGCCTTCGAGACCGTCGGCAAGGACGGCGTCATCACGATCGAGGACGGCTCGAGCACCGAGGTCGAGCTCGACGTCACCGAGGGCATGCAGTTCGACAAGGGCTACCTGTCCCCGTCCTTCGTGACCGACGCCGAGCGCCAGGAAGCGGTCATGGAGAACTCCCTGGTGCTGCTGTACCAGGGCAAGATCTCCTCGGTGCCGGAGCTCATGCCCGTGCTCGAGAAGGTCCTCCAGGCCAAGAAGCCGCTGACCATCATCGCCGAGGACGTCGAGGGCGAGGCCCTCTCCACCCTCGTGGTCAACAAGCTGCGCGGCACCCTCGACGTCGTGGCCCTCAAGGCCCCCGGCTTCGGCGACCGCCGCAAGGCGATCCTGCAGGACCTCGCCGTGCTCACCGGCGGCCAGCTCATCACCACCGAGCTGGGCATCAGCCTCGACCAGGTCACCCTCGAGCAGCTGGGCACCGCCCGCCGCGTGACGGTGACCAAGAACGAGACCACCCTCGTGGACGGCGGCGGGACCGAGGCCGAGATCCAGGACCGGGTCGCCACGATCCGCGCCGAGGCCGAGCGCACCGACTCCGAGTGGGACCGCGAGAAGCTGCAGGAGCGCCTCGCCCGCCTGGCCGGCGGCGTCTCCGTGATCAAGGTCGGCGCGGCCACCGAGGTGGAGGCCAAGGAGCGCAAGCACCGCATCGAGGACGCCGTGTCCTCGACGCGCGCGGCCCTCGAGCAGGGCATCGTCTCCGGCGGCGGCACCGCGCTCGTGCAGGCCGCGAAGGTCCTCGACGAGTCCGACCTCGGGCTCACCGGTGACGCCGCGACCGCCCTGGGCATCGTCCGCCGCGCCCTGCGGCAGCCGCTGTACTGGATCGCCCAGAACGCCGGCCAGGACGGGGCCGTGGTCGCCGCCCGGGTGGCCGAGCTCGAGCCCGGCCACGGCTACGACGCCGCCACCGGCGAGTACGTCGAGATGGTCGGCGCGGGCATCATCGACCCGGTCAAGGTCACCCGCTCGGCCCTGCAGAACGCCGCCTCCATCGCGGCGCTCGTGCTGACCACCGAGACGCTCGTGACGGACAAGCCCGCCGACGACGAGGGGCACGGCCACGGCCACCAGCACTGACGGCCGGCACTGACTGCCGGCGCCGAGCCGGCTCGCCCCGCGGACCCGTCCCACCACCGGTGGGGCGGGTCCGTCGCCGTCTCCGGGGGCCGCCCCGGCGCCTCCGGTAGAGTGCGGGGGTCCGCACGACCACTGCCGCGCCCCGGCGGCACGGTGTTCCCAGGAGGAGCCCATGACGAGCCTTCGTGAGCAGGACGCGCCCGTCGGCACGGACACGGCCCGGCGGGTGGCCCGGTACGCGGGGTTCCGCCCGGAGGTGCAGGGGCTGCGGTTCGTCGCGGTGCTGCTCGTGGTCGTCTACCACGTGTTCCTCGACCGGGTCTCGGGCGGCGTGGACATCTTCCTGCTGATCTCGGCGTTCTTCCTGACCCTGTCCTTCGTGCGCAAGCTCGAGGCCGGCCTGCCCCTGGCGCTGGGACGGTACTGGCTGCACGTGTTCAAGCGGCTGCTGCCCCTCGCGGTGCTCACGATCCTCGGCACCCTGCTGCTGGCGTGGTGGTTCTTCCCGGAGGCGCGGATCGACCGCGTGCGCACGGAGGCGCTGGCCTCCGTGCTCTACGTGGAGAACTGGGCGCTGGCCCTGGCCGAGGTGGACTACTACGCGGCCGACGACTCCACGGCCTCGCCGTTCCAGCACTTCTGGTCCCTGTCGGTGCAGGGCCAGGTGTTCCTGCTGTGGCCGCTGGTGTTCGGGGCGGCGTGGCTGGTGTGCCGCCGCGGCCGGTGGCGGCCGGTGCCGGTGCTGGCGGTGGCCTTCGGGCTGATCTTCGCGGCCTCCCTGGCCTGGTCCGTGCACGCGACCGCCACGAACCAGGCCTTCGCCTACTTCGACACCCGGGCCCGGCTGTGGGAGTTCGCGCTGGGCTCGCTGCTGGCCCTGGCGGTGCCGTACCTGCACCCGCCGCGGGCCGTGCGGGTGGTGCTGGGCTGGGCGGGGATGGCCAGCATGGTCTCGGTCGGGATGCTCGTCGACGTGCAGGGCGCGTTCCCGGGGTGGATCGCGCTGTGGCCGCTGCTGTCCGCCGCGGCGGTGATCGTGGCCGGGCAGTCCGGCTCGCCCCTCGGCCTGGACCGGGTGCTGGCCTCGCGGCCGCTGGTGCGGCTGGGGGACGCCTCCTACGCGCTGTACCTGGTGCACTGGCCGCTGCTGATCACGTACCTGGTGCTGCGGGACCGGCCGGTGGCCGGTCCGCGCTCCGGGGCGGCGATCATCGTGGTCTCGCTGGTCCTGGCGGTGCTCGCCACGAAGCTGGTGGAGCGCCCCTTCCAGCGGTGGGCGTGGCCGGAGCGGGACAAGCGGCGGCTGGCGGTGTCGGTGGCGGTGAGCCTGGCGCTGGTCGTCGTGCCGGTGCTGGCCTGGCAGCAGGCCGACGCCCGCCGGGAGGAGCGGCTGGCGCAGGAGGCCGCCCGCAACAGTCCCGGGGCCGCGGTGCTGGAGCCGGGCTTCGAGTTCCGCGGGGACCCGGACGCCCCCACCCTGCCGCTGGCCTCCGCCCTGGGCGACGAGTGGGTGGGACTGCCGGAGCCCTGCTCCGGGGAGTTCGCCCCCGAGCAGGAGGTCCTCGAGCAGTACTGCCGCCAGACCCCGGCCCTGTCCGACCCCTCGCGCACCGTCGCGGTGGTCGGCAACTCCCACATGGAGCAGTTCATGGGCGCGCTGATCCCCGTGGCGGAGGAGCACGGCTGGCAGCTCGTCGCCGTGCTGCAGCCGGGCTGCGCCTTCGCGGTGCGCCCGGAGGGGGACGCCTGCCACGCGGGCAACGACGCGGCGATCGAGTACGTGGAGCGGCTCGCGCCGGACGCGGTCATGACGACCTCGACCTACGCGGCCCGCATGGACGGTTCCGCCGAGGCCCTGGTCGGCGGGTTCCCCGAGCTGGTCGAGCGGCTGACGGGCCAGGGCATCGACGTCGTCGGCTTCCGGGACAACCCCCGGTTCGACTTCAACCCCTACGAGTGCGCCCAGCGCCACGGCCAGGACGCCGACCGCTGCCGCGTGCCCGTCGAGCAGGTGCTGGCCCCCGTCAACCCGGCCGACGCCCTCGCGGACCGGGCCGGGTTCACCTCCCTCGACCTCACCGACCTCATCTGCCCGGAGGGGCTGTGCCGTCCCGTGGTGGGCAACGCGTACGTCTTCTTCGACCCGCACCACCTCACGTGGACCTACGCCCGGACGATGGCGCCGGCCGTGGAGGCGCGGCTGCCCGGCCCGCTGCTCGCCGCGACGTCCCCCTGAGCGCGGCCCGCGCCCCGCGCCCGACCCCGGGGACAGCACCCCGGCGTGCGTGCACCGGCCCGGCACCGGCCGTGCGATAGGGTCACGACGGGCGCCCCCCGCCTGCCCCCCTGCTCTTCCCCCCCCCGCTCGTCCTCCCCCGTTCCCCCCCTCCCCGGTGCCGCCCGCGGCCGCGCCGGGGCCGCCCCCTGGAGGTGCCCCCGTGGCCACCGTGCACGCCACCGCCCCGCAGCCGTCCACCGGGACCGCCGAGAGCCCGGACGCGGCGCGGCGCGGCGCCGGCCGGTACTCGGGGTTCCGCCCCGAGGTGCAGGGCCTGCGCGCGGTCGCGGTGCTGCTCGTGGTCGTCTACCACGTGTTCCTCGGCCGGGTCTCCGGGGGCGTGGACGTCTTCCTGCTGATCTCGGCGTTCTTCCTGACCCTGTCCTTCGTGCGCAAGCTCGAGGCCGGCCGGCCCCTGGCGCTGGGACGGTACTGGCTGCACGTGTTCAAGCGGCTGCTGCCCCTCGCGGTGCTCACCATCCTGGCCACCCTGGTCCTCGTGGAGCTGTTCTACCCGGCCTACGACGCCGGGCGGTGGCGGGACGAGGCGCTCGCCTCGGTGTTCTACGCGGAGAACTGGGCGCTGGCGCTGAGCGCGGTGGACTACTACGCGGCCGACCACTCGACGGCCTCCCCGTTCCAGCACTTCTGGTCCCTGTCGGTGCAGGGCCAGGTGTTCCTGCTGTGGCCGCTGGTCTTCGCCGCGGCGTGGCTGGTCTCCCGGCGGAGCCGGTGGCGGCCGGTGCCGGTGCTGGCGGTGGCCTTCGGGCTGATCCTCGCGGCCTCCCTGGCCTGGTCCGTGCACGCCACCGCCACGCAGCAGGAGTTCGCCTACTTCGACACCCGCACCCGGCTGTGGGAGTTCGCCCTCGGGTCGCTGCTGGCGCTGGCCGTGCCCCACCTGCGGCCCGGGCGCCGACTGCGCGTGGTGCTCGGCTGGGCCGGGATGGTGAGCATGGTCTCGGTGGGCGTGCTGGTCGACGTGCAGGGCGCGTTCCCCGGGTGGATCGCGCTGTGGCCGCTGCTCTCCGCGGCGGCGGTGATCGTGGCCGGGCAGTCCGGATCGCGCTTCGGCCTGGACCGGCTCCTCGCCTCCCGCCCCCTGGTGCGGCTCGGCGACTCCGCCTACGCGCTGTACCTGATCCACTGGCCGGTGCTGATCACCTACCTCGTGCTCCGGGACCGGCCCATGGCCGGGCCCCGGTCGGGGGTGGCGATCGTGCTGGTCTGCCTGGTGCTGGCGGTGCTGGCCACCCGGCTGGTCGAGGACCCGCTCAAGCGCTGGTCCTGGCCCGAGCGGAGCCGGCTGCGGCTGGCCGCCGTGATCGTGGTGTGCCTCGCCGCGGTCGCGGTGCCCGTGACCGCGGACCGCGTGGCCGAGGACCGGCGGGCCCTCGAGATCGCCGCGTCCGCCGACCGCAACAACCCGGGAGCGGCGGTCCTGCTGCCGGGCTTCCGCCACCAGGGCGACCCGGCCGCCGAGACCATCCCCGTGATCACCGGGGAGCCGTACGCGAAGCCGGGGCTCGGCGAGCCCTGTCCGCCCGCCGCGGGGGTCGGCGAACGCTTCCGGCGGTGGTGCTTCGACACCGTCCCGAACCCCGACCCCTCCGCCACGATGCTGGTGATCGGCAACAGCCACGTGCACCAGTGGATCCCGGCCGTCGAGCACCTGGCACAGCGCAACGACTGGCGCGTGGTCACCTACATCCGCGGCAACTGCCTGTACGGGCTGCCCGAGGAGCAGGTCGCCGACCACGAGCCGTGCGCCCGCTGGCTCGAGGGCACCGACCCCGTGGTGGAGGCCGTGGACCCGGACCTGGTGCTCGTCCAGGGCACCCGCAGCACGGACGAGAACGAGGAGCAGTTCACCCCCGGGATGGAGCAGCGCATCCGCGGGCTGGCGCAGCGCGGCATCCAGGTCGTCGCGCTGCGGGACAACCCCCGGTTCGACTTCGTCCCCGCGCGCTGCGCCGCGGAGCACGGGGCCGACGCCGCCGAGTGCACCGCCTCCCACACGATCCTGGGCCCGGACAGCCCGCTGGCCCCGGTGGCCGAGCTGCCGCGGGTCTCCCTGGTCGACCTCGGGGACCTCATCTGCCCGGACGGCACCTGCACCCCCGTCGTCGGCAACGTCTTCACCTACTGGGACAACAACCACCTCACCGTCGAGTACGTGCGGACGCTGGCCCCCATGTTCGCGGAGCGGGTCGAGGCGGCGCTGCTCGCGGACCGGGCCGGGTTCCCCGCCGGGCCGTGAGCACGGCCACAGCCGTCCGACGGCCGGGACCCGGCCCGTAGAATGGTCGCGACTCCCTCGAAGCTGAAAGGCCCCACCGTGTCGGATACCGCCGTCCCCACCGCCCTGTCCGAGGACCCCTTCGGGTTCACCGGCCTGACCTACGACGACGTCCTGCTGCTGCCCGGCAACACCGACGTCATCCCGTCCGAGGCGTCCACGCGCACCCGCCTGTCCCGGCGCATCGACCTGGAGGTGCCGCTGCTGTCCGCCGCCATGGACACCGTCACCGAGTCCTCGATGGCGATCGCCATGGCCCGCCAGGGCGGCATCGGCGTGATCCACCGCAACCTCTCGATCCAGGACCAGGCCGAGCACGTGGACCGGGTGAAGCGCAGCGAGTCGGGGATGATCACCGACCCCGTGACCATCTCCCCGGAGGCGACCCTCGAGGACCTGGACCGGCTGTGCGGCTACTACCGGGTCTCCGGCCTGCCCGTCGTGGACGCCGAGCAGAAGCTGCTGGGCATCATCACCAACCGCGACACCCGGTACCTGCCGGAGAGCGAGTTCCCGCGGCGACGGGTGCACGAGGTCATGACGCCCATGCCGCTGATCACCGGCAAGGTCGGGATGGCGAAGGACGACGCGCACCAGCTGCTGGCGTCCAACAAGATCGAGAAGCTGCCGCTCGTCGACGACGCGGGCCGGCTCACGGGCCTGATCACGATCAAGGACTTCACCAAGGCGGAGCAGTACCCCCACGCCACCAAGGACGACGAGGGCCGGCTGCGCGTCGGCGCCGCCGTCGGCTTCTTCGGCGACGGCTTCGAGCGGGCCATGACCCTGGTCGAGGCCGGTGTGGACGCCCTGTTCATCGACACCGCCAACGGGCACTCCCAGGGCGTGCTGGACATGATCGCCCGGCTCAAGGCGGAGACCGCCGCCGCGCACGTGGACGTCATCGGCGGGCAGGCGGCCACCCGCCACGGCGCCCAGGCCATCGTCGACGCCGGCGCGGACGCCGTGAAGGTGGGCGTGGGCCCCGGCTCGATCTGCACCACCCGCATCATCGCCGGTGTGGGCGTCCCCCAGGTCACCGCCGTCAACGAGGCGGCGAAGGCGGCGATCCCGGCGGGCGTGCCCCTGATCGCCGACGGCGGTCTGCAGTACTCCGGCGACATCGGCAAGGCCCTCGTGGCCGGGGCGGACTCCGTGATGGTCGGGTCCCTGCTCGCGGGCTGCGACGAGTCCCCGGGCGAGCTGATCTTCGTCAACGGCAAGCAGTTCAAGACCTACCGGGGGATGGGCTCGCTGGGGGCCATGCAGTCCCGCGGCAAGAACACCTCCTACTCCAAGGACCGCTACTTCCAGGCCGACGTCGCCAGCGACGAGAAGCTCATCCCCGAGGGCATCGAGGGCCAGGTCCCGTACCGCGGCCCGCTCTCGGCCGTGGTCCACCAGCTCGACGGCGGCCTGCGCCAGACCATGTTCTACGTGGGCGCCCACAGCATCGAGGAGCTCAAGCACCAGGGCCGGTTCGTGCGCATCACCCCGGCCGGGCTCAAGGAGTCCCACCCGCACGACATCACGATGACCGTCGAGGCACCCAACTACCAGCGCTGAGCGAGCGTCCGCTGCACCGTTCGGAAAGGACACCATGAGCTACGACATCGAGATCGGCCGCTCCAAACGCGCCCGCCGCACCTTCTCCCTGGACGAGATCGCCCTCGTCCCGTCGCGCCGCACGCGCGACCCCCGGGACGTGTCCACGGACTGGCAGATCGACGCCTACCGGTTCTCCATCCCGTTCCTGGGCGCCCCGATGGACTCGGCGACGTCCCCGGAGACGGCCATCGCCCTCGGCCGGGCCGGGGGACTGGGGGTGCTGGACCTCGAGGGGCTGTGGACCCGCTACGAGGACCCGCAGCCCGTGCTCGACGAGATCGCGGAGCTCTCCGGGGAGGACGCCCCGGCGTCCACGCGCCGGATGCAGGAGCTCTACGAGGCCCCCGTGCAGCCGGAGCTGATCACGGCCCGGCTCGCGCAGATCCGGGAGTCGGGGGTCATCGTCGCGGGGTCCCTGACGCCGCAGCGCACGGTGGAGCACTACCGCACCGTCCTGGACGCCGGCGTGGACGTCTTCGTGATCCGCGGCACCACGGTGTCTGCGGAGCACGTCTCCCGCAACCAGGAGCCGCTGGACCTCAAGAAGTTCATCTACGACCTCGACGTCCCGGTCATCGTGGGCGGCGCCGCGGGCTACACGCCCGCGCTGCACCTCATGCGCACGGGCGCGGCCGGGGTGCTCGTGGGCTTCGGCGGCGGCGCGTCCATGCGCATCCAGAACACCCTGGGCATCCACGCGGCCATGGCCACGGCGATCTCCGACGTCGCGGCGGCCCGCCGCGACTACCTCGACGAGTCCGGCGGGCGCTACGTCCACGTCATCGCCGACGGCGGGGTGGGGGTCTCCGGGGACATCGTCAAGGCGCTCGCCATGGGCGCGGACGCCGTGATGCTCGGCACCGCGCTGGCCCGCACCGAGGAGGCGCCCGGCCGGGGCTGGCACTGGGGCGCGGAGGCCCACCACGGGCAGCTGCCGCGCGGGCTGCGCACCCGCGTGGGCACCGTGGGGCCCCTGCAGGAGGTCCTCTTCGGGCCGTCCCGCCACGTGGACGGCACCTCCAACCTCGTGGGCGCCCTGCGCCGCTCGATGGCCACCACCGGGTATCTGGAGCTCAAGGAGTTCCAGCGCGCCGAGGTGGTCATCCGCGGCTGACCCGCGCCCCGCCGGCGGGCCCGTGCCCCGTCCCGCCGGCGGGGCCGTGCCGCGTCCCGCCGGCGGGGCAGGGGCCCGCGCGCAACTGGCGAACGCCCAGGAACGCGCACTAGCCTTGACGGGTGCTCACGACCGCCCTGCGCCCCCGTTCGATCCTCGCCCTGATCGTGAGCCTCGGGCTGGCCGTGGGGTTCGTGCTGCTGAGCCAGTGGCAGCTGGAGTCCAGCGAGCAGTCCCGCACGGTCGCGGACCCCGCCAAGGACGTGGCCGTCCCGCTCGCCGAGGCCGCCGAGGCCGGCGCCCCGGTCACCGCCGCGCAGGCCGACCAGCTCGTCACCGTCACCGGCGAGTACCGGGACGGGTCCACCGTCCTGGTCCCGGGGCGCCTGCAGGACGGCGCGGAGGGCTGGTGGGCGGTCAGCGCCCTCACCGTCCCGGGCAGCGAGGACCTGTGGCCGGACGCCGGCGGCGAGCTGACCCTCGCGGTGGCCCGCGGCTGGAGCGCCGACCCCGCCGCGGTGCCGGAGGAGCCGGAGGGCGCCGTCGACGTCGTCGGCCGGTATCTGCCCGCGGAGGGCCCGGTGCCCGGCGACGGGCTGCCCGAGGGGCAGGTGCGCACGGTGTCCCCGGCCCAGCTGAGCAACCTCTGGGACGTCCCGCTGTGGTCCGGGTACGTGGCCGCCTTCGCCGAGACCCCCGCCACCGCGCCGCCGCCGCTCGCCGCGGACGGGACCCTCGCCCCGGACGCCGCGCTGCTGAGCCCGGAGCTGTCCCGGCTCGACATCGAGCAGCAGCCCACGGACGAGTCCGTGAACCTGCTCAACGTCTTCTACGCGGTCGAGTGGGTGGTCTTCGCCGGGTTCGCCCTCTACATCTGGTGGCGGTTCGTGCGCGACGAGTGGCAGCGCGAGCAGCACCCGGAGGAGTACTTCTACTTCGAGGGCGGGGCCTCCCGCGGCGGCCGCCCCGGCGACCACCACGGCAGCGACTACTACTACGACGAGGCCAGCGGACGCTACTACTACTACGACCCCGAGGCGGGGGAGTACTACTGGTTCGACGACCAGCCCGGCGACCGGGCGCGCGAGCCCAGGACCCACGACAGGACCCAGGACAGGACCGGAGCCCACCATGACTGAACCCACGCAGCCGACCCCCTCGCCGGCACCCGTGCCGAAGGAGCGCACCGACGGGGTGCGCGTCCCCCTGCCCCCGGACGCCCGCCCCTCGGAGGCGGCGTCCCCGGGCCGGGTCCCGCGCCGGGCGGCCGCCCTGCAGCCGCGCCGCCGCTTCGGGGGCACCGAGGCCCAGATCCGCGGCGCCCTGAGCTTCTACATGGTCTGCGCCTGGATCTCCGGGACCTTCCTGCTGTTGCTCGTGGCCGAGATGATCACCCGCTACGGACTGGGCTACGACCTGATCGCGGGCGGCACCGACCGGGCCACGGGACAGACCGTGGCCCTCGGCTGGCAGGACCTCGAGCTCGAGAACCTCGCGGGCGGGGTCAACATCTCCACGTGGATCCTCATCGTCCACGGCTGGTTCTACGTGGTCTACCTCATCTCCTGCTTCCGGATCTGGACGCTCATGCGCTGGCCCTTCCCGCAGCTCGTGGTCATGGCGCTGGGCGGCGTGGTGCCGTTCCTCTCCTTCGTGGTGGAGCGCAAGATCCACGCCTCCACCACCGCGGAGCTGCGCGCCCACCCGAAGGCCGCGAAGCGGTACTGAGCCGGTCCCGCGCCTGGCCTAGGATGGAGGGCGTGACCGAAACAGCTGAGACCCGCACCGATCTGGAGCAGCGCCCGGTCCTGGTGGTCGACTACGGCGCGCAGTACGCGCAGCTGATCGCCCGCCGGGTCCGCGAGGCCAGTGTCTATTCCGAGATCGTCCCCCACACCTGGTCGACCGAGCAGATCCTCGCCAAGAACCCCGCGGCGATCATCCTCTCGGGCGGCCCCTCCTCCGTCTACGCCGAGGACGCGCCGCAGCAGGACGCGGCGCTCTTCGAGGCCGGGGTGCCCGTCCTGGGCATCTGCTACGGCTTCCAGGCCATGGCGCAGGCCCTCGGGGGGACCGTCGCCCACACCGGCGCCCGGGAGTACGGGGCGACCACCGCCACCGCCGTGGGCGGGCCCACCGCCTCCATCCTGGAGGGCTCGCCGGGCACCCAGACCGTGTGGATGAGCCACGGCGACTCGGTCGTCGAGGCCCCCGCCGGCTTCGAGGTCCTCGCCTCCACGGAGACCACCCCCGTGGCCGCCTTCGCCGACGACGCCCGCCGGCTCTACGGCGTGCAGTGGCACCCGGAGGTCAAGCACTCCGTGCACGGGCAGCAGGTGCTCGAGCACTTCCTGTTCGACGGCGCGCAGGTCGAGCCCACCTGGTCGACCGGCAACATCATCGAGGAGCACGTCCAGCGGATCCGGGAGCAGGTCGGCACCGCGTCCGTGATCTGCGGGCTCTCCGGCGGCGTGGACTCCGCCGTGGCCGCCGCCCTGGTCCAGCGGGCCGTGGGCGACCAGCTCACGTGCGTGTTCGTGGACCACGGGCTGCTGCGCGAGGGCGAGGCCGAGCAGGTCGAGAAGGACTTCGTCGCGGCGACCGGCGTCAACCTCCACGTCGCCGAGGAGAAGGAGCGCTTCCTCACCGCGCTCGCCGGCGTCACCGACCCCGAGCAGAAGCGCAAGATCATCGGCCGGGAGTTCATCCGCTCCTTCGAGGCCGCCGCCGAGGAGGTCGCCCGGAACGCCGCCCAGGAGGGCGAGCCCGTGCGCTTCCTCGTCCAGGGCACCCTCTACCCCGACGTCGTGGAGTCCGGCGGCGGGGAGGGCGCCGCCAACATCAAGAGCCACCACAACGTGGGCGGGCTGCCCGAGGACCTGCAGTTCGAGCTGGTCGAGCCGCTGCGCACGCTGTTCAAGGACGAGGTCCGCGCCGTGGGCCGCGAGCTGGGCCTGCCCCACGAGATCGTCGGCCGCCAGCCGTTCCCCGGCCCCGGGCTCGGCATCCGCATCATCGGGGAGGTCAGCGAGGCGAACCTCGCGATCCTGCGCCGGGCGGACGCCATCGCCCGCGAGGAGCTCACCCGCGCCGGGCTCGACGACGAGGTGTGGCAGATGCCGGTCGTGCTCCTGGCGGACGTGCGCTCGGTGGGCGTGCAGGGCGACGGCCGCACGTACGGGCACCCCATCGTGCTGCGCCCCGTCTCGAGCGAGGACGCGATGACCGCCGACTGGTCCCGCCTGCCCTACGACCTGCTGGCCCGTGTCTCCAACCGCATCACCAACGAGGTCGAAGAGGTCAACCGGGTGGTCCTGGACGTCACGTCCAAGCCCCCCGGAACCATCGAGTGGGAGTAGGCCCGGGGGCGGGCCCGAGGCCCGCCCCGCACGGGCGCAGCACGAGCAGCCGGGGGGGGGGGGGGGGGCCCCGCCCCCCCCCCCCCCCCCCCGGGGGGGGCCGCCCCCCCGCCGCGGGGGGGGGGGGGGGGCCCCCAGGGAACCCCACCCCCCCCCCCCCCCCCCCCGCGGGGGGCGGGGGGGGGGGGGGGGGGGGGGGGGGCCGCCCCCCCGCCCCGCCCCGCCCCCCGCCGCCGGGGGGGGGGCCGCCCCCCCCCCCCCCCCCCCCCCCCCCGTCCGTGAGCGGTGCCCGGCCCGCGGGCCGTGGCGCAGGAGGAGAACCATGTCGAACGGAGCCGACCGCACCCCCCAGGAGTCGGACCCCTCCGGGGCGCAGCCCCCGCGCGTCTCGCTGCAGCCCTGGACCCGCCAGATGGACGCCTACACCGGCCCGGACACGCTGCTGGACTTCAACCAGGTCGACAACGTGTGCATCGACCTCACCGAGGCGAACTCCTCGGGGCAGGCGCAGCTGCTCATGGGCCGCCCCACCCGCCTGTCCACGATCGTGCACGAGCCAGAGGCGTACGGGCACGCCGTGCGCGCCGCCCGGGCCCTGCGCACCAAGACCCACGAGCTGTCGGTCAACCACGGGCTGGACGCCGCGTACCTCGCCGCCGGCACCGCGTCCTGGCTCGCCCGGCCCCGGGGCTCCGACCCGACCGGCGCCGGCCAGCGCCGATGGATCGCCCCGGTCCTGCTCGCCCCCCTCGCCCTGAAGCCGCGCCCGGACCTCGACGACTTCGAGCTCCAGCTCGTCGGCCCCGCCCGGCTCAACCCCGCCATGGTCCGCCGGCTGGCGGCGGAGCACGGCGTGGACCTGACCTCCGGGGAGCTCGCCCGGCTCGCCTACGGCACCCGGCGGCTCGACCCGGCCCCCGCCCTCGAGACGCTGCGCACCCTCGCCGGGACGGTGCCCGGGATGCACGTCCAGCACAAGTTGCTCGTCTCCACGTTCGCGGACCTGCACGACCGTCCCGCCGACCTCTCCGTCGTGGCCCGCACCGCCGTCGTGCGGGACCTCGCCCGGCTCAAGGACTCCGCGGTCGGACGGGTCCCCCAGGTCGAGGAGATCGTCGACGAGGCGCCCCCGCTCGACGAGCGCGACCCCGCCGACGAGCTGCTGCTGCTCGACGCCGACGGCCCCCAGCAGGAGGTCCTCGACCTCGCCGCGCAGGGGCACTCGTTCGTGGTGACCGCCGCCCCGGGCACCGGCCAGCTGGACACCGCGGTCAACACGGTGGGCACCCTCGTGGCCGCCGGCCGGACCGTGCTGGTCCTGGGGGAGCGGCGCACCACGCTCGCCGCCTTCGGGCGGCGGATGGACGGCCTGGGCCTGGGCACCGCCGTCCTGCCGCTGTCCTCCCAGCTCAGCGACGCCGACGTGGCCCAGCAGCTCATCCGGGCGGTCGCCCGCAACGAGCGCGCCGAGCGCCCGGAGCTCACCGAGCTGCACGATACGCTGCGCACCAGCCGCGACCAGCTCGCCGAGCACGTGCGGTCCCTGCACACGGTCCGGCCGCGGTGGTCCGTCTCCCCGTACCGGGCCGTGCAGGCGCTCGCCGAGCTGACCTCCCGCCGCCCGGCGCCCGCCACGTCCGTGCGCTTCCCGCGCTCGGTGCTCGACGCCGTCGGCGACCGGGGCGACGTGGTCGCCCGGCTCGAGCGCGCCGCCGAGCTCGGGGCCTTCGACGCCGGGACCCTGGCGGGGCCCTGGACCGGGGCGCGGCTGGTCAACGAGGACGAGGCCCGCCAGGCGCACCGGCTCGCCCAGTCCCTGCTGCTGGAGCTGACCACCCTCGAGACCGGGATGCGGCACGTGCTGGCCACGAGCGGGCTGCGCGGCGGCACGACCGTCCCCGAATGGGGCCGGCAGCTGCGGCTGCTGCAGGAGGTCCAGGACTCCCTGACCCGCTTCACCCCCGACATCTACGACCGCCCCGTGACCGACCTGGTCGCCGCGACCGCGGGGTCCGGCTGGCGGCGCGAGCACGGGATCGAGATGACCGGGCTGCAGCGCTCGCGGCTGCGCAAGGCCGCGAAGGAGTACATCCGGCACGGGGTGCACCTCACGGACCTGCACAGCGCGCTGCTGCGCGTGCAGTCGGAGCGGGAGCGGTGGCGCGAGTGGGCCACGTCGTCGAAGCACCCGGTCGTCTCCGAGCGGGTCGAGGAGCTCGCGGCGGTGCAGGCCCGCTTCGTGGAGGACCTCGAGGGACTGGCCATCGCCCTCGAGGGCTCGCCCACCGGCGACGACCTCCTCGGGCAGCCCATCGACCGGCTGCGGGAGACCCTGGACCGGCTCATCAACGACGAGGAGAACCTCGCCGTGCTGCCCGAGCGCACCGTCCTGCTCGACGAGCTGCGCGGCCAGGGCCTCGGCGAGCTCGTGGACGACCTGGTCCGGCGGACCGTGCCCCGGGCGGAGGTCCCCGGGGAGTTCGACCTCGCCTGGTGGCAGTCCACGCTCGAGGCCATGATCACCGGTGACGACTTCCTGGCCATGCCCGAGGGTCGCGCCCTGCGCCGGGCGGAGTCCGTGTTCCGCCGCGCCGACGCCGCCCACGTGGCCTCCGGCGCCGGCCGCCTCCTGTGGGAGCTCGCCGACCGCTGGCAGCGCACCGTCCGGCGCTCCCCGCGGGCCGCGGCCGCCCTGCGCCGGATGCTCCGCGCCGGCGCCGCGCCGCTCGAGGAGGTCGCCGCCTCCGCGGGCGAGCTGATCGGCTCCCTGGTGCCCGTCTGGACGGCCAGCCCGCTGGTGCTCTCCGCGGCGCTGCCCGAGGACCACGAGTTCGACGCCGTGGTGGTGCTCGACGCCGAGAGCTCCCCGCTCGCGGCGGTGCTGCCGGCCCTGACCCGGTGCCGGCAGGTCATCGCGTTCGGGGACCCGCACCTGGGCCGCCCGCAGCCGTTCACGGTGGCGCCCACCGCGGTCCCCGCACCGGGCACCCAGCCGGTGGTCGAGGTGGACAGCGCCTTCGACGCCCTGTCCCGGGTGGTGCCGGAGCGGGCGCTGCGGACCGTGTACCGGTCGATGGACGAGCAGGTCTTCCGCCACCTCAACGAGCAGTTCTACGGCGGGCGCCTGAGCAGGATCCCGCACGGCGAGTCCGTCACCGGGGCCACCCCCGTCCTCGACGTCGAGTACGTCCCGGACGGGGTGGGCGCCCTGACCGCCGGGATCGAGGGCATCCAGGCGCCCGCCGCCGAGGTGCGGCGCGTCGTGGAGCTCGTCTTCGAGCACGCGGCCCGGCACCCCCGCCGCTCCCTGGCCGTGGTGACCGCCAGCGCGGTGCACGCCGCGCGGATCGCCCAGGCCGTCCGGCAGCGGATGCGCGAGGAGCCCGGTGCCGCGGACTTCTTCGCCCCGGGGCCCGAGTCCTTCCGCGTGGTGGACCTGCACCGGGCGGCCGGGATCGTGCGGGACACCGTCATCTTCTCGCTGGGCTTCGGCAAGACCGCCAACGGCCGCACCGTGCCGTACCTCGGGGCGCTGTCCGAGCGGCACGGCCGCCAGCACTTCGTGCTCGGGATGACCCGGGCCCGCCACACCACCCGCATCGTGACCTCGCTGCACCCGGGCGAGATGGAGGGCAAGGGCCTCCAGCACGGGGCGCGCGACTTCGCCCGGGTGCTCGCCGCGCACCTCGGCGGCCCGCCCCCGGGGGAGGAGGGCGCGCGGGACACCCACGACGACGCCCTGGTGGTCGACCTGGCCCGCCGCCTCACCGAGCGCGGGGCCTCCGTGCGGCTGGACTACGCGGGGGTCCTCGACCTGGTCGCGTGGGCCGCCACGGAGTCGATGTCCGCGGGCGCCGCGCTGCCGGGCCGCGCCCGCGCCGAGGACCGGCCGCTGCGGATCCCCGTGGCCGGGCAGTCCGACGGCTCGGCGGAGAACGCCGCCCTGTCCGTGCGGGAGCGGTCCCGGCTGCGGCCCCAGCAGCTCGAGCGCAGCGGCTGGAACTACCTCACGCTGTGGACCATCGAGGTCTTCACCGACCCGGACACCGTCGCCGAGCTGATCCGGCGCTATCTCGGCCTGCCCGCCGGCGACCGTCGGGGCTCCCGTGCCGGCTGAGCCGGACCCGCCGCGCGGCGACGCCGCCGGGCCGGGGGAGCCGGATCCGCCGCCGCGGCAGGACGGGTCCGCGGCGCCGCGCCCGCGCCGGCGCGGGCCGCGGCGGGCCACCGGGGGCACGTTCACCGGTGCGGAGCCGCGCCTGCCCGGCCTCGAGGTCCCGCCGCGCGGGGCGCCCGGGACCGACGGGGAGCCCGCGGGGGCGGCCGGGGAACGGGCCCACGAGGAGTGGCTCAGGGCGCAGCGGCCTCCGCACTGGGGCTGACCGGCGCCGGGACGAGGACCACGGTGGTGCGCCCGGTGCCGCCGGCGCCGGCCAGCTGCGCGGCGTCCTCGTGCGGCGCCCCCACCACCAGCAGCCCCTCCTCCTCGGGCGCCGCGGGCCCGGCCAGCAGACCGCCGTCCCCGCCGGCGCCCCCGGCGGCGACCCACAGCACGGGCAGACCCCGGCCCAGGACGTGGCGGTCGCCCGGTGCGGCGCCGTCGGGCAGGTGCACGACGTCCACGTGGTCGCCCGCGCGCACGTGCCGCAGCACCCCGGGATCGTCGATGCGCAGGGTCACCGCCGTGACCCCCCGGGCCTGCCCGGTCAGCAGTCCCGGGCCCACGAGCGCGGTCTCCGTCAGCGGCTGCCCCGGGCCCGCGGCGCCCGCGAGGACGCGCCCGGAAAGCTCCGCGGGGTCGGCGACGGCGCCCTCCGGGGCCAGCCCGCGCGGATAGGCGGCCACCGTGAGCCGCTCCGGGGAGAGCACCGAGCCCGCCGGCAGCGCCCCGGCGGCGGTGACCACTGGCACGGTCCTGGCCTGGGGCGGGCCGAGCCGCAGCACCGCCAGGCCCACGGCGAGGCCGAGGAGCAGCGCGGCCACCAGCCGGCGGCGCCGGGACACGACCGAGCGCAGGTGCAGGGACAGCGGATAGCGGCGTCTGAGGGTCCGTCGGCGTCGGCTCATGCGCCGCACCCTACGGCGCGGACGCGCCGGAACCGGTCGTGCGGAGGCCGCCCGGGGGAGGGCGGGGGGGCCTCGCAGGGCAGGCGCGCTCCGTGCAGTCCGGACGCCGGGACGGCGTCCGGGAACGCCTCAGTCGGCGGATCCGCCCGTCGACGCGGCGGCGGACGCGGTGGCGGGCGAGGACGCGCCCGCGCCCGCCGTGGCCGCCGCGGGCGCGGTCTCCGCGGAGGAGCCGGACGCGGAGGAACCGGACGCGGCGGGCGTCGAGGCGCCGGAGTCCGCGCCGCCGGAGCGCGAGTCGTTGCGGTAGAAGCCGGAGCCCTTGAACACCACGCCCACCGTGTTGAACTTCTTGCGCAGGCCTCCGGCGCACTCCGGGCAGACGGTCAGGGCGTCCTCGCTGAACGACTGGCGGATGTCGAACGCGTGGCCGCAGTCCTTGCAGGCGTAGGCGTAGACGGGCATGGGTCCTCCTGGAAAGGGTCGACGAGCGCGCTCCCTGGCACTCGAAGGGGGCGACTGCTGATTCTACCGTGTTCCCCGGCCCGGACCGGCGGGCCCGTCCAGGGGCGTGGGCCCGTTCTCCGTGAGGGCCAGCGGCACGGGGGCGTCGAACTCCTCGACGGGCAGGACCCCGTCGGGGAGGACCTCGTCGGCGAAGACGCACACGGCGGTGCGCAGCTCCGGGTGGGCCGTGCGGGGCAGCGTGGCCAGGAAGCGGTCGTAGTAGCCGCCGCCGAAGCCCAGCCGGGCGCCGCCGGGCGCCACGGCCAGGGCGGGCACGAGCAGCAGGCCCACGGAGTGCATGACCTCGGCGCCGTGGCGGGCGCCGACGGGCTCCCGCAGACCGCCGGTGCCGCCGGAGCGCTCGGGGGTGCCCGGCGACCAGCGCGCCCACGAGAGCCTGCGCCCGGGCTCGCACACGGGGACCCAGATCCGGTGGCCGCGGTGGTGGGCGGTGACCAGGGCGGGCTCGAGGGGCGGCTCGGTGGGCAGGGGCAGGTACGCGGCGACGTCGAGGTGCGGCCGGTCGGCGAGCAGCTCCGCCAGGTGCCGGTCGAAGCCGACGGCGGCGTGCTCCCGGGCGGCCCGCGGGCGCCGCGAACGAGCGGCCCGCAGCTCGCGGCGCAGCCGGGCCTTCACCTCGGCGGGGCCCCCGGGATGGGTCATCGTCGTGTCCGCTCCTGTCCGGTGCTCGGGCCGGGGAGGCGCCCGGGACGCGCCGGCCCTCCCGGGCCGGTGGTGCGAGGCTAGCCGGGGCCGCCGCGGCGGGCAACCGTGCCGTGCCGGGAATCCGCTGGCCCGCCCGCCCGATCCGTTAGCCTGAGCCCATGAGTGGAAACAGCAACCCCCGGACGGTCCGGAAGGCCGTCATCCCCGCCGCCGGGCTCGGCACCCGGTTCCTGCCCGCGACGAAGGCCATGCCCAAGGAGATGCTGCCGGTCGTGGACCGCCCGGCCATCCAGTACGTGGTCCAGGAGGCGGTCGACGCCGGTCTCCAGGACGTCCTGATGATCACCGGCCGCTCGAAGCGGGCGCTGGAGGACCACTTCGACCGCGTGCCGGCCCTGGAGCACCAGCTCGAGGAGTCCGGCAAGACGGAGCTGCTCCGCGAGGTCGAGCACGCCTCCGAGCTCGGCGAGATCCACTACCTGCGCCAGGCGGACCCCAAGGGACTGGGGCACGCGGTGCTGCGCGCCAAGATCCACATCGGCGACGAGCCCTTCGCCGTGCTGCTGGGCGACGACCTCATCGACGCCAGGGACTCCCTGCTCACCGAGATGATCGCCGTCCAGGAGCGCACCGGCGGCTCCGTGGTCGCGCTCATGGAGGTCCCGCAGGAGCAGATCAGCTCCTACGGCTGTGCCGACGTCACCGCGGTCGAGGGCGAGGACTTCGTGCGGATCAACGGGCTCGTCGAGAAGCCCTCCCCGGCGGAGGCGCCCTCCAACCTGGCCATCATCGGCCGCTACGTCCTGCACCCCGACGTCTTCGAGGTGCTCGAGAACACCGCCCCCGGGCGCGGCAACGAGATCCAGCTCACCGACGCGCTGCAGACCCTCGCCGGCCGCGAGGGCCAGGGTGGCGGGGTCTACGGCGTGGTCTTCAAGGGCCGCCGCTACGACACCGGTGACAAGCTCAGCTACCTCAAGGCCAACATCATCCTGGCCTCGGAGCGGGAGGACCTCGGGCCCGAGCTGTGCGAGTGGCTCCGGGAGTACGCCCGGTCCCTGCCGGTCGGCTGAGAGGCCGCGCTCCCGTGGCCGGGCAGCTCCGCTGGCCCGTCACCGTCTCCTGGGGAGAGCTCAGGCTGCGCCCGCTGGTCCGGGGGGACCGCCGGGAGTGGGACGCCGTGCGGGCCCGCAACCGGGACTGGCTCGATCCGTGGGAGGCCACGAACCCCGCCCCCGGGGGGAAGCCGCCCACGTTCGGGCAGTTCGTGCGGTCCCTGGACCAGCAGGCGCGGCAGGGCACGGCGCTGCCCTTCCTGATCACGGAGCGGGTTCCCGGGACGGAGGGGTTCGGCCTGGTCGGCCAGCTGACGGTCTCCGGGATCTCGTGGGGGTCGTTCCTGTCCGCGTCCCTGGGCTACTGGGTGGACCGGGACCAGGCGGGCCGCGGCGTGGCCCCCATGGCCGTGGCCATGGCCACCGACTACTGCTTCCAGGGCCTCGGGCTGCACCGGATGGAGATCAACATCCGGCCGGAGAACACCAAGTCCCTGCGGGTGGTGGAGAAGCTCGGGTTCCGGGACGAGGGGCTGCGCAAGGACTTCCTGCACATCGACGGCCGCTGGACGGACCACCGCAGCTTCGCGCTCACCGCGCCCGAGGCGCCCGAGGGACTCGTCCGCCGGTTCACGGGGTCCGACCGGCCCGCCGTGTGGCAGTGACCGGACCGGCCGCGTCCACAGGGATACCCACAGGCGCGCCCGTGCGGTAGTAGGCTGTCCCTCACGGCCCGAGCCCGGGCCCCGGACACGCCGGCGCAGCGCGCCGGCGGCTCACGTCCGCTCGATCCAGCGACCACGAAGGCAGGACCGCGACCATGATCTGGGTGAGCAGCTCGGCCGTGCTGGCCGTCGTCTGCGCGCTCTCGCTGTTCTGGGTCGTGCCCCGGCTGCAGCGCCGCCGGGAGGACGCCGAGGAGGCGCAGCCCGGCGCCGATCCCGCCCCGGACCACCTCCCCGCGCCCATCGCGCAGCCCGCACCCGCGTCCCGCCGACGAAGGAACATCATGGCGACCACCGACACCGACCCCCGTCCCGCCGACGGCGGCCCCGGCCGCTCCGGCACCGGTGCCCTGCGCATCCGGCGGGACCGCGCCGGGATCCTGCTCGCCGGATGCGCCGCCCTCCTGGGCGGGCTCCTCACCGCCGTCGTCGCACCGTTCTCCGCCGCGGTCAGCTGGCCGTGGCCGGTGTTCCTGCTGCTGCTCGCCGTCGGCTCCGTCCTGGCCCTGCGCTACCTGGCCGTCCAGGACCGGGCCGCCCGCCGCGCCGCGCGCCCGGCGGTCCGGACCCCGGAGGAGCAGGAGGAGCCGCACGCGCCGCGCGAGGACGTCGCCCTGTTCGACAACGAGCACGCCGTGGCGGAGGAGGTCCGCGAGCAGTCGCGCCGGGCCGCCGAGGACCTCGACCTGCCCGCCGCCGAGGAGCAGCCCCGCACGCCCGCCCCGCCGGCCTTCACGGTCGAGGAGCTGCGCGCCGAGGCCCTGCGGGTGGCCCGCGAGTCCGCCCCGGCGGCCCCGGGCCGGACCTGGGAGCCCGTCCCCGTGCCGCGGCCGACGTACGCCGAGGCCCCCGTGGTCCAGCGGCCGGAACCGGAGCCCCTGCCGGTCCCGGAGCAGCCCACCTCCCGCTCCACGAGCCTGAAGGACGCCGTGCGCGCGGGCGAGGAGCAGGGACGCGCCGCCCTCGACCTCGACGACGTCCTCAAGCGCCGCCGCGCCTGACCGCACGCGCCGCGCAGCCCGGTGCGCCGGGCCGCCCGAACCGCCGCACGCTCCCTCCGGGACCGTGCGGCGGTTCGCGCTTCCGGGGGTGGCGCGCCGTCCCGGTATCATCGCCGCAACGGCCGGCCGCCGGGCCCGGCGGCCGGTGGCCCCGACGAGGAGGACACCCATGACCGCCGTCGCCCACCGCGAGGTCGAGCGCAAGTACGAGTTCCCGGAGGGCGCCGAGGCCCGTGTGGACTGGAGCGGACTGGAGGGGTGGACGGTCTCGGCGGACCCCGTGGAGCACCGCATGGAGGCCGTCTACCACGACACCCAGGACATGGCCCTCGGCCGGCGGCTGGTCGCGCTGCGCCGGCGCCGGGGCGGGGCCGACGACGGATGGCACGTGAAGTTCTCCGGCCCGGGCGGGCGCCACGAGTTCCAGGTGCCGCTGCTGCGCACGCCGGACCGGATGCCGGCGTCCGTGCGGAACCTGCTCGCGGGGCTGACCGGCGGTCAGGAGCTGCGCCCGGTCGCGACGCTCCGCACGGTCCGGCAGGTGCGCACGATCAGCGACAGCACGGGGGCGGAGGTCGCCGAGCTCGCCGCGGACGTCGTCGAGGCCGTCGACGAGCGCACCGGCACGGAGCGGTCCTGGTCGGAGTGGGAGGTCGAGCTCCTCGACGGCACGGTCCCCGAGGAGCGCCAGGAGCAGATCTTCGCCGCGGTCGAGGCCGTGGTCCGCGCGGCCGGCGGGACGCCGTCCACCTCCCGGGCGAAGATCGCGCGCGCCCTCGGCGAGGAGGACGGCGGCAGCCCGGTGGCGCCCGAGCAGGAGCAGCAGGCGGAGAGCACGGGGACGAAGGGGAAGCGGAAGAAGGACACGAAGGGCAAGAACCAGGACAAGAAGGGCAAGAAGGGCCAGGGCAAGAAGGGCCAGAAGGCGGGCAAGGAGCCCGGGCCGGACGTGCTCCGGGCCGTGCTCGGGGAGCTCGCGGAGCAGCTCGTGCTCTGGGACCTGCAGGTCCGCCTCGACGTGCCGGACGCGGTGCACCAGATGCGCGTGACGTCGCGCTCCCTGCGCAGCGTCCTCAAGGCCGCCGCGCCGCTGCTCGAGGGGGACGCGGCGGAGGAGCTCGACGCCGGGCTGCGCCGGCTCGCCCGTGCCCTGTCCGAGGCGCGGGACGCGGAGGTCACCGCGGAGCTGCTGGCCGGGCGCGTGGCCGAGCTCGACGGCCGGGTGGGGCCGGCCGAGGCGGAGGCCCTGCGGCGGCGGGCGGAGGAACAGGCACGGACGGCCGCCGCGAAGGTGCGGCGGCACGTGACGGGCCGGGAGCACCTGCGGCTCCTCGCGGATGTCCAGGACGTCGCGGCGGCTCCGCCCGTGACCGAGGAGGGCACCCGGCTCTTGGCCCGCGAGGTCTCCGACGTGCTGGTGCACCGGGCGCTGAGGAAGGTGGTGCGCGTCGCCGAGCGCGTCGCCGAGGCCGAGCAGGCCGGCGGGACGCAGCAGACCGGCGGGACGGAGCAGGCCGAGGGGCAGCAGCGGCTGGAGCACCTGCACGACGTCCGCAAGGCGGTCAAGCGCGTGCGCTACGTCGACGCCGTCCTGGGCCGGACCGGGATGCGGCCCGGCAAGCAGCTGCGGCGCGCGGCCCGGGACGCCGAGGACTACCAGGACGAGCTGGGCCGGATCATGGACGCCGCGGTGCTGGAGCGGTGGCTCGCGGACACGGCGGGCGCCCTCCGGCGCACGGGGGAGGACCGCTACGCCGTGGGGGCGCTGCACGGCGCGGAGGTCGTCCGGCTGCGTGCCGGGACGGCCGGCGGTGCGGACGTGGTGGGGGTGCTCCTGTCCCAGCTGCGCGAGGACCTCGGCTGAGGAGGCCCCCGGGGACACGGGGGAGGAGGCCCGGCAACGACGAAGCGGGACATCCCGGTGGGATGTCCCGCTTCCTCGATCCGTGGAGCTAAGGGGAATCGAACCCCTGACCTTTTCATTGCGAACGAAACGCTCTACCAACTGAGCTATAGCCCCGGAGCAACCGTTCCATCCTATACATCCCGCGCCGGTTTCGCATCCCGGGCGGCCGGCGCGTCCCGGACGGCGTCCGCCGGTGGCCGGGAGCGGGCCGGGCAGTGGGTAGATTGGCCGCCATGGACGACACGCCCGGACCCCAGGACCCCGCCGCCGAGCCGGCCGCCCCGCCGGCCGAGGGGACGGCCGACCTGGTGGTCGCCTTCGTCCCCGGCGTGATGCCCGGCAAGTGGTTCTTCCGGTGGCGGGACCGCAATCCGGGCCGTCTGCTCGCCGAGCGCCCGCTGGAGGCGGACGGGTGGCAGGAGGAGCTGGCGGCGGGGCGCGCCCACGCGTGCTTCGTGCGGCTGCCCGCGCACCCGCGGGCCGGGGTCGACGACCTCACCGCGCTGCGGGAGCGGTACCGGGCGGTGGAGCTGTACGCGGAGCAGCAGGTCGTGGTGCTGCCCCGGGACCACGAGCTGACCCTGCTCGACGAGGTGCCGGTCGCGGAGCTCGTGCACGAGGTGCTGCTGCAGGACTCCGCGACCCTGCCGGAGCGGCACCGGCTGCGCTCCCCGGAGGCGGTGGCCGCCGACGCGCCGCCCCCGGTGCGCCACGCCCGGGAGGCCGTCGAGCTCGTCGCCGCGGGGCTCGGCCTGGTGGTCGTGCCCATGTCCCTCGCGCGGCTGCACCACCGCAAGGACCTCGTCCACCGGGTGGTGCCCGATGCCGCCGAGGTCCCCGTGGCGCTGGTGTGGCCGCAGGACCTGCCGGCGGAGCAGGAGGAGCTCGTGCAGGACTTCGTGGGCGTGGTCCGCGGGCGGGGGCTCAACAGCTCCCGCGGCGGGGCCGCGGCCGCGTCCCGGTCCGCCGAGGACGGGCCCGCGTCCGGCGGGAAGCAGCCGCGGGCGTCGTCGTCGCGCCGTGGGGGGCAGCCCCCGCAGGGGGCGCGACGGGCGGGCGGGCCCCGGGGAGGCGCCCGCGGGGGTCGCGGCGGGCCCCAGGGCGGCCGCCGGACCGGCGGCCGCGGCCGGCGCTGAGCGCGGGCGGCCTACGGCTGCTCGACGGCCACCGTGTAGGACCACAGCTCCGAGGAGGTGCCCACGGGACGCGGTCGCTCGCCCTCCGCGGCGCCGCCGCCGTGGGAGCGGGCGAAGTCCTGCGAGGACCGCCAGGCGTCGTAGGACTGCTCGTCGGCCCACCGGGTGAGCACGAGCCACTGCGTGCGCCCGTCCGTGGGCTGCAGCAGCTCGAAGCCCTCGAAGCCGGCGACCCCGGCCATGGACCCGCTGTGGGCGGCGAAGCGCCGGCCCAGCTCGTCGCCGGAGTCGGCGGGAACGGTGATGGCGTTGATCTTGACGATGCTCATGCGTCCGATCCTGGCACATCGCGCCGGACGGCCCGGACCTGGCCCGTCTCCGGCGGGCCGGGGGCGGCGCCGGCATCGGCCTGCCGGATCACGGTCTGGTTCAGCAGGGGCACGTGCAGGCCCTCGCGGTCGAGCATCTTCTTGATCCGCAGCCGCAGCGCCCGCGCCACGTCCCACTGCTTGAGGGGCACGGTGCGCACGGCCACGCGCACGGTGACGGACTCGCCGGTCACGGCCTCGACGCCCCACACCTCCGGGTCCTCGGTGATGTACTCGCCCACCTTCGGGTCGTCCCGCAGCAGGCCCGCCTCGTGCAGGATCAGCTCCGTCACCAGCTCGATGTTCGTGTCGTAGGGCACCGGCAGGTCCAGCACGCAGCGGGCCCAGCCCTGGGACTGGTTGCCCACGCGCAGGATCTCCCCGTTGCGCACGTGCCACAGGGTGCCGTTGACGTCCCGGACCTGGGTCACGCGCAGCCCGACGGACTCGACGGTCCCGCTCGCCTCCCCGAGGTCGACGACGTCCCCGATGCCGAGCTGGTCCTCCGCGACCATGAAGATCCCCGACAGGTAGTCCTTCACGAGCGACTGCGCCCCGAAGCTCAGGGCCACGCCGGCGATGCCGGCGGACGCCAGGACGGGGCCGATGTCGTAGTCCAGCTCCGAGATGATCATCACCAGCGCGACCGCCCAGATCACCACCGTCGCCACGGACGAGAGCACCGACCCGATGGTGTGGGCGCGCTGGGCCTGCCGGGCGCCGGCCAGGCCCGCGTCCTCGACCCAGCGGGGCCGGCCCCGCTCCATCCGGCGCACGATCCGCGACCGGCTGCCCTTCGCGATCCCCCCGGTGACCCGGCGGATCAGCAGCCGCACCACGGCGGCCAGGATCGAGGCGCCCAGCAGCACCAGCAGGATCCGCAGCGGCTTGTCGAGCCAGAACTCCCACATCGGGTCGAGGCCGGGGACGGAGGAGGACAGGGGGAGGAGGACGGGGAGGGGCATGGGGGAAGCGTAGCGAACCACATCGGCGGCCCGGCGCCCGTCCAGCCGCCCCGGGCCGGGTCGGGCACAATGGTGCTCGCACCCACCGGGCCGCCACCGCTCCCCGCCCAGCACCGAGGACCCATGACCGCACCCAGCCCCGCCCCCACCGCCCCCGCCGCCGCTCCCGGCACGGACGTCCTCGCAGCCCAGGACTCCGGCGCCGAGACGCTGGGCGGGATCTCCGACTGGGCCGTCGACGTCATGGAGGCCGTCGGGGCCCCGGGCGCCGGGCTGCTGGTCGCGCTCGAGAACCTCTTCCCCCCGCTGCCGTCCGAGGTGATCCTCCCGCTGGCGGGGTTCACCGCGAGCCAGGGCAGCTTCACGGTGGCCGGGGCGATCTTCTGGACCACGCTCGGCGCGGTGGTCGGCGCCGTGGCCCTCTACTGGATCGGCGCCGCGCTCGGCCGCCGCCGGCTGCGGGCCGTCGTGGACCGGATGCCGCTCGTCGACCTGCACGACCTCGACCGCACCGAGGCGTGGTTCGAGCGGCACGGGAAGGCCGCGGTCTTCTTCGGGCGCATGATCCCGGTCTTCCGCTCGCTGATCTCGGTCCCCGCCGGCATCGAGCGGATGTCCTTCCTCGCGTTCGTCCTGCTCACCACGGCGGGCTCGCTGATCTGGAACACCATCTTCGTGCTCGCCGGGTACTACCTCGGCGAGAACTGGCACATCGCCGAGCAGTACGCCGGCATCTTCTCCCGGGTGGTGATCGTCACCGTGGCGGTCCTCGCCGGCTGGTGGGTGCTCAAGCGGGTGCTGCGCAACCGCCGGGGCCTGTCCGACTCCGCCCGCCGCGAGCGCGGCCGGTCCTGACCGCGGCGGTCACAGCCACCGCTTGAGACGGAACACGGTGTAGAGCACCACGCCGGTCAGCAGCATCAGGACCAGGGCCATCGGATAGCCCCACACCCAGGACAGCTCCGGCATGAAGCGGAAGTTCATCCCGTACACGGAGCCGATGATCGAGGGCGCGAAGAGGATCGCCGCCCAGGACGAGATCCGCTTCATCTGCTCGTTCTGCTCGATGGCGGCCTCGTTCTGCCGGGCGGCGAGCTGGGTGGAGTCCAGCATGAGGGCGTTGGTCAGCGACGCCTGGAAGGCCTCGACCTTGTTGGTGACGAGGATGAGGTGGTCCAGGACGTCGCGGAGGCCGTGCTGCAGCTCCTGGGCCGCGCCGGCCTCGGCGAGCTCCTCGAGGAACTGCCGCAGCTCCATCTCCAGCGGGGCGACCGCCCGGTGGAACGCGCTCACCTCCCGGGTGAGCTGGTAGATGCGCCGCGAGACGAGACCGTCCCCGGAGCCGGAGAACAGGGCGTCCGAGATCTCGTCGATGTCGTTCTCGAGCCCCTCGACCACGGGGAAGTAGTCGTCCACGGTCTGGTCGAGCACGGCGTAAAGCACGGCCTCCGCGCCGGTGCCCAGCAGCGCCGGCTGCGCCTCCACCCGGGACCGGACCCGCCCGACCCGCCCGTGCTCGGACTGCCGGACAGTGAGCACGAAGCCGGGGCCCGTGACGATGTGGATCTCCCCGAAGTCGACCGTCTCGGTGGCGTCCTGGTAGACGGCCGGGCGCAGCACCGTGAACAGCATGTCCCCGTAGCGGTCGAGCTTGGGCCGCTGCTCGGCCTGCCGGATGTCCTCCACGGCGAGCTCGTGCAGCCCGAAGTGCTCGGCCAGGGAGTCGAGCTCGCTCCCGGAGGGCCGGTACAGGCCGATCCAGACGAGGAGACAGTGCTCCCCGGGCTCGGCGCAGCGGGGGTCCTCGGCCCGCAGCCGCGCGAGCAGGCGGTAGGTCTCCTCGAGCGTGGCCGGGGACGCGATGCGCTGCCCACCCCGGTAGACGGCGTTGTCGACGATGCTCACCCGGCCATTATCCCCGGGGGCGACCGCGGCGCCGCCGGCGGGCGCGCCCGGCCCGGGGCGCCGGGCCGCCCGGGGCCCGCCGCGCGCCGTCCCCCGCCCGCGCCGGACGTTCCTAGAATGGGGGCATGAGTTTCCCCATGGACACCCGCGTGGGTGCCTACGCCGTCATCGTCCAGGACGGGGCGGTGCTGCTCAGCCACTGGAATCCCCGCCACCCCACGCTGCCGGGGGCGTGGAGCCTGCCCGGCGGCGGCATGGAGATCGGGGAGCAGCCGGCGCAGACCGCGGTCCGGGAGGTCCACGAGGAGACCGGGTTCACCGTGGAGCTCGACGAGCTCCTGGGCGTGCACAGCCGGCACATGGGTCCCGACGAGCGGCTGGACGGCCGCGGCCGGCCCTTCCACGCCCTGCGCGTGATCTACCGGGCCCACATCACCGGCGGGACCCTCACCTCGGAGCTGGACGGGTCCTCCGACGAGGCCCGCTGGTTCCCCCTGTCGGAGCTGCCGCAGCTGCCCCTGGTCGGCCTCGTCCCCGTGGGCCTCGAACTGGCCGGGCTCGTCGCCGCGGGCCCCGCGGACGCGGCGGAGGGCCGGTGAGCCGCGGTCGTGCGACCGCGGGACTGCTCGCCGTCGCCGCGCTCACCGGGTGCGGCGGGGCGGGGGAGGACCCCCAGCCGCCCCCGGTCGCCGTGACGTCCCCCGCCGCGGAGCCCGTCCGGATCGCCGCGGGGCCCACCGGGCAGACGGCCGTGCTCGCCCACGTCTACGCCGGGCGGCTCCGGGAGGCGGGCTTCGACGCGAGCGTGGTCGACGCCGGGACCGAGCGCGCCGACTACCTCGGGGCCCTCGAGCGGGGGGACGTGGAGGTCGCCGCGGACTACTCCGGCAACCTGTACCTGCACCTGCGCGGCCGGGCCCCGGTGGGCCCCGCCACGGCGGCGCCCACCGACGGCTCGACGCCCACCCCCACGCCGTCCCCGGCCGCCGAGGACGGCGGGCTCGCCGAGGACCTCTCCGAGCTGCTGGGCCTGGGGGAGGAGCGCGCGGACGACGACGACGTGCTGGCCGGCGTGCGGGACGTGCTGCCCGAGGGGCTGCGGACCCTCGAGCCGGCCCCGGCGGAGAACACGGTGGCGGTCGTCGTGACCCGTCCGACCGCCGTCGAGCACGGGCTCACCGACCTGGAGGACCTGGGGCCGGTGTGCGACGAGCTGGCCCTCGGCACGGACGTCGACTTCGCGGGCCGCTCCTACGGGCCGCAGGGGCTGGCGGAGGCCTACGAGTGCGTGCCCGGCAGGTTCGTGCCGTTCGGCGCCCAGGAGGACCTCGTGGACGCGCTGCTCCAGGACCGCGTGCAGGCGGCGGCCCTGTTCACGGCCTCACCCGCGATCGAGGACAACGCCCTCGTGGTCCTGGCCGACCCGCTCAACAACTTCGTCCCGCAGCGCGTGGTCCCCGTGGCCGCCGAGGACCTGCCGGACGCGGCCGCGGACGTCGTCGACGCCGTCTCCGCGCAGATCGGCACGGACGACCTGGTGCTGATGACCCGGATGACCTCCGCCCGCGACCCGTACACCCCGGAGGACGCCGCGCGGTACTGGCTCGAGGGCGGCGACGACACCTGAGCGGCGCCCCGGGCGGCGCCCGGCCCGGGGGTAAGGTGTACCGCATGTCAGTGGTGAAGCAGTCCGACAAGCTCAAGAACGTCCTCTACGACATCCGCGGCCCCGTGCTGGAGCAGGCGGAGCACATGGAGGCGGAGGGCCACCGGATCCTCAAGCTCAACATCGGCAACCCCGCGCCGTTCGGCTTCGAGGCACCCGACGCGATCCTCGTGGACATGATCAAGAACCTGCCCAACGCCCAGGGCTACTCGGACTCCCGCGGCATCTACTCGGCGCGCACCGCCGTGGTGCAGTACTACCAGACGCGCGGGATCATGAACCTCGACACCGACGACGTCTACCTGGGCAACGGCGTCTCCGAGCTGATCACCATGACGCTGCAGGCGCTGTGCAACCCCGGCGACGAGATCCTCATCCCGTCCCCGGACTACCCGCTGTGGACGGCGTCGGTGGCCCTGTCCGGCGGCACCCCCGTGCACTACCGGTGCGACGAGGACAACGACTGGAACCCCGACCTCGAGGACCTCGCGGCGAAGATCACGCCCAGCACCAAGGGCATCGTGATCATCAACCCGAACAACCCCACCGGCGCGGTGTACTCCCGCGAGGTGCTGCAGTCCATCGTGGACCTCGCCGCCGAGCACGAGCTGATCCTGTTCTCCGACGAGATCTACGAGAAGATCACCTACGACGACGCCGAGATGGTCAACACCGCGACCCTCACCGGCGAGGACGTGCTGTGCCTGACCTTCTCCGGGCTCTCCAAGGCCTACCGGGTGGCCGGGTACCGTGCCGGGTGGCTGGCGATCACCGGCCCCAACTGGAAGGCCGAGAGCTTCATCGAGGGCATCAAGCTGCTGGCCAACATGCGGATGTGCGCCAACGTCCCGGCCCAGCACGCCATCCAGACGGCGCTGGGCGGCTACCAGTCGATCAACGACCTGATCCTGCCCGGGGGACGGCTCAAGGCCCAGCGCGACCTCGCCCACCGGAGGCTCAACGAGATCGACGGCGTGTCCTGCCGGCAGGCCGACGGCGCCCTGTACCTGTTCCCCAAGCTCGACGTGGAGAAGTTCAACATCGTCGACGACGAGAAGTTCGCCCTCGACCTGCTCAAGGAGCAGAAGATCCTCGTCAGCCACGGCCGGGCGTTCAACTGGCCGCGGCCGGACCACTTCCGGCTCGTCACCCTCCCGTCCGTGGAGATGCTGGCCACGGCGCTGGACCGGATCGAGGAGTTCCTGAGCAACTACCGCCAGTGACCGGCGGCGCCGCGCACCGCGGCCCGCCCCGCGACCCCAGGAGGTCCAGCATGCGCGCAGCCGACCGGAGCCCCGGCACCGGGTTCGTCCAGGACGTGCGGCCCCTGCTGCGCGCCCGGCCAGGACTGTCCCTGGACGCCGTGGACACCCGCTCCACCCCGGGGTTCGCGGGGGACAAGAAGGCCGGCACCACGCTGCGGGCCGCCCGGGACGCGGAGCTGTCCGAGCTGCAGCGCCAGATCTACGCCAACGCCACGGTGGGCGCCCGGCACCGGGTGCTGCTGGTGCTCCAGGGAATGGACACCTCCGGGAAGGGCGGCGTCATTCAGCACGTCCTGGGCGGGCTGAGCCCGCACGGCGTGCACACCCACGGCTTCGGCCGGCCCACCGAGGAGGAGGCCGCCCAGCACTTCCTCCAGCGGGTCCGGCGCCAGCTGCCCCGCCCCGGGGTGATCGGCGCGTTCGACCGCTCCCACTACGAGGACGTGCTCGTGCCCGTGGTGCACGACGTGCTCGACGACCGGCAGCTCGAGCGGCGCTACACCGAGATCCGCCACTTCGAGCAGGAGCTCGCCGACGACGGGGTGATCGTCGTCAAGGTGTTCCTGCACCTGGGCCTGGACGAGCAGCGCGAGAACCTCCTCGCCCGCATGGACGATCCTACGAAGCAGTGGAAGTTCGACCCCTCGGACCTCGAGGCCCGCAGCCGGTGGGACACCTACCTGGCCGCCTACGAGCGGGCCATCGACGCGACCGACGCCGACCACGCACCCTGGTACGTGGTGCCCACCGACCGGAAGTGGTACGCCCGGGCCGTGGTCCAGGACCTGCTGATCTCCGCGCTCAGGGGCCTGCGGCTCGACTGGCCGGAGCCCGGCTACGACGTCGAGGAGGCGCGCCGGCGCCTCGCCGAGCTCTGACCCCCGCCGAGCTGGCTCCTGCCGAGCTGACTCCCGTCGAGCCGGCTCCCGCCGCGCTGACCCCTGCCGAGGCCGGCACCCCGGCCAGGCCCTGACTCCGGCCAGGTCCTGATCCCTGCCGGGCTCCGGCCTCTGCCCGGCTCCGGCCGCTGCCGGGGGAGGCGGGCTCAGCCGCGCCCGGCGCCCTCCTCCTCGCCGTCGCCGTCGGTGTCCGCGCGCCGGGCACGGGCCGCGTCGAGCCGCTCGCGGGCGCCGTCGAGCCACTGCTCGCACCGGGTGGCCAGCGCCTCGCCGCGCTCCCACAGGGCGAGGGACTCCTCGAGGGACGTGCCCCCGGTCTCGAGCCGGGAGACGACCTGCACGAGCTCCTCGCGGGCCTGCTCGTAGCCCAGGCCGGGGATGTCGGACAGGTCGGGTGCTGCGGGGTGGTCGGTGCTCGCCATGGGTGGGACCTCTCGTTCGGGACGCTGGAGATGTTCGGGGCGGTCGGGATGTCGGTGCTGCGGGGGATCAGGCGGACGGGCGCTCGCCGGGGCGCCGGGCGGAGACGGACTCGGCGCGCACGCCGAGCTCGCCCGCGGCCAGGCGCACCCCCAGCGGGTCGCCGGCGCGCACGGCCGCGGCGTCGGTGACCACGGCGCCGGAGGCGTCCACGACCACGGAGTAGCCGCGCTGCAGGGTCTCCTGGGGGGACAGCGCCCGCACCCGGGCTCGCAGGTGCCGCACGGCGTCGCGCTCGCGCAGCGTGCGGGAGTCCACGGCGGACAGCGCCCGGGTGCGCCAGCGGTCCACGTCCTCCTCCCGGAGCAGGATCATGTCCTCCGGCTGGGCCAGGGCGGGCCGGGAGCGCACGGCGGCGAGGCCGGCGGACTCCCGGTCCAGGAACGCCCGCACGGCGCGGTCCAGGCCCGCCCGCGCCCGGGCCACCCCGGCGCGCTCCTCGACGACGTCGGGGACGATCCGCTTGCCGGCGTCCGTGGGGGTCGAGGCCCGCAGGTCGGCCACCCAGTCCAGCAGCGGCTGGTCGTTCTCGTGCCCGATGGCGCTGACCACCGGGGTCCGGGCCGCCGCCACGGCCCGGATCAGCGACTCGTCGCTGAAGGCCAGCAGGTCCTCGAAGGAACCGCCGCCGCGGGCGATCACGATGACGTCCACCTCGGGCATGGCGTCGAGCTCGCGCAGCGCCTGCGTCACCGCGCGCACCGCGCCGGAGCCCTGCACCGCGACCTCGCGGACCTCGAAGTCCACGGCGGGCCAGCGCAGGGACGCGTTGCGGATGACGTCCTTCTCGGCGTCCGAGCTGCGCCCCGTGACGAGGCCGACCCGGCGGGGCAGCAGCGGCAGCGGCTGCTTCCGGGCGGCGTCGAAGAGCCCCTCCTCGGCGAGGGCCCGCCGCAGCCGCTCGAGCCGCTCCAGCAGGTCCCCGAGGCCCACCGGCCGGATGCCGCGGCCCAGCATGGAGAGCCGGCCGGTCTTGGCCCAGAAGTCCGGCTTGAGCTGGGCGACCACGCGCATCCCCTTCTCCAGCGGGCGGTCCAGGTGGGCGGTCTCGTTGGCGAACAGGGTCACGGGCACCGAGATCTCGGCGTCGACGTCCCGCAGGGTCACGTAGGTGACGCGGGCGCGCCGGTTGAGCTCGATGATCTGACCCTCGACCCACGTGGGCGCGCAGCGGGCGATGTAGGCGTGCAGGTTCTCCGAGAGCATCCGCAGCGGCCACGGGTTCTCCGGCGTGGTGCGGTCCGCCCGCGACGGCAGCTCCCGCGCACTGCCCGTGGGCGCGTCCTGCTGCGGCTCCAGATACGTCATGCCTCATGCTTACCACCCGACGGGGACAGCCGTGCGCCCCGCCCGTCCTGCGTACAGTGGTCCCGTGAGCCCCTCAGCACCCCCCGCTTCCGGACCCCGCGCCCGACGACGCGCCACGACGGTCCTGCGCACCGGTCTCGGCACGGTTCTCGGCCTCGCCACCGCCTCCCTCGTGGCGCTGCTCGTGCCCCTGCACTGGGCCGAGGACACCGTGGTCTCCCGCGACGGCTTCACCCGGGTGGTGGGCACCCTCGCGGAGGACCGGGACTTCCAGGAGGAGCTGGCCCGGACCGCCGTGGGACAGGCGACCGACCGGTTCCTGGGCGAGCGGGCCACCGGGGTGCCCTTCCTGGACCGGGCCCTGGAGAACCTGACGCGCCGCGCCGCGGACGTCGCCGTCGGCCTCACGTCCGACCCGGCCTACCAGCGCGCGTGGACGCAGAGCCTGGCCCGCACGCACGCGGCGAACGTCCCCTCCGAGGGCGGGGTGGCGGAGCCGCCCCGGGACCTCGTGCTCGACCTCGGCCCGATGCTCCACGAGGTGGACGCGGCCGTGGAGCGCACCGCGGGCGTGGACGTGGGGCTCTCCGACCGGGAGGGCACCATGACCGTGCCGGGCTCCCGCACCGGGCGCCTGATCGAGGCCGGCACCCGGCTCACGGACCTCGCCGTCCCGCTCACCTGGACCGCCGCGGTGCTCGCGGTGCTCGCGCTGCTGGTGACCCGGCACCGCTTCGCCACGCTCGCCGTGATGGGGCTGGGCACGCTCGCCGGTCTGGGCGGGGTGTGGCTGCTCGTGGAGCACGGGGCGGAGCGGGCGACCGGCGTCCTGGGCTCGGACCCGGTGGTCCGGCTCGCCGTCGACCGGGTCGCCGTCCTGCTCACCGGCTCCCTCGGCGAGCAGATGGTCACGGCGGCCTGGGCCGCCGGGATCACGGGCGTGGTGGGCCTGGTCGGGGCGATCCTGGTGTCGGGTGGATCACGGCGCGGGCGCCGCCCCACCGCGTAGCATGGAGGCCATGCCGACCACCGTTGCGCTCTCCATGCCCACCGTCCCCCGTTCCCGGCGCACCCCCGGGGACGTGGCCGCCGCCGCCCCCGTGGACGGGCCCAAGAAGGTCCTGCTCGCGTCCCCCCGCGGCTACTGCGCCGGCGTGGACCGCGCGGTCATCGCCGTGGAGAAGGCGCTCGAGCACTACGGCGCTCCGGTGTACGTGCGCAAGGAGATCGTGCACAACAAGTTCGTCGTCAGCACCCTCGAGGAGCAGGGCGCCGTGTTCGTCGAGGAGACCGACGAGGTCCCGGAGGGGTCCCTGCTGATCTTCTCCGCCCACGGCGTCTCCCCGGCGGTCGTGGAGTCCGCGCGGTCCCGCGACCTGCACACCATCGACGCCACATGCCCGCTGGTGACCAAGGTGCACCGCGAGGCCGTGCGCTTCGCGAAGAGCGACTATGACATCCTGCTGATCGGCCACGACGGCCACGAGGAGGTCGAGGGCACCTCCGGCGAGGCGCCCGAGCACATCCAGGTGGTGAACAGCCCCGACGAGGTCGACCAGGTCGTGGTCCGCGACCCCGACAAGGTCGTGTGGCTGTCCCAGACCACCCTCAGCGTGGACGAGACCCTGGAGACCGTGCAGAAGCTGCGCGAGCGCTTCCCCTCCCTGCAGGACCCGCCCAGCGACGACATCTGCTACGCGACCTCCAACCGGCAGACCGCGATCAAGAAGATCGCCCCGGACGCGGACCTCGTGATCGTCGTGGGCTCGGCGAACTCCTCGAACTCCGTGCGGCTCAAGGAGGTCGCCCTCGAGTACGGCGCCCGCCGCGCCGAGCGCGTGGACTTCGCGAACCAGGTGGACGAGTCCTGGTTCGAGGGCGTCGCCACCGTGGGCGTCACCTCCGGCGCCTCCGTGCCCGAGGTGCTCGTCAAGGACGTGCTGCGCCTGCTCGCCGACTACGGCTACGGCGAGGTCGAGGAGGTCGTCACCGCCGAGGAGGACGTCCTGTTCTCCCTGCCCAAGGAGCTGCGCGCCCGGCTCACCGCCGCCGGGGACACCTCCCACCGGCTCGGCGGCCGGGGGGCCCGGCCCACCCGCTGAGGCCGGGGCGGGCCCGCCCGATCAGCCCGCCGCGCGCTCGTCGAGCCGCGCCGGCCCCCCGTCGCCCGGGTCGGTGCGGGCCGGGCGCTCCACCGGCTCCGACAGCTGCGCCGCCGCGGTGAACTCCGGGGCGGTGAGCGGGCGCGGCGCCACCACGAGGGGCCGCGTGCTGAGCCGCTCGTCCTCCGCGAGCGTGGGGTCGAGGTCGTTGATCCGCCGGGCCGTGGGGAACACCCGGGTCTCCACGGAGCCCGTGAGCCGGTTGTAGGTCTCGACCGACCTCTGCAGCGACCGGCCCATGTCGTCGAGGTGCTTGCCGACCGTGCCCAGCCGCTCGTAGAGCTGGCGGGAGAGGTCGAAGAGCTCCTTGGCGTTCTCCGTGAGCCCGTTCTGCCGCCAGGTGAAGGCCACGGCCTTGAGCGAGGCGAGCAGCGAGACCGGGGACACGAGCGCCACGTTGCGGCTCGCGGCGTGGTCCAGCAGGGTCGGGTCCGCATCCAGGGCCGCGGACAGCGCCGACTCGGCGGGCAGGAAGCACAGCACCAGCTCGGGGGAGGCGTCCCGCGCCTCCCAGTACTTCTTCGCGGCCAGCGCGTCCACGTGCCCGCGCACGGCCTTCGCGTGGCCGGCCAGCTGCGCCCGGCGCCCGGCGTCGTCCTCGGCGTCCTGGGCGCGCAGGTAGGCGGTCATGGGCGCCTTGGCGTCCAGGACGATGTCGCGGCCCCCCGGCAGGTGCACGACCATGTCCGGGCGGATCGCGCTGCGCTCGCCGTCCGCGGTGGTGCCGTTGGAGGCGACCTGCTCGCGGAAGTCGACGTGCGCGGTCATCCCCGCGGCCTCGACCACCCGGCGCAGCTGCACCTCGCCCCACGTGCCCCGCGCGGAGCCCGAGCGCAGCGCGGAGGACAGGGACGTGGTGGCGGTGCGCAGGTGGTCGCCCACCTCGCGGGTGTGGGCCAGGGCCTGGGTGATGCCGCCGTACTGCTCGGCCCGGTCCCGCTCGAGCGCGCTCACGTGCTCCTCGACCGAGCGCAGCTGGTGGGCCACCGGGGCCAGGGCCCGCAGCACGTTGTTGTCCTGCACCGAGCGGGCGTCGGCATCCCGCAGCCGGTCCTCGAGCTGGGCGCGCGCCTCGACCGCCGCGGCCCGTTCGGAGGCCAGCTCCACGAGCCGGTCCTGGACGGCGGCGAGCTCGGCCTGGAGCCCGGTCCGCTCCTCCTCCGCGGCCCGCGCGTCCCGGGCGGCACGGGCCCGGGCCGCGGCGGCGCCCAGGAGGGCGCCCACGAGCAGGGCGAGCAGGACGAGGACGACGACGAGGCTGACGGTCATGCCCAGCAGTGTGGCACGCCGGCCGGACACCGCACGGCAGCGGCGCCGACCGCCGCCCGGTCCGCGGCGCCGCCCGCCGCGCGCTCAGCGCTCAGTGCTCAGCGCCGGACCGTGGTCCGGCGCACGGCCAGCAGCACCACGGCGGCGAACACCGCAGTCCAGACCCCGGTGTTGAGCAGCAGTGCCCACAGGGGGTCCGATTCCACGGGCGGTCCGCTGGTGGCCACGACGTCGCCCTCCACGAGCGGGTACCGGGCCAGCCCGGCCAGGCCGTAGAGCGGGGTGAACCGCGCGATGTCGAGCATCACGCCGGTGAGGGGGACGAAGAGGTTGCCGAAGAAGCTGAGCACCACGAGCATCCCGGAGGCTGCCCCCACCGCGGACTCGGAGCGGAACAGCAGCCCGGCCGCCAGGCCGTAGAGGGCGAACACCGAGGAGCCGGCCACGACGATCGCGCCCGTGACGGGCCAGCGCCAGCCGCCCAGCTCGGCGCCGGTCAGGGCGCCCACCGCGTAGACCACGAGGACGGGCAGCACGGCCATGGCCAGGGCCACGGCCACCTTGGCCAGGACGTACCCGTGCCGCGGGGCCGGGGTGAGCCCGATCTGCCGGCCCCAGCCGCGGGCCTGCTCCACGGCGGCGGAGCCGGCGATCGAGGTGGTCGCGGTGACCGCCCCGTAGACCGCCATCGAGATCATGTTGTACCCACCGGCGTTGCCGTGGCCCACCGGCAGGTCCGAGAAGTCCCCCAGCGCCGTGAACATCACGTACAGCACGGCGGGCAGGACCACCACGAAGAAGGTGTTCTCGACCATGCGCACGTTGCGGCGCAGGTCGTGGGCGGCGTAGGCGATGCTCATGGCGCTGGTCCTCCGGGGACGGGTCGGGGCAGGGGGTCTCGTGGGCGGGTCAGTCGGCGGTGAGGCCCAGGAAGGCCTCCTCCAGACCGGCGTGGGTGATCTCGAGCTCGCTCGCCCCCGGGGTCGCGAGCAGCTGCCGGGCGATGGCATCGGTGTCGGGGCCCGTGAGCCGGGTGCGCCCACCGGCGGGCTCCAGCGGGGTCGCTCCCGGGACGACGACGGGCCCGGGCCCGTCCCAGCGGAAGCTGACCACCCGGTGGCCGGCCAGGGCCTGCACCTGCGCGGTGGGGGCGTCCGCGACCACCCGCCCGCCCTTGAGCACGACGGTGCGGGCGGCGAACTCCTCGGCCTCGTCGAGGTAGTGGGTCGCGAACACCACCGTCCGGCCGCGCTCCGCCTCGGCGTGCATCGCGGCCCAGAACTCCCGGCGGGCACCGACGTCCATCCCGGCGGTCGGCTCGTCCAGGAGCAGCAGGTCCGGCTCCGGCAGCAGCGCCAGCGCGAAGCGCAGCCGCTGCTGCTCCCCGCCCGAGCACTTGGAGACCTTCCGCCGCGCGAACCCGGCGGCCCCTGCCCGCTCCAGGGCCTCGTCCACGGCGAGGTGGTCCCGGTGCAGGGTGGCGACCATCGCGACCGTCTCCCGCACGGACAGGTCGTCGAGCAGCCCCCCGGTCTGCAGCACCGCGCCGATCCGGCCGGCCCGCACGCTCTCCCGCGGTGCGGCACCCAGGGTGCGCACGGTGCCGTCGTCGGGGTCGGTGAAGCCCAGCACCATGTCGAGGAGGGTGGTCTTCCCGGCGCCGTTGGGCCCGAGCAGGGCGACGACCTCGCCGCGCTGCACGCGCAGGCTCACGCCGTCCACGGCCCGGACGCGGCGCTCACCGCGTCCGAAGCCCTTCCGGACGCCGGCGACGTCGACGGCGGGGGAGCCGGTGGCGCGCGCGGGCGGCGCCGTCCTGGGGGCCGGGGAGGTTCTCATGCTCCGACTCTGCTCCACCGCGCGCCGTCCCGGAAGCCCTGCCCGCCACGACACGCCCATGAGCTGCGTCACGGGCCCCGGGCCTCGCGGGGCGTGGCGGTCCGCCCGGCCGGTAGGATGGTCTCCCGTGGCTCTTACTATCGGAATCGTCGGACTGCCCAACGTCGGCAAGTCCACCCTGTTCAACGCGCTGACCCGCAACACCGTCCTGGCGGCGAACTACCCGTTCGCGACCATCGAGCCGAACATCGGCGTGGTCAACCTGCCGGACCCGCGGCTGGACCGGCTCGCGGAGATCCACGGCTCGGACCGGATCCTGCCCGCGACCGTGTCCTTCGTGGACATCGCCGGCATCGTCAAGGGCGCCTCCGAGGGGGAGGGCCTGGGCAACCAGTTCCTCGCCAACATCCGCGAGGCCCACGCGATCGCCCAGGTGGTGCGCGCGTTCGACGACCCGGACGTCATCCACGTCGACGGCGAGGTCGACCCCGCCTCGGACATGGAGACCATCAACACCGAGCTGATCCTCGCCGACCTGCAGACCCTCGAGAACGCGATCCCGCGCCTCGAGAAGCAGGTCAAGATCAAGAAGGCCGACCCCGCCAAGCTCGCCGCGATGCAGCAGGCGCAGACGATCCTCGAGCGCGGGGACACCATCTTCGGCGCCGCCGAGCAGGAGAAGCTCGAGGTCGACCAGCTGCGCGACCTCAGCCTGCTCACCGCCAAGCCCTTCATCTACGTCTTCAACGCCGACGACGGCGTGCTCGGCGACGAGGCGAAGCAGCAGCAGCTGCGCGAGCTCGTGGCGCCCGCCGACGCCGTGTTCCTCGACGCGAAGCTCGAGGCCGAGCTCGTGGAGCTGGACGAGGAGGAGGCGAAGGAGATGCTGGAGATGTCCGGCCAGGACGAGGCCGGTCTCGACAAGCTCGCCCGCACCGGCTTCCACACCCTCGGGCTGCAGACCTACCTCACCGCCGGGCCCAAGGAGTCGCGGGCCTGGACCATCCCCGTGGGCGCCACCGCCCCGCAGGCCGCCGGCGTCATCCACACCGACTTCGAGCGCGGCTTCATCAAGGCCGAGATCGTCTCCTTCGAGGACCTCGACGCCGCCGGGTCCATGGCCGATGCCAAGGCCGCCGGCAAGGTCCGGATCGAGGGCAAGGACTACGTCATGCGCGACGGCGACGTGGTGGAGTTCCGCTTCAACGTTTGAGCGTTCATACATATGGCCTAAAAAGCCCGTGTTGCCGCCAGTCGGAGCCTCAGGAAGTACGACCGTGCACGATTCCTGCACGGTTTAGACCTGGTCTCAAAACCTGATCGGTCGTTGCCCACCTGCCTGGGAACGGTCCACAGTGCCTGCATGACGACGA
>NZ_JBNAFK010000016.1:0-100879 GCF_049716185.1 Kocuria sp. CH-021 | reverse complement strand
GGCCGGGGCCGTGCGCCCCGACCCGGCCGCCCCCGTGCCCGGCGCCGCGGAGGTGGCCGCGGCCGTGGACCCCGCGCTCGCCGGCGCGCCCGCCGGGCGGCGCTCCGTCCTGGTGGCCGACGCGCTCACGGGGACGCCGCTGCTCGAGCGGGACCCGGACGTGCCCCTGGTCCCCGCCTCCAACCAGAAGCTCGTCACGGCGCTGTCCCTGCTCACCCACGCCGATCCCCGGCAGCGGCTGCGCACCACGGTGGTCCAGGGGCAGGAGCCGGGCACGGTGGTGCTGGTGGCGGGCGGCGACACCCTGCTGAGCCCGGGCCGCTCCGACCCGGACGCCGTGCTGGGCCGCGCCGGCGTCCGGACCCTGGCGGAGGCCACGGCCCGGGCCCTCGCCGAGCGCGGGACCGGCGGGCCCGGCACCGTGCGGTGGGACGCGAGCCTGTTCACCGGCCCGGCCCTCAACGGGGCCTGGGCCGCGGGCGACGTCGCGGCGGGGCAGATCGGGCCCGTCGCGCCCATGGCGTTCTGGTCCCACCGCGTGCCCGCGGGGGAGGGCCCCTCCGCCGCGCGGCCCGCCGACGCGGCGCGCGACGTCGCCGAGGTCTTCGCCGCCGAGCTCGCGGCCCGGCTCAGCGCGCACGGAGTGCCGGCGCCCGTCCCCGAGGTCGCGCCCGGCCGGGCGCCCGAGGGGGCGGCCGAGCTGGCCGCCGTCGAGTCCGCGCCGCTCGCCGAGCAGGCCGGGCTGATGCTGCGGGACTCCGACAACCACCTCGCCGAGGTCCTCTCGCGACTGGCGGCCCGGGCCGCGGACCGGCCCGCGAGCATCGCCGGCGGCCGCGCCGCCGCGGCCGAGGCGCTCGAGGCGCACGGCGTCGGCACGGCCGGCGTGGAGCTGTCCGACGCGTCCGGGATGTCCCTGGGCAACCGGATCCCCGCCCGCGCGCTGGAGCAGGTCGTGCGGGCCATGGTCACCGACCCCACCGGAGCACTGGTCCCGGGGGCCCGGGCCCTTCCGGTGGCCGGGGGCAGCGGGACCCTCGCCGACCGGTTCGACGACGACGCCGAGCGACCCGGGCGGGGCCTGGCTCGGGCGAAGACGGGCACGCTGAACTCCGTGGTCTCCCTCGGCGGCCACGTCACCACCGACGGAGGGCGGCTGCTGACGTTCTCCGTGCTGCTCAACGAGGTCACCGACCCGGCCGCGGCCCGGGACGCCGTGGACCGCGCGGTGGCGGCCCTGGCCCGACTGTGACGGGCCGCGGCGGGCGCTCCCAGGCGCGTGTGGTTGCATGAGGCCATGAGCGCAGCACAACGACCCCCGGTGACCCCGGAGACGGAGACCCCGGAGACGGAGGCGCCCGGGATCGTCCGGTGGGACCTCGCGGCCTCCGCCGCCGCCCGGCTCACCCCGCCGGGGCCGCGGATGTCCGCCCGGGCCATGCAGACGGCCGTGGCCTCCCTGCGCCGGCACGCCGAGGCGTCCGTGGACCACGTCCACCGGATCACCGGTCTGGAGGCCGCGCGGGACCTGCGGGACTCCACGGTGCTGGTCGTGGACCGGGCCGGCTGGTCCAAGGCCAACGCCCAGGCCTTCGAGGTGCTGATGGAGCCGGCGGTGGAGGCGCTGCGCCGGCGCCGCCCGGAGCAGTTCGGCGCGGCCGCCACCGCGCTCGGCGGCACGGCCACCGCCATGGAGATGGCCGCGGTGCTGGGGTTCCTCTCGGCGAAGGTCCTCGGCCAGTACGACCCGTACGCCGGGCTCGTCTCCGCCGTGGCCGCGCAGCGGCACCCCGGTGGACGGCTGATGCTCGTGGCGCCCAACATCCTGACGGTCGAGCGGGAGCTCAACGTCGAGCCGGAGGACTTCCGGCTGTGGGTCTGCCTGCACGAGCAGACCCACCGCGTCCAGTTCGCCGCGGCACCCTGGCTGCGGGAGCACATGATCGAGCAGATCAACGAGCTCGCGGACTCCCTCATGGGCCACGCCGAGACCCTCGGGGCGCGGCTCACGGAGGCGGTCCGGTCCCTGCCCGGGCGCGGCTCGGCGGGAGAGCCCAAGGCGTCCCTCGGCGTGGTGGGGCTGCTCATGGGAAGGCGGGAGCGGGAGGTGCTCTCCCACCTCACCGCGGTGATGAGCCTGCTCGAGGGGCACGCGAACTTCGTGATGGACGGGGTGGACGCCTCCGTGGTGCCCTCCGTGAAGACGATCCGGCGACGCTTCGAGCGGCGCTCCGAGCTGCAGGGCAGCCTCGACCGCTTCGTCCGGCGCCTGCTCGGGATGGACGCGAAGATGCGCCAGTACAGCGACGGCCAGCAGTTCGTCTCGACCGTGGTGGCGGCCGTGGGGCTGGAGCGGTTCAACCGCATCTGGGAGGCGCCGGAGCACCTGCCCACGGAGGCGGAGATCCACGCCCCCGAGCGCTGGGTCGAGCGCGTGCTGGGCCCTGCCTGAGCGCCTTCCCGGACCGGCGCCGCCACACGGGCGCCGAAAGTGTGGTAAGGGCGGCGCACCCCCGGTTGACATGCACATTCATTGAAAAAGTGACCGGAGTGACCCGCCCGTGAGGTCCCGGTCACAGCGCGACACGCGATAGGCCGGATCACCATTGTGTGACAAAATCTTTACGTGAGCACAGAGAATATCGAACAGCAGGTCAAGCTGTACGGCCAGCCCCTGTCGGAGCGCTTCGGCACGGTCGTCCAGGCCTACGGCATCACCCAGCGGCGGCTGGCCGAGGTCCTCGGCCTCTCCGCCCCGATGCTGTCGCAGCTCAACAGCGGCCGCCGGATCAAGATCGGCAACCCGGCGGTCTACGAACGCCTGGTGATGCTGGAGCAGCGCATCGGCACCCCGGACATCGAGGAGACCCTCTCCGCGGTCGAGGCGTCGCAGCCCGTGCTGTCCACCACGCAGATCCAGGCCGGCATCCACAGCGAGACCAACGCCGTGGCGGCCCTGGCCCACGTGGTCCCGCGGCACGAGCTCGAGGCGGCCCTGGACCTGCTCGGCGAGACCGCCCCGACCCTGGCCAAGGTCGTGCGCCTGGCCGTGCGGGAGTCGCAGAACCAGCAGGCCGCGAGCGACCGCGAGGACGCCCGCCGGTGACCCAGTTCGCCCGCCGCGGCCGACTGTCCCCGGACGTCGCCGCGGGGCGGCGCCGTGTGCTCGACTCCGTCCGGCGGCACGTCCCCCGGGGCTCCGGGGAGCCGCCGCTCGTGCTGGTCGCCTGCAGCGGCGGGCCGGACTCGCTCGCGCTGGCCGCCGTGGCGGCCCACTTCGCCCGGCGCGGCACGCTGCGCGTGGGCGCGGTGGTGGTCGACCACGGCCTGCAGGAGGACTCCGCGGCGGTCGCGGCGCGCACCGCCCGCACGCTCGGGCGGACCGGGCTGGGGCCCGTCGTCGTCACTGCCGTGACCGTGCGCCGGGACGCCGGCGGACCCGAGATGGCCGCCCGCACCGCCCGCTACGCGGGCATCGCGGAGGCCGTGGCCCGCACGGGCGCCGACGCCGTCCTGCTCGGCCACACCCTGGACGACCAGGCGGAGTCCGTGCTGCTGGGCCTCGCCCGCGGCTCCGGTACCCGCTCGCTGGCCGGGATGCCGCCCGTGCGCGAGCTCGACGGCGTCACCTACCTCCGTCCGTTCCTGGACCTCTCCCGCGAACAGACCCTGCAGATCTGCGCCGCCGAGCAGCTCGAGCCCTGGCACGACCCCACGAACCGGGACACCACCCTGATGCGCTCGCGGGTCCGCCACCGCGTGCTCCCGCTGCTGGAGGACGAGCTCGGCCCCGGCCTGGCCCGCGCGCTGGCCCGCTCGGCGGCGATCCTCGGCCCGGACGCGGACTACCTCGAGGGCACGGCGGCCGAGCTGCTCGAGCGCGCCCGCGCCGCGGCCCCGGCGCTGCCCGGCTCCCTGGCCCTCGACCTCGCCGCGCTCCGGGCCGCGCACCCCGCGCTGCGCCGCCGCGCCCTGTCGGCCGCCGTGGTCGCCGCCGGCGGGCAGACCCCCGCCTACGAGCGGCTCGGCGCGCTGGACGAGTTCGCCGCGGGGCACGGCGCCGCGGGGCCCGTGCAGATGGCGGGTAAGGTGTCCGTGTGGCGCCGCCGCCCGGCGGCGGGCACCCGTGGCCCGGGGCACCTGGAGCTCGTCCGCCCGCGGCCCGCGGTCCCCGCGAGCGCCACCCGACCCGCATCCGCATCGTACGAGGAGCGCCGTGAAGGCTGAGGACGTCCAGGGGGATCTCACCGAGGTCCTGTACACCAAGGAAGAGATCGACACGAGGATCGCCGAGCTCGCGGCGGCCGTGGACGCCGACTACCGGGGCCGGGACGTCCTGCTCGTGGGCGTGCTCAAGGGTGCGGTGATGGTCATGGCGGACCTGTGCCGGGCGCTCCAGGGCCAGTACCCCATGGACTGGATGGCCGTGTCCTCCTACGGCTCCGGGACCAAGTCCTCGGGCGTGGTCCGCATCCTGAAGGACCTCGACACCGACCTCACGGGGCGGGACGTGCTCATCGTCGAGGACATCATCGACTCCGGGCTGACCCTGTCCTGGCTGCGGGCCAACCTGGAGTCCCGCGGCACCGCCTCGGTGGAGATCTGCGCGCTGCTGCGCAAGCCGGAGGCGGCGAAGACCTCCATCGACGTCAAGTACGTGGGCTGGGACATCCCCAACGAGTTCGTCGTGGGCTACGGGCTCGACTACGCGGAGAAGTACCGCAACCTCGACTGCATCGCGACCCTGGCCCCCCACGTCTACGAGTGAGCCGAGGCCCCGGCGGGCGTCCCGCGGCGGTTCCCGGGCGGGCTGTCCGCTGACAGGGAACTCCCGGCCCGTCCGGGGCGGGAGCCGGAGTCCGGGCTGTACATTGTAGGTCTGCGTCCCCTGGACCCCCGGCCCTGGGCGGGCCCCGGCTCGAGGGGGCCGGACAACCATCCACGGGAGGATCAGCGGCTTGGCCACGGCGAAAAAACCCAACAACTTCTTCAGGGGACCCTGGTTCTGGGTCCTGCTGGCCGCTCTGATCCTGTTCCCCCTGGTCGGCACGCTGACCACGGGCTCCTCCGGGCGCGTGGACACCAACGTCGGGCTGCAGCTGCTCCGGGACGGGCAGGTCTCCGAGGCCAAGATCTACGACGGCCAGCAGAAGGTCGAGCTCCAGCTGGAGGAGGACCTCTCCCTCGACGGCCGGGACCTCGGGCGCAGCGTGGAGTTCTACTACGTCACCCCGCGCGGGGAAGAGGTCGTCGACGCGATGAACGCGGCGGACCTCGAGGGGTTCACGGACCAGCCCGTCGAGTCGAACTGGTTCACGAACCTCCTCGGCTTCATGCTCCCGTTCCTGATCATCCTGGCCATCTTCTGGTTCGTGTTCTCCCGGATGCAGGGCGGCGGGTCCCAGGTGATGCGCTTCGGCCGCTCGAAGGCCAAGATGTTCGACAAGGACAACCCCACGGTGACCTTCGCCGACGTCGCCGGCGCCGACGAGGCCGTGCAGGAGCTCGACGAGATCAAGCAGTTCCTGGTGGAGCGCGAGCGCTTCACCGCCCTCGGCGCGAAGGTGCCCAAGGGCGTGCTGCTCTACGGCCCGCCCGGCACCGGCAAGACCCTGCTCGCGCGGGCGGTGGCCGGTGAGGCGGGTGTCCCGTTCTTCTCGATCTCCGGCTCCGACTTCGTGGAGATGTTCGTGGGCGTGGGGGCTTCGCGGGTGCGCGACCTGTTCCAGCAGGCCAAGGAGAACGCGCCGGCCATCATCTTCGTGGACGAGATCGACGCCGTGGGCCGCCAGCGCGGCGCCGGCATGGGCGGGGGCAACGACGAGCGCGAGCAGACCCTCAACCAGCTGCTCGTCGAGATGGACGGCTTCGACGCCACGACCAACGTCATCCTGATCGCCGCGACCAACCGGCCGGACGTGCTCGACCCCGCCCTGCTGCGCCCGGGGCGCTTCGACCGGCAGATCGGCGTGGACGCACCGGACATGAAGGGCCGTCTGCAGATCCTCCGGGTGCACTCCCAGGGCAAGCCGCTCGCGGACAACGTGGACCTCGCCGCCGTGGCCAAGCGCACCCCCGGCTTCACGGGCGCGGAGCTCGCCAACGTGATGAACGAGGCGGCCCTGCTGACCGCCCGCTCCCACGCCCAGCTCATCGACGACCGCGCCGTGGACGAGGCGATCGACCGCGTGATCGCCGGCCCGCAGAAGCGCAGCCGGATCATGAAGGAGCTCGAGCGCAAGGTCACCGCCTACCACGAGGGCGGGCACGCGCTCGTGGCCGCGGCCCTGCGCAACACGGACCCGGTCACGAAGATCACGATCCTGCCCCGCGGCCGGGCCCTGGGCTACACCATGGTCATGCCCATGGACGACAAGTACTCGACCACCCGCAACGAGCTGCTCGACCAGATGGCCTACGCCATGGGCGGGCGCGCGGCGGAGGAGATCGTGTTCCGGGACCCCTCCACCGGTGCCTCCAACGACATCCAGAAGGCCACCGACACGGCCCGCAAGATGGTCACCCAGTACGGCATGAGCGCCCGCGTGGGCTCGATCAAGCTCGGCGGGGACAGCTCCGAGCCGTTCCTCGGCCGGGACGCCGCCGGCTCCGGCCGGGAGTACTCCGAGCGCACCGCCGCGATCGTGGACGAGGAGGTGCGGGCCCTGCTCGAGCAGGCCCACGACGAGGCGCACGCGATCCTGATGGACAACCGTCCCGTCCTCGACCGGCTCGCCCTCGAGCTGCTCGAGAAGGAGACGCTCAACGAGGCCCAGATCGCCGACATCTTCCACGACATCCGCAAGCGGGACCTGCGGCCCGTGTGGCTGTCCAAGGACACCCGCCCGCTCTCCGAGGACCCGCCGGTGGTCACGCAGGCCGAGCGCGAGGAGGCCCGCCGGATCCACGCCCAGGACCCCGCCACGCTGGCCCCGCAGGACCAGGCGGCCGCCGCCAAGCCGGAGCACCCCCTCGAGGTCCCCGAGCGCGGGCACTCGGTGCCGCCGGAGGAGGGCGCGGGCTCCTCGAGCAGCACCCGGACCCCCCCGGCGCCGGGCACGGACTGAACCGGCCTAGGATGGAGCGACAGCCGGTCGCGTCCGCCGACCCCCGTTCCGCCCGGCAGACCCGGTCGACCCCGAAGGAGGGCGCGTTGCCCCACGAGGCCCGCACGAAGCAGACGACCGCGCACGACCCGCGCGCGGAGGCGTTCGAGCCGCCGTACCCCGACCCCGCCCCAGCGCTGGAGGCCGGCGCCGGCGCGGTGGACCAGCCCCGGGTGGCCGCGGCCGTGCGGGAGCTGCTGCTGGCGATCGGCGAGGACCCCGACCGGGACGGGCTGCAGGGCACCCCGGGGCGCGTGGCACGGGCGTACGCGGAGATGTTCGCGGGTCTGCACCAGGACCCCGCCGAGGTGCTCGGGACCACCTTCGACATCGGCCACTCCGAGATGGTCCTGGTGAAGGACATCGCCTTCTACTCGACCTGCGAGCACCACCTCGTCCCGTTCCACGGCCACGCCCACGTGGGCTACATCCCCGGCCACGACGGGATGGTCACCGGTCTGAGCAAGCTCGCCCGCCTCGTGGACCTCTACGCGCGCCGGCCCCAGGTCCAGGAGCGGCTGACCACCCAGATCGTGGAGGCCATCGTGGAGCACCTCCAGCCGGCCGGTGTGATCGTGGTGATCGAGTGCGAGCACCTGTGCATGTCCATGCGGGGGGTGCGCAAGCCCGGCGCGATGACCGTGACCTCGGCCGTGCGCGGCCAGCTGCGCGAGACCGCCACCCGCGCCGAGGCGATGAGCCTCATCCTGGGGCGCTGAGCACGTGCCGACCCTCCGCCGCACCGACCCCGCGCACCGGCCCCCGGGCTGGGGCTCCTTCGAGGCCCTGCCCACCGGGCGCACGCTGGTCATGGGCATCCTCAACGTCACCCCCGACTCCTTCAGCGACGGCGGGGAGCACGCCGGGCACGAGGCCGCGATCGCGCACGGGCTGCGCATGATGGCCGAGGGCGCCGACATCGTGGACGTCGGGGGCGAGTCCACGCGGCCCGGCTCCGAGCGGGTCGACCCCGCCGAGGAGCGGCGCCGGATCCTGCCCGTGGTCGAGGCCCTCGCCGCCGCGGGGGCGGTGCTCAGCGTCGACACGCTCCACGCCGCGACCGCCGAGGCCGTCCTGGACGCCGGCGCGCACATCGTCAACGACGTCTCGGGACTCGCCGCCGGCCAGGACATGATCGACCTGGTCGCCGAGCGGCAGGCGCCCTACGTCCTCATGCACGCCCGGGGGCTGCCCGACGTGCAGGACTCCCGGGCCGTCTACGACGACGTCGCCGGGGAGGTGCTCGGGGAGCTCGGGGCGCTGCGGGAGCGCTGCCTGGCCGCCGGCCTGGCCCCCGAGCGGCTGGTCCTGGACCCCGGGCTGGGCTTCGACAAGCGGGGGGCGCAGAACTGGGAGCTGCTCCGGGCGCTGCCGCGCTTCACGGCCGGAGGCCACAAGGTGCTCGTGGCCGCGTCCCGCAAGCGATTCCTCGGCACCCTGCTCGAGCAGGACGGGGTGCCGCGCCCGGCCGCCGGGCGGGACGCGGCCACGGCCGCGATCAGCGCGCTCTCCGCGCACGCGGGCGCGTGGTGCGTGCGCGTCCACGACGTGCGCGCGAGCGCCGACGCCGTGGTCGCCGCGCACGCCTGGCGCGGCGTCGAGCCGGCGCTCCTGCGCCCCGCCGCGGGCACCGGCGCGGACTCCGGCGCGGGCGCCGGCGCGCCGGCCGCGGGATCCCCGGGAGCGCACCGGTGAACCGGGCGCCGCAGGAGGGCCCGGACGCCGCCCGGGTGCGCGCCGGGGACCGGGCGGGCCGCCAGCACGTGCCGGCGTCCTCCACGCGGTCCCCCGACCGCCGCGACCGGATCAACCTCCTGGGGGTCGGCGCGGTGGGCTACCACGGGGTCTTCGACCAGGAGAAGCGCAGCGGGCAGCCCTTCTTCGTGGACCTGGTCATGTACCTGGACCTGTCCGCGGCGGGGGCCTCGGACGACGTCGCCCTGACCGCCCACTACGGCGAGGTCGCCGAGGAGGTGCGGGACATCGTCATCGGCCCCAGCGTGAACCTGCTCGAGACCCTGGCCGACCGCATCGCCCGGCGGCTGCTCGAGCGCTTCCCGCTCGAGGCGGTGGAGGTCACCGTGCACAAGCCCAAGGCGCCCATCGAGGTGACGTTCTCCGACGTGTCCGTCACGATCTACCGGGAGCGCTGAGATGGGCACCCTGGCCGTCCTCGCCCTCGGCGCCAATCTCGGCGACCGGGAGGCCACCCTGCGCCGGGCCGCCCTCGACCTGGCCGCCCACCCGCGGATCACCCTGACCCGAGCCTCGCCCATCGTGCGCTCCAAGCCGGTCGGCGGACCGGCCGGGCAGGGGGACTACCTCAACGCCGTCGTGGAGGTGGAGACCGACCTGAGCCCCTTCGGGCTGCTCCGGGCCTGCCAGGAGGTGGAGGAGCGCCACCACCGCACCCGGACCCAGCGGTGGGGTCCGCGCACCCTCGACGTCGACATCGTGGTCTACGGCGACCTCCGCCTGGACGAGCCGGACCTCACCGTGCCGCACCTGCGCGCCGCCACCCGCGCGTTCGTGCTCGTCCCGTGGGCCCTCATGGACCCCGGCGCGACGCTCGAGGGGCGCAGCGTCGCCGAACTGGCCCGCCGGGCGGGCGACCTCGGGGGCCTCGGGCCGGACACGACCCCCCTGCTGGGCGAGCTCCCCGCCCCCGGTGGGGACGAGGACTGAGGAGGAGCCGCCGTGCACGTGCTCACGGTCCCCGCGCTGCTGATGTGCGCGGCCGCCGCCGGCGCCGTCGGCTGGACAGCGAACCGGCTGTCCACCGGAGCGGGCGGGCCGCTGCTGATCCTGCCCTGGGCCTCGCTCGCGGCCCTCGCCGCGGTCGCCGCGGCGCTGCTGGTGCTCGGCGTGCGGGTCAAGCGGCACCAGGAGGGGGAACACCCGGAGCGCTTCGACCCGCTGGTCGCGGCCCGCACCGCGGCCGGCGCGCAGGCCGTGGCCTGGGCGGGGGCGATGCTGACGGGCTGGCACGCCGCCGTCGCCGTCGAGCAGGCGGCCCTCGTGGCCGTGCGCTCCGACCAGGGACCGCTCTGGGCCAGCCTGGTCCACGCCGCGGCCGGGCTCGTCCTCGTGCTGGTGGGCTGGATCGTGGAGGGCTTCTGCAAACTGCCGCCCGACGATCCCGACGCGGAGGAGAGCGCCGAGTACGGTAGGGGACGGCAGAAGGAGCGCCCCGAGGGAGAAGGTGGTTATGCGCGAGAGATCCGCCCCCGGGCCCGTCGGCGGCCCCGGGGCCGCGACGTCCGGTGACCGGGTGCCCCTGCGCAACCCCGCGATCGACCCCGAGGGCCTGGCCTGGACCCGGGTCTCGCCCCGGCACCTCACCGTGGTGGTCCTCTCCACCCTCCTCTCCACCCTGTTCTGGCTCGTGGCCCTGGGCTGGCCGGCGGTGCTGGCGGTCACGGGCGTCTGGGGCGGCGCCCCCCTGGGGCTGCTGCTGCTCCCGCCCGGGGCCGCCCTCGCGGCCGGCCTGCTGTCCGTGCTCCTGGCCCCGCGCCGGGTCCGGGCGATCGGCTACGCCGAGCGCGGCGAGGACCTGCTCGTGCGGCGGGGCCTGCTCTACCAGCGGGTCACGATCATCCCCTACGGGCGGATGCAGTACGTGGACGTGTCGGTCTCCCCGCTGCAGCGCAGCTTCGGCCTGGCCACCGTGAAGCTGCACACCGCCGCCGTGGGCAGCCACGCCGAGATCCCCGGCGTGGAGCACGCCGAGGCGTCCCGGCTGCGCGAGCGGCTCACCGCGCGCGGCGAGGCCCTCCTGGCGGCCCTGTGAGCGCTGCGCCCGCCCCCGCGGCGGCTCCGCAGTGGCACCGTGTCCACCCGCTGACGCCGGTGGTCAAGGGGTGGCTCGCGATGCTCGTGATCGCGGGGGCCGTCGTCAACATCCTCCTCGACGACTTCCTCAACGCCGTCCTCGGCCGCGGGGCCGCCGGGCCGCCCCAGGACTTCGACCCCGCCCGGATGGGCGCCGTGTTCTGGTGGGCGCTGGCCGGGCTCGTGCTGGTCGTGCTCCTCCTGTTCGCGGCGGCCGTGCTGGTCTCCTGGTGGTTCACCCGCTACCAGGTGACCCCCGAGCACGTGCGGATCCGCTCCGGGGTGCTCTTCCGGCAGGAGCGCCAGGCCCGGCTGGACCGGGTGCAGGCCATCGACATCCACCGCCCGTTCCTGCCCCGGCTGCTGGGGCTGGCGGAGCTGAAGTTCGAGGTCGCGGATGCCGGGCAGTCGGCGGTGTCCCTGTCCTACCTCACCCACCCCCAGGCCCGTGCGCTGCGCGGCGAGCTGCTGGGCCGGCTCGGCCTGGCCGCCCCGGGGCGGGCCCCCGCACCCCCCGTGCCCGGCGCGCCCGTGCGGCGGCCCGCGCCCTGGGCGGTGACGGGCGACCAGGAGCGCCCGGTGCTCGGGGTGCCGGTGCCGCGGCTGATCGGCTCCGTGCTCGCCTCGGGCTCCGCCGTCGCCCTGGCCGTGCTGCTGGCCGCCGCACCGGTCGCCCTCCTGGTCGACTCCCGCACCGGGCCGGCGATGCTGGCGGCCTGGCTGCCCGGGCTGCTCAGCTTCGGGGCCATCTCCTACCGCCGCGTGGAGCAGGGCTGGTCCTTCCGGCTGCTGCGCGTCCCCGAGGGCATGCGCGTGCGCTACGGCCTGTTCGACGTCCGCTCCCAGACCGTCCCCGCCGGGCGGATCCAGGCGCTGGGCGTGGACCAGCCGCTGCTCTGGCGGCCCTTCGGCTGGTACCGGGTGCGGGTCAACGTGGCCGGCTACGGCCCCGCGGCGGGGGAGAGCGACGTCATGCGCTCCACCCTGCTGCCCGTCGGCACCCTCCCGCAGGTGCACCAGGTCCTGCACCTGGCGCTGCCCGGCGCCCGGGACGGGGACCTCCCGGGCCTGCTGCGGGAGGGCCTGCACGGTTCGGGCGCGCAGGGCCGGTTCACCACCTCCCCGCGCCGGGCCCGGTGGCTCGACCCCCTGGTGCACCGCCGGACCGGCTTCGCCGCGACCGGCGACGTCCTCGCCGTGCGCTCCGGGCGGTTGAGCCGGCACACCGCGGTGCTGCCCCACGAGAAGACGCAGTCGGTGGCCGTGAGCCAGGGACCGCTCGAGCGGGCCCTGGGCCTCGCCGACGTCCACCTGCACTCCACGCCGGGGCCCGTGACCGTGGTGGTCCCGCACCTCGACACCGGGGACGCCCGGGCGCTCGCCGCCGCCCAGGCGGTGCACGCGGCCGGTGCCCGTAGACTGGCCGACGGCCCGAGCGACCCCCAGACCCCCCGGCAGGAGAGAGCATGACCCATCCGTCCGAGCGCCCCGGACGCCTCGGCGTCGGGGTCGTCAGCGCCGGGAAGGTGGGCGCCGTCCTGGGGGCCGCGCTGCGCGCCGCCGGCCACGCCGTGGTCGGCGTGAACGCCGTCTCCGAGGCCAGCCGGGACCGGGCCGAGGCCCTCCTGCCCGGGGTGCCCGTCCTCGACGTCCCGGCCGTGCTCGAGCGCGCGGAGCTCGTGCTGCTCGCGGTGCCCGACGACGAGCTGCCGGGGCTCGTGCAGGGCCTCGCCGACGCCGGGCTGTGGCAGGCCGGCCAGCTCGTGGTGCACACCGCGGGCCGCTGGGGCACCGGTGTGCTGGAGCCGGCCCGCCGGCTCGGGGCGATCCCGCTGGCGATCCACCCGGCGATGACGTTCACGGGCATGAGCCTGGACCTGGCCCGGCTGAGCGACTGTTCGTTCGGGATCACGGCCCCGGCCCCCGTGCTGCCCATCGCCCAGGCGCTGGTGGTCGAGATGGGCGCCGAGCCCGTGGTGGTCGCGGAGGGCGACCGCGCACTGTACCACGCCGCCCTCGCCCACGGCGCCAACCACCTGATGACCGTCGCGGCCCAGTCCATGCAGGTGCTCCGGGACATCGGGGTGGAGCACCCCGCCCGCACGGTCGGGCCCCTGCTGCGGGCGACCCTGGACAACGCCCTGGCCGCGGGGGAGTCGGCGCTGACCGGTCCCGTGTCCCGCGGCGACGCGGGGACCGTGGCCGCCCACCGGGACGCCCTCGACGAGTACGCGCACGGCCACGGCGGCGACGACGTCCTGCTGGCCTACCTGGACCTCGCCCGCGTCACCGCCCGCCGCGCCCTGGACCGCGGGCTGCTGGACCGCCCGCGCTACGACGCCGTGCTCGCCGCCCTCGAGCTCACCCACGGACCCGACGGCACCGACGGCACCGACGGAGAGGACACCCCGTGAGCGAGCCCACCACCGTGCCCCGCGTCTGCCGGGGCATCGACGAGTTCCGGACGGCCCTCGCCGACCGGCTCGGCGCGGTGCCGCAGCAGCCGTCGCTGGGGCTCGTGCCCACCATGGGCGCCCTGCACGAGGGGCACGGGCACCTGGTGCGCCTCGCCCGGCAGGAGAACGCCGTGGTCGCGGTCTCGGTCTTCGTCAACCCGCTGCAGTTCGGCCCGGACGAGGACCTCGAGCGCTACCCGCGCACCCTCGAGGCCGACGTCGAGCTGCTCTCCCGGTTCGGGGCCGACCTCGTGTTCGCCCCGTCCGAGGCGGAGATGTACCCGGACGGGGAACCCCTCGTGCGCGTCACCTCCGGCCGGCTCGGCTCCGTGCTCGACGGCGCGAGCCGCCCCGGCCACTTCGACGGCGCCCTGACGGTGGTCAACAAGCTCCTCAACATCACCGCCCCGCCCGTGCCGGCCGCGTTCCGGGCGTACTTCGGGGAGAAGGACGCCCAGCAGCTGCTCCTCGTGCGCCGGATGGTCGCCGACTTCGACCTGCCCGTCACCGTGCGGGCCGTGCCCATCGTGCGCGACGACGACGGGCTCGCCCTGTCCTCCCGCAACCGCTATCTCGACGCCGCGCAGCGCCGGGCCGCGCTGGTGCTCCCGCGCACGCTCCGTGCCCTCGCCGCCGGGGAGCTGGACCTCGGGGCCGCCCGGCAGCGGATCGACGCCGAGGACCTGGTCCGGCTCGACTACCTCGTCGTCGTCGACCCCCGCACCCTGGCGCCGGTCGAGCCGGCGCCCGGCGCCCTCGCCCTCGTGGCGGCCCACGTGGGCGGCACCCGGCTGATCGACAACCTCGTGCTCTGAGCCGCCCGGCCGGGATTTGACCCCTCCCGTTATCCTGGACAACTGTGACCAACGCGCAGAACACCTCCCCGACCGCCCAGGACGAGGCCGAGCAGGCCGAGCTCTCGGACCAGATGCAGTTCCGGCTCGCCAAGCGCGCCCGGCTGCTCGACTCGGGCCGGGAGGCCTACCCCGTGGGCGTGGAGCGCACGCACACCCTCGCCGAGGTGCGGGAGGCCCACGGCCACCTCGAGCCCGGCGAGGAGACCGGCCGGTTCGTCGGCGTGGCCGGGCGCGTGGTCTTCGTGCGCAACACCGGCAAGCTGTGCTTCGCGACCCTCCAGGAGGGGGACGGCACCCGGCTGCAGGTCATGCTCTCCCTCGCGAAGGTGGGGGAGGAGTCCCTGGCCGAGTGGAAGTCCCTCGTGGACCTCGGCGACTTCGTGGCCGTGCACGGCGAGGTGATCGCCTCCCGCCGCGGCGAGCTCTCCGTCATGGCCGACACCTGGTCCATGGCCTCGAAGGCGATCCGGCCCCTGCCCACGCTGCACAACGAGCTCAGCGAGGAGACCCGGGTGCGCCGGCGCTACCTCGACCTGATCGTCCGGCCCGAGGCCCGCGAGGTGGTCGTGCAGCGGGCGCGGATCATCCAGACGGTGCGCAACGTCCTGGTGGCCCGCGGCTACGTGGAGATCGAGACGCCCATCCTGCAGCTCGTGCACGGCGGGGCCACGGCCCGGCCGTTCGAGACCCATCTCAACGCGTTCGACCAGGACATGACCCTGCGCATCGCCACGGAGCTCTACCTCAAGCGCGCCGTGGTCGGCGGGATCGAGCGGGTCTTCGAAATCGGACGGGTCTTCCGCAACGAGGGCGTCGACTCCTCGCACAGCCCCGAGTTCACCACCCTGGAGGCCTACGAGGCCTACGCCGACCAGTTCACGATGGCCGAGCGGATCAAGGAGATCATCCTGGCGTGCGCCGACGCCCTGGGCGTCGACACCATTGAGACGGAGCGGGGCACGATCGACCTGCGCGGGGAGTGGCGCTGGCTGTCCGTCTATCCCGCCCTGTCCGAGGCCGTGGGCCAGGAGATCACCCCGCAGACGCCCGTACCGGCCCTGCACCGGATCGCCGAGGAGCACGGGGTGGCCGTCGGCCCGATGTGGGACGCGGAGAAGTACGTGCTCGAGCTGTTCGGCGAGATCGTGGAGCCCACCCTGGTCCAGCCGACCTTCGTGTGCGACTACCCGCCCTCGGCGCAGCCCCTCGCCCGCCAGCACCGCTCCGAGCACGGGCTGATCGAGGCCTGGGACCTGATCATCGGCGGGATGGAGCGCGGCACGGCGTTCTCCGAGCTGATCGACCCCGTGGTCCAGCGCGAGCGGCTCACCGAGCAGTCCCACCGGGCCGCGGCCGGCGACGCCGAGGCCATGCGGCTCGACGAGGACTTCCTGCGCGCCCTCGAGCACGGCGCCCCGCCCATGGGCGGCCTGGGCCTCGGCCTGGACCGGCTCATCATGCTCTTCACCGACCTGGGGATCCGGGAGACCATCCTGTTCCCCCTCATGAAGCCGGAGCAGGACTGAGCCCGGGGCCGCGGCCGTGCCGCGGCCCCGCACCGTCCTCAGCCACCGTCCAGATCTCCCCGGGAGAATCGCACCCATGGAATACATCGCTGTCCTGCTGCCCTCGATCAGCATCGGCATCATCTTCTGGTTCGTCCTCCGCTGGATCTTCCGCGGCGACCGCACCGAGCGCGCCGTCGAGTCCCGCTCGCAGGAGGACGCCGAGCGCTGGTACGAGGAGCTCAAGCGGCGCGACGGCGAGGACCTGCCGTTCGGCCCTTCCCCGCGCCGTGACCGCGGGACGGATCGCTGAGCTCCTCCTGAGCTGATTCCCGGCTCTTGCCGATGAATTCGAATTGGTGCCCGGTTTGTCCGCTTTTTCGTGCTGTTGAATTCCGTGCCGGAATCGTAGGATAAACTCGACGGCGCCGGGAGTTCGTTCTCCCGGTGGTCGCCGGAATTCACGATCCGGATCAACCGGTCCGACACGGGGGAATCAGCACCGCCTCGGGGCACGCCGTTCACCGGCGCGTCCGGGGAAAGACGAGCGCCGAGAGGCGGAGGAGAGTTTCAGCTATGGCACAGACCGTGAAGATCATTCTCGAGGACGACCTCGACGGCGGACCCGCCGAGGAGACCGTGCGCTTCGGCCTCGACGGCGCGCAGTACGAGATCGATCTCTCCGAGGAGAACGCGGCCAAGCTGCGCGACGCCGTGCGGCCGTTCATCACCAAGGCCCGGCGCGCCCAGAGCAAGCAGACGGCGAAGCAGGCCCGCCCCACCGGGAAGTCCAACCCGGACACCGCGGCCATCCGGCAGTGGGCCCGGGAGAACGGCCACCCGGTCTCCGACCGCGGCCGCATTCACCAGGACGTGCAGAAGGCGTACTACGACGCGCACCAATAAGAACGGGCCCGGCGCCGCCGAACAGGCCGCCGGGAAATAGGAGGAGGGACCGGTCCGCCGGTCCCTCCTTTTCCCTTTCCGGCGCCCCTTTCCGGTTCCGCTTTTCGGGGCGGGGAGGACCCTGTCGGGCGCGGGCGGTTCCCGGCGGGAATTCTCCGGCATTCTTTTGATGACCTGCGCCTTTGTCGGTGCGGAAGCGAACGGCGGAAATTGTCGGGTCCCTTTCCGGCGCCGTCCGAGCCCCGGTGCACCGGTCTTCTCGCCGGTGGCGAACAGCCGCCCGTTACCCCGTGCGGGTGCGTAGCATCGGGTGCAGACATCGACTGAGGAGTATCCATGTTCGAACGCTTCACCGACCGCGCCCGCCGGGTCGTGGTGCTGGCCCAGGAAGAGGCCAGGATGCTCAACCACAACTACATCGGCACCGAGCACCTGCTGCTCGGGCTGATCCACGAGGGCGAGGGAGTGGCCGCGAAGGCGCTCGACTCGATGGGCATCACCCTCACCGGCGCCCGCGAGCAGGTCCAGGACATCATCGGGCCGGGCCAGCAGGCCCCGTCCGGGCACATCCCCTTCACCCCGCGGGCCAAGAAGGTCCTCGAGCTCTCGCTGCGCGAGGCCCTGCAGCTCGGCCACAACTACATCGGCACCGAGCACATCCTGCTGGGCATCATCCGCGCGGGCGAGGGCGTGGCGGCGCAGGTGCTGACCAAGCTCGGCGCGGAGCCCCAGAAGGTGCGCTCCACCGTGCTGGAGCTGATCTCCGGCTACCAGGGCGGTGGCACCCCCGAGAAGGAGGGCGCCGGCGTGCGCTCGGCCGGCCAGTCCGAGGGCACTCCCGCCGGCTCGGCCGTGCTGGACCAGTTCGGCCGCAACCTCACCGCGGCGGCCCGCGAGGGCAAGCTGGACCCGGTCATCGGGCGGTTCCGCGAGATGGAGCGGGTCATGCAGATCCTCTCCCGGCGCACCAAGAACAACCCGGTGCTGATCGGCGAGCCCGGCGTGGGCAAGACCGCGGTGGTCGAGGGCCTCGCCCAGGCCATCGTGCGCGGGGACGTCCCGGAGACGCTCAAGGACAAGCACCTCTACACCCTGGACCTCGGGTCCCTCGTGGCGGGCTCCCGCTACCGCGGTGACTTCGAGGAGCGGCTCAAGAAGGTGCTCAAGGAGATCCGCACCCGCGGGGACATCATCCTGTTCATCGACGAGATCCACACCCTCGTGGGCGCCGGCGCGGCCGAGGGCGCGATCGACGCCGCCTCCATCCTGAAGCCCATGCTGGCCCGGGGCGAGCTGCAGACCATCGGCGCCACGACCCTCGACGAGTACCGCAAGCACATCGAGAAGGACGCGGCCCTCGAGCGCCGCTTCCAGCCGATCCAGGTGGACGAGCCCTCTGAGGCGCACGCCGTGGAGATCCTCAAGGGGCTGCGCGACAAGTACGAGGCGCACCACCGCGTGTCCATCTCGGACGACGCCCTCGAGGCCGCCGTGCACCTCGGCGCCCGCTACATCTCCGACCGCTTCCTGCCGGACAAGGCGATCGACCTGATCGACGAGGCCGGCGCGCGCCTGCGGATCAAGCGGATGACCGCCCCGCCGGAGATCAAGGAGCTCGACGACCGCATCACCGAGGTGAAGCGGCTCAAGGAGGCCGCGATCGACGGCCAGGACTACGAGAAGGCCGCCTCGCTGCGCGACACCGAGCAGAAGCTCATCGCGGAGCGGGACGACAAGGACCGTGCCTGGCGCGAGGGCGGCGACGAGCTCGCCGAGGTGACCCCCGAGGTCATCTCCGACGTCCTCTCCGCCTCCACGGGGGTGCCCGTCTACAAGCTCACCGAGGAGGAGACGGGCCGCCTCCTGCACATGGAGGACGAGCTGCACAAGCGCATCATCGGCCAGGACGACGCCATCAAGGCGCTCTCCCGGTCGATGCGGCGCACCCGCGCGGGGCTGAAGGACCCCAAGCGCCCGGGCGGGTCGTTCATCTTCGCCGGGCCCACGGGCGTGGGCAAGACCGAGCTCGCGAAGGCGCTGGCGGAGTTCCTGTTCGGGGACGAGGACGCCCTCATCACCCTGGACATGTCCGAGTACCAGGAGAAGCACACCGTCTCCCGGCTCTTCGGTGCCCCTCCGGGCTACGTGGGCTACGAGGAGGGCGGCCAGCTCACCGAGAAGGTGCGCCGCAAGCCGTTCTCGGTGGTGCTCTTCGACGAGGTCGAGAAGGCGCACCAGGACCTGTTCAACTCGTTGCTGCAGATCCTCGAGGACGGTCGCCTGACCGACTCGCAGGGCCGCGTGGTGGACTTCAAGAACACCGTGATCATCATGACCACGAACCTGGGCACCAAGGACATCTCCCGTGCCGTCCCCGTCGGCTTCCAGACCGGCGTGGACCCCGCGTCCAACTACGAGCGCATGCAGGCGAAGGTGCAGGACGAGCTCAAGGAGCACTTCCGGCCCGAGTTCCTCAACCGCGTGGACGAGATCATCGTCTTCCCGCAGCTCACCGAGAACGAGATCGTGCAGATCGTGGACCTGTTCGTGGCCCGGCTGCAGGAACGGCTGCGCGACCAGGGGATGTCGATCGAGCTCTCCGACTCCGCGAAGCGGTGGGTCAGCCGCAAGGGCTACGACCCGTCCATGGGCGCCCGCCCGCTGCGCCGCACCATGCAGCGGGAGATCGAGGACCAGCTCTCCGAGAAGATCCTCTTCGGGGAGATCAGCACCGGGGAGAAGATCTTCGTGGACACCGACGGCGAGGGGGACGAGCAGAAGCTGGTCTTCTCCTCCACCCCGATGTCCGACCTCACGGGCGACGGCATGGTCGACCCGATGGGCGGTCTGGAGGACGTCGACGTCTCCCGCGGTGACGGCGAGAACCGTTCCGAGGGCTGAGCCCGTCCGACTCCGCCGAGGGGCGCCGGCGTTCGCAAGCGTACACTTGCGGCGTGACCGACCTGCGCCTGCGACCAGCCCGCACCTCCGACGTCCCCGCCATCAAGGACCTCGTGGCCCCGCTGGCGCGCGCCGGGGTGCTCATCAACAAGGACACGGTCGCCTACTACGAGGGCATCCAGGAGTTCCTGGTGGTGGAGGCGGTCGGCGACGAGCAGGCCGGCCTCGTGGGCTGCGGCGCGCTGCACGTGATGTGGGAGGACCTGGGCGAGGTCCGCACGCTGGCCACCTCCGACGCGTGGCGGGGCCGCGGGGTGGGCCGCACCCTGCTGGCCGGGCTGATCGAACGGGCCCGCGCCGTGGGGGTCTCCCGGGTGTTCTGCCTGACCTTCGAGGTGGACTTCTTCAGCCGCTACGGCTTCGAGGTCATGCCCAACCAGAACCAGGTGGACCCCGACGTCTTCGCCGAGCTGCTGCGCTCGCACGACGAGGGCGTGGCCGAGTACCTCGACCTGGCCCGCGTGAAGCCCAACACCCTCGGCAACACCCGGATGCTGCTGGAGCTCAGCCCGGAAGACTGACCCCGGCGGGCCCGGCGACGGCCAGCCCGTCCCGCACCAGCCCGTCCAGCGCGCGCCGGCGCTGCTCCTCCGGGGCCTCCAGCCCGTGCAGCGCGTCCAGGGCCCGGAGGGCCTCCGGCGGCAGGCCCGCGCCCGTCGCGACGTCGACGGGACCCGTGAGGTGGTGGGCCGGCACCGGCGCGGACCCGGCCCGCAGCACCGCCATGACCGCCCCGCGGACCTGGCGGTCCGTGCCGTGCCACCGCTGGCCCCGGGGGGCCTCCAGCGGCTCCGGCCGGCCCGCGGCGACCCACGCGCACGCCGACCGCACCGGGCACTGCTCGCACCGGGGGGAGCGGGCCGTGCAGACGAGGGCGCCGAGCTCCATGACCGCCTGGTTCCAGCGCACGGCCAGGGCGTCGTCGGCCGGCATCAGCTCCTCCGCGAGCCGCAGCTCGGCGGCCGTCAGCGACCGGGCCGGCAGGGCCCGGCCCGTGACGACCCGGGCGTGCACGCGGCGGATGTTCGTGTCCACCACGGTCTGCCGGTCCCCGAAGGCGAAGACCGCGATCGCGGCGGCCGTGTAGGCGCCCACGCCGGGCAGGGCCAGCAGCGCGTCGTGCGCCGCCGGCACCCGGCCCCCGTGCTGCTCGGTGATCTCGACGGCGGCCGCGTGCAGGCGCAGGGCCCGCCGCGGATAGCCGAGCCGGCCCCACGCGCGCACGGCCTCCCCGGCGCTCTCGGCCGCGAGGTCGGCGGGCCGCGGCCAGCGCCGCAGCCACGCCTGCCACACGGGCAGCACGCGCGCCACCGGAGTCTGCTGGAGCATGAACTCGCTGACCATGACCCCCCACGGGGTGCAGGCCGGGTCCCGCCACGGGAGGTCCCGGGCGGCGTCGTCGTACCAGTCGGTCACGGCCCGGTGCAGATCCGGCAGGCCGGCGGCCGGGACGGGGGGCGGGGCAGCGTGCGGGGAGCTCATCGAAGTCCACTGTAGCCTGGGAGCATGGCGCAGAAGGGTTCCGGGAGCACCCCCCACGGACGGTCGGGGAACGGTCACGACGACGACGGACGAGCTCCCCGCCACCCCGGGTCCCGGCGCGAGAGCCCCGAGGTGTACCGGCGCCGCCGGCTCGTGGCGGCCCTCGCCGCGGGCGTGCTGCTCGTGCTCGTGGCCGTGGGGCTGGTCTCGGCCGTGGCGGGCATGCTGGGCCCCGAGGAGACGGAGGGCGTCCCGGCCCCGGACACGGCCACCGCGTCCGCCGCCGCGGCCTCGCAGGAGCCCTTCGCGGACTTCACACCGCGGCCGGACGAGAGCGCGTCCGCGGCGGGGTCCGCGCCCGCCACGGAGGGCCCGGTCGAGGAGTGCGGTCCCGAGCTGGCCGTGCGGGCGTCCACGGACCGGGAGAGCTACGCCGAGGACGCGCAGCCGGTCCTCGTGCTGAGCCTCGAGAACACGGGGGAGGACCCCTGCCGCGTCAACGCGGGCACCTCCCAGATGGTCTACGAGGTGACCTCGGGGCCGGACACCGTCTTCGACAGCAGGCACTGCCAGGCCGGCTCCGAGGACGCGGAGGTGGTGCTCGAGCCCGGGCAGGAGCAGAGCGCGCGGCTGAGCTGGAACCGGGTGCGCACCGCCGAGGGCTGCACGGAGGCGGGGGGCGAGGCCCGGCCCGGCTACTACCGGCTCGAGACCTCGCTCGGGGAGCGCACGTCGGAGCCCGTGCCGTTCGTCCTGGAGTGAGCGCGCCGCGCGCGGCTCACATGAAGCGCTCGAGCAGGCTGGTCTCGGCCATCCGGGAGAGGGACTCGCGCACCGTGCGGGCCCGCTGCTCGCCGATGCCCTCGACCGCCTTGAGGTCCTCGAGGTTGGCGGCCATCAGGGACTGCAGGCCGTCGAACTGGCGCACCAGCCGGTTGGCCACCGCGCGCGGCATCGACTTGATGCCCTCCAGCAGCCGGTAGCCGTGCGGGTGCAGGTCCGTCTCGAGGCTGCCCTGGGGTTCGACGAGGCCCACCGACACCGCGATCCGCTGCAGGTCGATGAGCTCCGTGGGGGTGAGCTCGGCGAGGCGCGCCAGCCCCTCCTCGATGCCCTCCGCGGGGGTGCCGTCGGGCAGGTAGTCGCGCAGCACCACGTCCGGCCCGGGGCCGGTGCCCGCGGTGAGCTCCTCGAGCTGCAGGGCGATGAGCCGCCCGTCCACCCCGAGCTCGAGGACGTACCAGCCGATCTCGGAGGAGATCCGCCGGACCATCTCCATCCGCTGGAGGGTCAGGGCCACGTCCCGCGCCGTCACGGACGCCTCGATCTCGAGCGAGGACAGGTTTCCCAGCACCTGCTCCATCCGGTGGCTGTAGTGCTCGAGCGTCTGCAGGGCCTGGTTGGCGCGGGCCATGATCGACTGGGAGCCCTCGATGGCGTACCGGGTCTCGCCCACGTAGATCGTGATGACGCTCATGGACTGGCTCACGGAGATCACCGGCACCCCGGTCTCCTTGGCGGTGCGCTCCGCGGACCGGTGCCGGGTCCCGGACTCCGTGGTGCCGATGGAGGGGTCCGGCACGAGCTGGACCCCGGCCTTGAGGATCCGGGTGGCGTCCCGGTCGCAGATGATGGCGCCGTCCATCTTGGCCAGCTCCCGCAGCTTGGGCGCGGAGCAGTCGGTGTCGATGTCGAAGCCGCCGGAGCAGATGGTCTCGACGGAGCGGTCGAAGCCGAGGACGATCAGCCCGCCCGTGCGCCCGCGCAGGATCCGCTCGAGACCGGTGCGCAGCTCGGTGCCGGGCGCGATGCGGGCCAGCGTCTTGCGCAGTGCGTTCTCAGGGGTCTTCGCCACGGTCACATCATACGGCCGCGGCGGTCTGCCGCTTCCGGGCGGGAGCCGCGGCGGAGGCCGGGAAGAGCAGCTCCATGGCGTCGTTGATGGTGGTCACCTCCCGGACGGTGAACCCCGCCGGGACCGGGCCCGGCCCCGTGGGGCTCGCGGGCACCACCGCGTGCGTGAAGCCCAGCCGGGCGACCTCCTGGATGCGGCGCCCGATGCCCGGGACGGGCCGCACCTCGCCCGCCAGGCCCACCTCTCCGAAGCACACCAGGCGCTGCGGCAGGGGCCGGTCCTGCGCGGCCGAGGCCAGCGCCATGGCCACGGCGAGGTCGGTCGACGGCTCGGTGAGCTTCACGCCGCCGACCGTGGAGACGTAGCAGTCCAGCCCGGCCAGGTTCACGCCCGCCCGGCGCTGCAGGACGGCGAGCAGCATGGCGACCCTCGAGGAGTCGAGGCCGGCGGTGGCCCGCCGGGGCTGGGCGGTGGAGGAGCGGTCCAGCAGCGCCTGCACCTCGGCCAGCAGGGGCCGGCGGCCCTCGAGGGTCACCGTGAGGCACGTGCCGGACACCGGCATGGCCGTGCGGGAGACGAACAGGCCCGAGGGGTCCTCCACGCTCGTGATCCCGGTCTCGGTGAGGTCGAAGCAGCCGACCTCGTCCGTGGGGCCGTAGCGGTTCTTGACCGCCCGCAGCAGCCGGATCCGGGAGTGCTTCTCGCCCTCGAACTGGCACACCACGTCCACGAGGTGCTCGAGCAGCCGCGGACCGGCGATGGAGCCGTCCTTCGTCACGTGCCCCACGAGCAGCGTGGTCATGTTCCGCTTCTTGGCCGCGGCGATCAGGGACGCGGCGACCTCGCGGACCTGCGTCACCCCGCCCGCGGAGCCCTCGACCTCGGCGCTGGCCAGCGTCTGCACGGAGTCGACCACCAGCAGGCGTGGGGAGATCGTCTCGATGTGGCCCAGCGCCGTGGCCAGGTCCGTCTCGGCGGTGAGGTACAGGGTGGGCGCCACGGCGTCGATCCGGTCCGCGCGCAGCTTCACCTGCGCGGCGGACTCCTCGCCCGTGACGTAGAGGACGTCGCGGGTCCCCGAGCCCGTGCCCTCCGCGAAGCGGGCGGCGACGTCGAGCAGCAGCGTCGACTTCCCGACCCCGGGCTCGCCCGCCATCAGCACGACCGCGCCGGGGACGAGCCCGCCGCCGAGGACGCGGTCCAGCTCGGGCACCCCGGTGGGCGCCGAGGTCGCCACGGTGGCGTCCACCTGGGCGATGGGGCGGGCGGGCTCGGCGATCGACCGGGCGGCCGTGGTGCGGGCCCTGTGCTCGCCGATCTCCTCGACGGTGCCCCACGCCTGGCACTCCCCGCACCGGCCCACCCACTTGGCGGTGCTCCAGCCGCACTCGGTGCAGCGGTAGGCGGGGGAGTTGCGGCGGGTGCGGGTGCTCATGGCGTCCAGGCTAGCCGCCGGGTCGGACGGCACAGGTCCTGAAGACCCCGCGACCCGTGCTCAGGCGCGGTCCCAGCCCTCGAGCCGGGGGAGCTGGGCGCGCGCCTCCTCGTGCGTCATCCCGGCGGCCTCCAGGAGGTCCACGACCATGGGGCGCAGGTCCAGCACCAGGGTCTCGCCCTCCATGGTGCGCACCCCCATCCGTCCCGGGTGCAGGCGCCCGGCCACGTCGGCCAGCTCGTTGCGGGCCTGGCGCAGATAGCTCTCCCGGGAGCCGGGGGAGGCCACGGCGAGCGCGTTGCCCAGTGTGGTGACGGCGTCGGCGAGGTCGTCGAAGGCCGTGCCCATGGAGGCCACGGCCTCGTCCGAGAGCGTCACGTGGTTGAGCACGGAGGCGAGGCGGCGGGCGAGGACCCGCGCGTTGCGCACGGCGAGGTCCAGATAGCGGATGGAGTGCGCGATCCCCTCGATCTCCGCCCGGCGACCGCGGTACAGCGGTGAGGCCGTGGCGATCTCGAGGGAGGACTTCAGCCCGGACGTCACGGAGTCCACGAGCGGCTGGGTCTGGCGGGCGCGCACGAGAGCGTGCCAGGCGGCGGTGGCGTCGTAGTCCTCCACGGCCCGGCTCGCCTCCCGGAGGACCCCGGAGAACTCGTCGACGAGCGCCCGCAGCCCCTGGCGCGGCTGGCTCCGCGGGTCCGTGGGCACGAAGTAGGCCATGGCCAGGGCGCAGAGCCCGCCCACGACCGCGTCCGTGGAGCGGGCGAAGACCCCGTCCTGGGACGGCGGCAGCAGGACCACGAGCACGGACTGCAGCCCCATCTGGGTGGTGAACAGCGTGCCGTTGTCCAGGAAGCGGGCCAGCAGGATCGAGGTCATGAGCACCACGCAGGCCTGCCACACGCCCGTGCCCAGGACGTGGATCAGCGTGTCCCCCACGGCGATGCCGAGGGTGCAGCCGATGGAGACCTCCAGGACGCGCCGGTAGCGCAGCCCGTCCTTCGCGAAGCCCAGCGAGACCAGGGCCGCCGTGGCCGCGAAGATGGGCCCGGAGTGGCCCAGCAGCTGCTCGGCGATCACGTAGGCCCCGACGCTGGCCACCGTGATCTGGAAGCTCTGGAGCAGGCCCGTGCGGACCCGGGTGAGGCCGACCCGGGTGCGGCTGCGCACCGCGCGGGCCGCGGCTCGCGCACGGTTGCCTGGCTGCATGGGGCCATCCTAGGCGAGCGGCCCGGGGCCGCCGGCGCGCGGGCGGGGCCACCGTGCCGACCCGGGAACGGGTGGCCGCGGTGTGAGATCCGCAACTCCGGCACGGCTCCGGAGGCCGGTGTTCACCCGCCGTTCATCTTGCCAGGTCAATCTGGCCACCTGCGCTCCCTAGCGTCTTCCGGAGAGAGGTTCGCGGGTCGACCGCAGATCCACCTCTTGCACCGGCCCGGAGATCCTCCGGCGCCACGACGGACCACGGCCCCGTGACGGGCCACGACTGTGATTTGAGGGGCAACAAGTGAAGGCATCCCACCTCGGCCGTTCTGCGGCCGTCCTGGCCATCGGCACGCTCGCGCTCACCGCGTGCGGTTCGGACAACGCCACGGGCGGAGGCTCCGGCTCCGCCGAGACCTCTGCGTCCGGCGTCTCCGGCACGCTGACCGGCATCGGGTCGTCGGCCCAGAACGCCGCGATGACGGCGTGGCAGAACGGCTTCCAGGAGGCCAACCCCGAGGCCACGGTGCAGTACTCCCCGGACGGCTCCGGCGCGGGCCGCGAGGCCTTCACCGCCGGCGGCGCCGACTTCGCGGGCTCGGACGCCTACCTCGACGAGGAGGAGTACGAGGCCTCCAAGGAGGTCTGCGGCCCCGAGGGCGCGTTCCACGTCCCGGCCTACATCTCCCCGATCGCGGTGGCGTTCAACCTGCCGGGCGTCGACACCGTGAACATGGACGGCGCGACCATCGCCCAGGTCTTCACCGGGGAGATCACCGAGTGGAACGACCCCGCCATCGCCGAGCAGAACCCCGACGCGGAGCTGCCGGACACCCCGATCACCGTGGTCCACCGCAACGACGAGTCCGGGACCACCGAGAACTTCCAGGAGTACCTGGCCGCGGCCGCCCCCGAGGTGTGGACCGAGGAGGTCTCCGGCAACTGGCCCTCCCAGTGGGCCGCCGAGAACAACAAGGGCACCGCCGGCGTGGTCCAGTCCACCAACGCCACCGAGGGCGCCATCACCTACGCGGACGCCTCCGCCGTGGGCGATCTCGGCACCGTGGCCGTGGGGGTGGGCGAGGAGTACGTCGAGTACTCCTCCGAGGCCGCCGCGAAGGCCGTCGAGGCCTCGTCCCCGGTCGAGGGCCGCGCCGAGTACGACATGGCGATGGACCTCGAGCGCGACACCACCGAGTCCGGGAGCTACCCGATCGTGCTCGTGTCGTACGAGATCTTCTGCCCGCAGTACGATTCCCAGGAGACCGCTGACCTCGCGAAGGCGTTCGGCGAGTACGTCATCAGCGAGGAGGGGCAGCAGGCGGCGGCCGAGGCGGCCGGCTCCGCCCCCATGTCCGAGAACCTGCGCACCGCCGCGCAGGAGGCGATCGACCAGATCACGGTCGCCGGCTGATCCAGTTCTGCTGGTCCCGTTCGGTGCGGGCCCGGGCCCTCCCGCCCGCGCCCGCGCCGAACGGGACATTCGTGTGTGAGGCGACCTCCGCGTGAGGCGCGTCACCGGACCCACGCGCGGGGACACCACTGCGTCCCCGCACCACCCGTGTCAGGCAATCGAAGGGGCACCCGACATGTCCACCACCGTCACCACCAGGAAGACCGCCGCCGGCGGCAAGGCGGGCGACTCGATCTTCTCCGGGCTCAGCCTCGGGGCCGGCGTGCTGATCCTCGCCGTCCTGGCGGCCGTGGCGCTGTTCCTGTTCCTGCAGGCGCTACCCACCTTCCAGGCCCCCGCCGAGGAGATCTCCGGCGGCGCCGGCTTCTGGTCCTACATCTGGCCGATGGTCATCGGCACGGTGATCGCCGCCGTGATCGCGCTGGTGATCGCCACCCCGATCGGCGTGCTGGTGGCCCTGTACATCTCCCACTACGCGCCGGCGCGGATCGCCAAGCCCGTGGGCTACGTCATCGATCTGCTGGCGGCGATCCCGTCGGTGATCTACGGGGCCTGGGGCACCACCGTCCTGGCCGCCTCCGTGGTGCCCTTCTACGACTGGCTGTCGACCAACCTCGGGTTCATCCCGATCTTCAGCGGCCCGGCGTCCCAGACCGGCAAGACCATGCTCACGGCCGGGGTGGTGCTGGCCATCATGATCCTGCCGATCATCACGGCGATGTCCCGGGAGCTGTTCGTCCAGACCCCGAAGCTGCACGAGGAGGCCGCCCTGGCCCTCGGGGCGACCCGGTGGGAGATGATCCGGATGACGGTGCTGCCCTTCGCCCGCCCGGGGATCATCTCCGCGGTGATGCTCGCCCTGGGCCGCGCGCTGGGCGAGACCATGGCGGTGGCCCTGGTGCTCTCGAGCGGCCCGCTCACCTCGTCGCTCGTGCAGTCCGGGAACCAGACCATCGCGGCGGAGATCGCCCTCAACTTCCCGGAGGCCTACGGCCTGCGGCTGTCCGAGCTCATCGCCGCGGGCCTGATCCTCTTCGTGATCACCCTCGTGGTGAACATCATCGCCCGCGCCATCGTCGCCCGCTACAAGGAATTCTCGGGAGCCAACTGATGTCCTCCACCGCCTTCCGCAATCCCACGCCGGTGCGTCCCTCCTCGCCCCGCCGGTCGATGCTCACCCGGAACCAGAGGCCGGCGTGGCTGGTCCCCGTGATCGGTGCCGCCGCCGTCGTGGTGGGGGCGGCCCTCGCGGCCCTCCTGGGCTTCTCCACGGCCCTCTGGGCCGTCCTCGCCGCCGTGGTCTTCCTGGTCGCCGCACCCGTCGTCGTCTCGGTGATCGAGGGCGGGCGCAAGGGTGCCGACTCGCTGATGACCTACCTCGTCTACACGGCGTTCGTCCTGGCGGTGATCCCGCTGATCTCCGTGATCTGGACGGTGCTCGCCAACGGCCTCCCGGGCCTGACCTCCAACCTGCTGCTGACGTCCATGAACGGTGTCACCGGTGCCACGGACAACGCCGCGGCCGCGGGGGACGGGCCCGTGCTGGGCGGCGCGTACCACGCGATCGTGGGCACGGTGTCGATCACCTTCTGGGCCACCCTGCTCTCGGTCCCCATCGGCCTGCTGACGGCCATCTACCTCGTGGAGTACTCGAAGGGCGGCTGGCTGGGGCGCGGCATCACCTTCTTCGTGGACGTCATGACGGGCATCCCGTCCATCGTGGCGGGCCTGTTCGCCGCGGCCTTCTTCGGGCTGCTGCTCGGCCCGTCCACCCGCTTCGGCTTCGTGGCGGCCGTCGCGCTGACCGTGCTGATGATCCCCACGGTCGTGAAGAACACCGAGGAGATGCTGAAGATCGTCCCCAACGAGCTGCGCGAGGCGGCCTACGCGCTGGGCGTGCGCAAGTGGCGGACGATCATCAAGGTGGTGATCCCCACCGCGATCTCCGGCATCGCCTCCGGCGTGACCCTGGCGATCGCCCGGGTCATCGGGGAGACCGCCCCGCTGCTCGTCACCGCGGGCTTCGCCACCGCCATCAACTGGAACTCGTTCTCCGGGTGGATGACCACGCTGCCCACGTTCATCTACTACCAGATCATGACGCCCACGTCCCCGACGAACCCCGACCCCTCGCAGCAGCGCGCGTGGGCCGCGGCGCTGCTGCTGATCCTGATCGTGATGCTGCTCAACCTCGTCGCCCGACTGGTCGCACGGGCCTTCGCGCCCAAGACCGCCGGCCGCTGACGCGCGCCGCGCACCCACCGGACCTCCGCACGCACCTCCCGCACGCACCTCTGCGAGAAAGAAGCAAGGAACACACATGTCCAAGCGAATCGACGTCGACCACCTCAATGTCTACTACGGCGACTTCCTGGCCGTCGAGGACGTCAGCATGGGGATCGACGCCCGGTCGGTGACCGCGTTCATCGGCCCGTCCGGCTGCGGCAAGTCGACCTTCCTGCGCACCCTCAACCGCATGCACGAGGTCATCCCCGGCGCCCGCGCCGAGGGCCAGGTGCTCCTCGACGGGGAGGACCTCTACGGCCCCGGTGTGGACCCCGTGGTGGTGCGCTCCATGATCGGGATGGTCTTCCAGCGCCCCAACCCGTTCCCCACCATGTCCATCCGCGACAACGTGCTCGCGGGCGTCAAGCTCAACAGCAAGCGGATCTCGCGCGGCGACGCCGACGCGCTCGTGGAGAGCTCCCTGCAGGGCGCGAACCTGTGGAACGAGGTCAAGGACCGCCTGGACAAGCCGGGCTCGAGCCTCTCCGGCGGCCAGCAGCAGCGCCTGTGCATCGCCCGGGCGATCGCGGTGAAGCCCGACGTGATCCTCATGGACGAGCCGGCCTCCGCCCTTGACCCGATCTCCACCCTGGCGATCGAGGACCTGATCAACGAGCTGAAGCAGGACTACACCGTGGTCATCGTGACCCACAACATGCAGCAGGCCGCGCGCATCTCGGACCGGACGGCGTTCTTCAACATCCAGGGCACGGGCAAGCCGGGCAAGCTCATCGAGTACGGCCCCACGTCCGAGATCTTCAGCAACCCGCGGGAGAAGCAGACGGAGGACTACGTCTCCGGCCGCTTCGGCTGAGCCGTCCCGCCCCCGGAGGCACGGGCGCCGGTCACCCCGCGGGGTGGCCGGCGCCCGTCGTCGTCGACGCCCTCGACCGACTCCCGGGCCCGGCGGCGGAGCCCGCGCGGCCGCCCCTGCGCCGGCGTCCTGGACGTGGTGCCCCGCCCCCCCTAGAGCAGCGGTGAGAGGGCGAGCATCAGGGTGCCGGAGATCGCCGCGCACGCCGGGACGGTGAGGACCCACACGAGCAGGACCCGCTTCACCACCCTGACGTTGACGGTGTGGAAGCGCTGCTGCCGTCCCGCCCCCAGGATCGCGGCGGCGGTGGTCTGGGACGTGGACATCGGCACGGGGATCAGCGTCCCGCCCAGGAACAGCAGGGCTCCCGCGACGCCCTGGGCCACGGCGCCGCGGAACGGGTCGATCGTGATCATCCGGGAGGAGAGGGTGTAGGCGATCCGCCAGGCCCCGAACAGGGTGCCCGTGGCCAGCCCGGCCGCGATGAGCAGGAACAGCCACGGGGTGGAGCCGGCCAGCGGGTCCGCGAACCCGGCGCACAGCAGCAGCGTCGCGAGGATCCACGCGGCCCGGCGGCCGTGGTGGATGCCGTGCCCGAAGGAGACGGCCGCCGCGCCGCCGGCCAGGACCAGCCGGGAGCGGAACGTGGTCGTGTCCGGCTCGGAGTGCCGCAGCAGGTGCAGCAGGGGCACCACGAGCACCCAGGCCACGGCGTAGGCGGACAGCGGCGCCAGCACGAGGGGCACGACGACCTGGTAGAGGGCCTCGGCCGTCAGCGGGTTCCCGTCGACGAGGTCCACGGCGTGGGCGCCCAGCAGCGCGCCGAGCAGCCCGCCCGACAGCGCCGTGGTCGAGGAGCTCGGCATGCCCCACCACCAGGTGAGCAGGTTCCAGCCGATCGTGGTCACCAGGGCGCAGACGATCGTCGCGGAGCCCACCACGTCGTGCGGCACGGGCACGCCCGTGATGATCCAGTCCGCAAGCAGGTACGCGGCGGCCCACACGCCGGCGGCGTTGACGAGCGCGGTGAACACCAGGCCCACCCGGGGCGTGAGCGCGCGGAAGCGCACGGGCAGGGCCAGGGCGTTGGGGGCGTCGTGGAAACCGTTGACGAGCACGTGGGCCACGGCCAGGAGGATCCCGAGAACGGTCAGGGCCGTCAGCACGGGGTCAGGACTCCGCCACGACGATGCGGCCCACCTCGGTGGAGACCCGGACCAGTGCCCGGGCGGCCCCGGCGAAGCGCCGGACTGCGCGCTCCCGCCGCATCGCGGCGATCGCCTTGTGGTGCTCCAGCAGGTGGGACATGTGCAGCTGGTAGATCCGCTCGGACTGCTTGCCCAGCCGCAGCATCTCGTACCAGTAGTCGTCCAGGCCCTGGAGGCTGCCGAGGTCGCGCATCGCCCGGGTGGTCAGCTCGGACATCCGCTCGATCACCCCGAGCTGGTCCGTGGCGTACGAGGGCGGCCGGGTGAGGGCGTAGGCGACGTGGGCCTCCGCGACGGCCAGCAGCTCCTCGGCGGCCTTGTTGAGCCAGTGCCCCAGGATGTAGACGTCCTGCCGGGGAATGGGGATCACGAACGTGGAGCGCACCGTGGTCATCACGGAGAAGTACAGGTCCGTGGACCGGGCCTCGCACTCGCGGACCGCGTCGAGGGTCGTGGTGTCGACCTCGGGGGAGCCCAGCAGCTCGGACAGGAGCCGGACGGCCTCCGTCACCTGTCCCGACATGTCCGCCAGCAGGTCCAGGACCAGCTCGTCCTCCGGGAAGATGCGAAGCGCCATGTGGTGACCGTCCTGGGCGTGGGGACCTGCGCCGCGGAGCACGGCGGATCCCACTGTACATGGGGGCGTCGGGCGGCCCGGGGGCGCCCGGTGGTCCCCGGGAGGAGGGAAGAGGGGCGGTGCCGGACCGGGAGCGCCTCTCGGCGGAAGGCCGCTCGTGGCGGCTATGTGATGGAGCCCGGGGCTGCCGCGGCCCGGCACCTGGCTCCCATGGTAGTCGACGTGCACGTGAGGCCAAGTCCTGCGGCTGTGGGCTCCCGCACGGCAGGGCTCACGGGGCCGGCGCGGCGGAGCTCAGTCGAGGTGGCCGCGGCGCCACTGGTTCGCGGCGGCCTCGAGCTCCTCCGCGGTCCGTTCGAGCCGCTGGGTGAGGGCCACGGTGCTCGGGGGCCGTGCCGCGCCGGGGTCCACGACCGGCATCTGCCCGGTGTCCGTCAGCCGGATCCGGCCGAGGGCGATCACGCGGCAGAAGGCCGCGAACCGGTCCAGGGCGACGTCGAACTCCCCGTTGAACGCCCCGGAGAGGATGGCGTCCGCCATCGAGGTGATCTCCTCCGCCCCGGGCGGCTCCGCGACCCCGGCCACCACGTGCGAGACCTGCGCGGTGCTCCGCCCCGCCGCGAAGTAGCGGCCCATCCGCACCGGGTCCTTCCGGACCCCGGCCCGCAGGGCGTAGAGCCGCCACAGGGCCCCGGGCAGGGAGACCGCCGGGGCCTCCGCCCACATCTCGGCGATCCCCTCCAGGCCCTGCTCGTCGGTCAGCTCGATGAGCCGCCGGCTGATCTCGGGGTCGTCGCTGGCGCGCCCGCGGGAGACCAGGGCGTGGGCGGCGAGGTGGGCGGCCTCGGAGACGCGCGCCGGGTCGGGGCCGCCCTCGTGCGCGTCGAACTGCTCCGGGGAGAACTTCACCGGCTTGTGGTGGCGGGGAGCTTCGCTCATGCGTCCAGCGTACGGCCGTGGCCCGCGGCGGGCCACGGAGCGCTCACCAGTCGCTGGCCGAGGCGTGCACCGCCGCGTCCCGCCACTGCTGGTCGGCCCGCTCGAAGCCGTCCCGGGCCAGTGCCTTCCACAGCCGCAGTCCCAGGGCGGGGTCCTCCTGCTCGAGCTCCGCGAGCGTCTGCGGGGGCAGCACCCGCGCGGTGACGTCGGTGACGGCGCTGAGCGTCACGTGCTGCTTGTCCCCGGTGCCGAGGGCGAGCTCCCCGAAGCTCATCCCGGGCCCGAGGACCTGCAGCTCGACGCGCTCGCCGACGGGGGTGCGCAGGGACATCGAGACGCTGCCGCTGACGATGAGGTGGATGCCGGCGAAGTTCTGTCCCGTGCGCAGGATGTTCTCCCCGGCCGCCCACGTCCGCTCGACGGTCCGGGCGCGGAGGGCGCGGGCGTCCTCGGGCTCCAGCCGGGAGAACAGCTCGGACTCCACGGGCCGGACCCGGGACGGGGTGCACTCCGGTCCGCCGTGCTCCTCGAGCAGCGCGTCCTCGACCCACTTGATGGCCGCGGCCCGGCTGGGGAAGACCTCCAGCGGCGGCTCGCCCTCGAAGGAGCCGGCGAAGCCCGGATCGGTGGCCACCGCCACCACGGTGCGGCCCGCCGCCTGCAGCTCGGCCCGGGTCTTGGCCAGCAGCGGCATGGCGTACTCCGCGATCACGTCCACCCGGCGCAGGTCCACCACCACGTACTGGGCGCCGTAGGCGACGTCGCGGACCGTGCGGATCGCGGTCTCGGTGCCGGTGAACAGCAGGTCGCCCTGGAGCTCCACGACCACGGCGTCCTTGCCGTGCTCGGCCAGCACCGCCTCGGCCTCGGCGTTGCGGCGCACCAGCGACGGGGACTGGTCGATCGGGTAGCTGGCGCGCACGGTGGAGCGGGCCACCCGGGCGGTGTGCGTGAAGTGCAGGTCGAGGTCCTGGGAGAGCCGCTCGCAGGCGAGCACCCCGCGCACGCTGTTGCCGTGCCGGTCCAGGGCCGGGGAGAAGGTGGCCACCGCCAGCTCCCCGGGCAGGACGGCGATGATGCCGCCGCCCACCCCGGACTTCGCCGGCAGGCCCACCCGGACCATCCACTCGCCGGCGTCGTCGTACATCCCGCAGGAGCTCATGACGGACAGCACCCGGGAGACCGTCCCGACGTCGAACACCTCGTCCCCGGTCAGCGGGTTCGTGCCCGCGTTGGCGAGCGTCGCGCCCATCAGGGCGAGGTCGCGGCACGTGATGAGCACCGAGCACTGGGCGAAGTAGTCCTCGAGGGCCTGGGTCGGGTCCCCGTCGATGATCCCGGCGGAGGCCAGGAGATAGCCGAGGGCGCGGTTGCGGTCCCCGGCGTCGCGCTCCTGGTCGAGGACCTCCGGGCTGATCGCCAGCTCCCGGCCCGCGCACCGCGAGTAGGCGTCCCGGATCCGGTCCCGGCGCAGGTCGCGGTCGCTGTCGGGCACGAGCCACGTCGAGGCGATCGCGCCGGCGTTGATCATCGGGTTGGCGGGCCGCCCGGTGCCGGGCTGGAGGGAGATCTCGTTGTAGGCGTCCCCGCTGGGCTCCACGTCCATCTTCGCGTGCACCGCCTCCGCCCCGAGGTCGGAGAGCGCGAGCGCGTAGGTGAAGGCCTTGGAGATCGACTGGATGCTGAACTCGTCCCGCGTGCTGCCGGCCTCGTAGACGTGCCCGTCCGCGGTGGCGATGACGACGCCGAAGCGCTCGGTGTCGGCCTGCGCGAGCGCGGGGATGGAGGGGCTGGGCTCGCCGCCGCGGACGTCCCGCAGCTGCTCCACCACCTGCGCGAGGTACTCGGTGACGGCCGACGGGCCGAAGAGCCCCGTCTCGGCGCGTGCTTCTTCCTCGGTGCTGGGCTGCGGCACGGTCGGTCCTCCGGTCGGGTCGGCGTGGGCGGCGCGGGACAGGCCACCACTCTAGCCGTCGGGCGGCTGCGCGGATCCGGCCCGCCCGCCGGGGGCGGCGGGGTCCGGATCGCGGCGGGAACCGTGCGGTAGAGTGGTGCCCGCTCCGGACCGGCCGTGCCCCGCGCCCGCCGGTGGAGCACGGGCCTCTAGCTCAGTTGGCAGAGCAGTGGACTTTTAATCCATGGGTCGTGGGTTCGAGCCCCACGGGGCCCACGCAGTGCAAGGGCCCCGGTCCCCGGGAACTCCCGGGGGCCGGGGCCCTTCGCCGTGGCCGGCACGCGGATCGTGTCCCGGGTGCGCCGCGGTCCCCGGGCGGAGGCCTCCGTCGCAGGGGCGGTCCTCGGCGCCGGCCGGGCGGGCGCGCTCCGTGGCGGCCCCGGTGAGGCAGCGGGCGGAGTCGACGAGGCGGGCGTTGCGCTCGGCCGCCCACTGCGGGATCCGGGCGGGCATCGTGGCGTACCAGCCCAGGTTGTCCCGGCACTGCGCCCGCAGGGCGGAGCCGGCGCCGGTGTCGGTCGCCGTCACGGTGAGGGTGGACGGGAAGCGTCGCCGTCCCCGGGCGGACCCGGTGCCGCCGAGACGGAACGCGACGTCCGACCCGACGTCGACGACGGCCGCCTTGCCCTTCTGCCGGACCGTGGCGCCCTCCGCGCGGAAGTGCTCCGTGATGCGGTCCAGGGCCTGGGCGGCGGGCAGCCCCGACGCCCACTCGTCCTGGAGGCAGAAGCGCTCGTGGCGTGCCGCACGGGGGGCCCACCGGCAGAACAGGAGACCGGCGCCGATGGTCCCCAGCCAGAGCACCGTGGCCCAGAGCGGGAGCTCCAGGCGGCGCAGCGCCCAGAACGGCGCCAGCAGAAGAACCGCGCCGAGTGCCGTGAGACCCCTCGGTGTTCCCCGGGTGTCGGTCATGAACGCGTTCCCCCTCCGCGCGGCGAGCCCTGCCCCGTCAGCTGGCTCCCTTCCTACGGGAGGGCATTTGCATCTGCAAGACACGCAAGGGGGGACAGGGGCGGAGGCGATTCGTGCGTGCAGACCGTGGTGCCGTGGTCCCGGCCGCACGGTCCGCGGTCACGGAGCTGCCGCGGAGCACGTGCCGGGAGGCTCCCGCGCTGTGCCGCGGGCGGGGAACTGCTAGTCGAGCAGGGCGAGGGCCTCGCCGATGCGGTCGCGCAGGGCCCTGGCCTGCTCCACGGTCCACGCCTCGTGGCCGATGTGGAGGACCGTGCCGTCGGGGTGGGCGTAGGAGCCGTCCGCGGTGCTGATGACCTCCCAGGTCTCCAGGAGCGCGACCGGTGACGGGCCGGCGAGGGACCGGGCGGGCAGCTCCCGCGAGTTGGTGACCGTCTCGGGGTCGGTCATCTCCTGACGGGTGGCCCAGTGGGGGCGGGGGACGAGAGCGGTGTTCTCGTACATGGGGGTGCCTTCCAGGAAGAGGGGGTATGTCCATGTTTGTGCATGTGACCACGTGTTCGCGCTCGTGGCGTGCGCGTGTCGCCGAGGGATCGAGGAGTAGACGTCCGTCGGCCCCGCCTGCACTTTTGTCCTGCCGGAGGGCGTCGCCGGGCCGGGGCCGGCCTGCTGCCCGCCCTACGGCCCCTCGAGCTGCTCGGAGGGGGTGGGGACGGACTCGGGGCCGGGCGGGTCCGGCGCCGGGGCCGCGGACCCGGTCCCGGGGTCCGTCGGAAGACCGTCCGGGGTGGGAGTCGGAGTGGTCGTGACCGGAGGAGGAGGGCTGAACGAGGTGGGAGAGACGCCGGGCGTGCTCTCCGCGTCCTGCGGCCGGTCGTCGCACCCGGTCAGCGTCAGCGCGAGCAGGGCCACGGCGGGGATCGTGCGGCGCATCGGGAGCCTCTCTGTCGGGGACGACTCCTCCTACGGTAGCGGGGCGCGGCGCCGTCGCGGAGGAACGTCGCGGAGGAAGGTTGCGGAGGAAGGTCGGGTCGCGGGCCCGGCCGCCGCCGGCTCGCCGGCGCCCGGGTGTGCGAGGATCCGGGGACCAGGGTGCCGACCGGCAGGAGCCGCCATGTCCGAGCGAAGCAGCGAACGCACCGCCCTCGTCCTGCTGTCCGCGACCGCGGTGCTGCTGCTCGGGGGCCAGCTCCTCACCTGGTCCTCGGAGGACGGGGCGTTCAGCGCCCTCGTGCTCGTGCTGCTGCTGCTCTGGTCGGCGGTCATCGCCGTCCGGGTGGTCCGCTTCCTCCGGCGGGACCGGGGCCCGGACGACGCCGGGCCCGACGGTCCCGCGTAGGGCGCTGCCGCGGGCTGCCGGTGGGCCGCTCGCGCACCGCCGCGACCGTGTCCCGCGCCGTGTGCGGCCCACGCCGATGAGCGCTGCCGAGCCCGGCCCCGACCCGACCGGTCAGCGGAGGCTGATCGAGTCGAGGGCGGCCTGCGCCTCGGCGGTCAGGTTCTCCGGCAGCGGGGCGCTCTTGACGGCCTCCGACGAGGCCTGCTGGCCCTCCTCGCTGACCACGTAGTGCCCGAACGCCTTGGCCAGCTCGAGGACCTCCGGATCCGCGTAGCTGCTGCAGTAGATGTGGTAGGAGACCAGGACCACCGGGTAGGCCCCGGGCACGTCCGGCTCGCGGTCCAGCTCGAGGGCGATGTCGTGCGGTCCGGTGCCCTCCACGCGGGAGGCCTCGCCGACCGCGGCGCCGGCCGCCTCGCCGGACACGGCCACGTACTCGGAGCCGACCTCCACCCTGGCCTTGCCGAGGGACTCGTCCACGAGCGAGTCGTCCGCGTAGGTCACGGCGCCCTCGGTCTCCGCCGTGAGGCTCACCACCCCGGCGTTGCCCTGGGAACGCTCGGTGGGCAGCTCCGACGGCCAGCTGCCGTCCTCCTCGTCCGTCCACACCTCGGGGACCACCGAGTGCAGGTAGTCGGTGAAGTTCTCGGTCGTCCCCGAGTCGTCCGCGCGGGCGATGGGGGTGATGGGCAGGTCGGGCAGCTCCACGCCCTCGTTCTGGGCGGCGATCGCCGGGTCGTCCCACCGGGTGATCTCGTGCCGGAAGATGCGCGCGATGGTCGCGGCGTCGAGGTTCAGCTCCTGGATGCCGGGGAGGTTGAAGGCGATGCTGATCGGGGAGATGTAGACGGGGATGTTCAGGGCGCCGCCGGGACCGCAGAACTCGCGGACCTCGGCCTGCTCCTCCTCGTCCAGGTACGCGTCCGAGCCGGCGAAGTCCGTGCCGCCGCCCACGAGCGCGCTGCGCCCGGCCCCGGAGCCCGCGGAGAGGTACTGCACCTGGGCGTCCGGGTGCCTCGACTCGAAGCCGCTGCGCCAGGTCAGCATGGCGGCGTTCTGCGCCGAGGACCCCACGCCGGTCAGGATCCCGGACAGGTCCGAGCCGCCCTCCTCCGCCGCCCGGCGCTGCTCCTCGCCGAGCGGGTAGTCGGAGCCGCACCCCGTCAGCGCCGTCAGGGCCAGGACCAGGGCCGGTGCCGCACCGGTCCGCAGCGCCCGGGCGGGCCTGGTCCGGCGGGGCGGTCGCGAAGCGTTGAGCATGGAAGGGTCTCCTCGGAAGCGGTCAGGGTGCGGCGTCAGGGAGGCGGCGCGCCCGCAGGCGTGCAGGTCCGGGCGCCCAGCCTACCGCCACCGGCGCGGTGGGCCGGTCTAGGGTGAGCCCATGGAAAAGCTCTCCTCCTCGTGGCGCCGGGTGTCCAGCAACTTCTGGTTCGTGCCCGCCGTGTGCGTGCTCATCGCCGTCGTCCTGGCCCAGTCCGTCGTGGCCCTGGACCGGTGGCTGCCCGAGGGCCTGGACTCCCCGTGGGTCGCCTGGGTCTACGCCGTCGGCATCGACGGGTCCCGGGCGATGCTCGCCGCGATCGGCGGGTCGATGCTCGGCGTGGCCGCGACCGCCTTCTCCATCACGATCTCGGTGATCGCCACGGCCAGCTCCACGTACGGCCCGCGGCTGGTGCGCAACTTCATGGCGGACCGCTGGAACCAGCTGGTGCTGGGCGTGCTCGTCTCGACCTTCATCTACTCCCTGCTGGTCCTGCGCACCATCCGTTCGGCCTCCGACGACCTCGCCCAGCCGTTCGTCCCCCATCTGGCGGTCAACCTCGCGGTGCTGATAGCGGTCGCGGACGTGGCGCTGGTCGTCTACTTCATCCACCACATCGCGGACTCCGTGCAGGTGGACACCCTCGTGCGCGGCGCGCGCCGACGGCTGCTGGGCGTGATCGAGCGGTGGCACCCGGAGGAGGTGCCGGAGGAGCTCGTCCGGACGGTGCGGCACCGCGACGGCGGGGGCGGGATCACGGCGGGCGCCGACGGCTACGTCGCCGGCGTCGACTTCGAGCGGCTGCGCGACCACGCGGAGTCCGGTGACGTCGAGATCGAGCTCGTCCCGCGCGTGGGCGACCACGTCCTGGCCTCGGAACCCCTGTTCCGGGTGTGGCCCGAGCACCGCGCCGAGGAGCTCCAGGACCGGCTGCGGCGCTGCGTCCGGCTGAGCGACTCGCGCTCGGCCGACGAGGACGTGCGCTTCGCCGAGCAGCAGGTCGTGGAGCTCGCCGTGCGCGCTCTGTCCCCGAGCACCAACGACCCCTACACCGCGGTCAACGCCATCGAGGAGGTCGCGTCCGCTCTCGTCCGGGCCGTCTCGCGCCCGCTGCCCGGCAACACGGTCGTGATGGACGGCGTGCACCGGCTGCGGTACGGGACGGTGGGGATCGACGAGCTCGTCGACATGCCGTTCGACCAGATCCGCCCGCACGCCACCGGGCACGTGAGCGTCCTGCTCGCCCTCGTGGACCTCGCCGCGCGCCTCGAGGAGGCGAGCATCCACCCGTCCGTGCAGCGGCAGGTGCGCGAGCACGTCGAGGTGCTGCTCGACCAGTTCCGGGACAGCGCGCCGCACCCTCGGGACCTCGCCCGGGTGGAGCAGCACGTCAGGGTGCGCTCGGCCGGCTGAGCGCGTCCGCTACCGGCGCCGGAGCCGCGGGACGCGGCGCAGCAGGACGCCCACGGCCACGGCGGTCGCGGCCAGCAGGGCGGCGCCGATCCCGGCCGACAGGTGCACGCCGGCCTCGAAGGCGGCGACGGCCGAGGCCAGCAGCTCCCCGGACGCGTCCGGGCCGAGGGCCGCGGCGACGTCGACCGCCCCGCCGAGGGTCTCGGACGCGGTGGCGGCCTGCTCCGGGTCCAGCCCGGGCGGCAGGACCGTGCGGCGGGCGTAGGTCGCGGTCACGGCCGTGCCCAGGACGGCCACGCCGAGCGCGGCGCCCAGCTCGTAGGCGGTCTCCGAGATCGCCGAGGCGGCGCCGGCCTGCTCGGGCGGCACCTCGGTGAGGACCAGGTCCCCCGCGATCGTCTGGGCCGCGCCCGAGCCCAGCCCGACGACCACGAGGGCGACCACGAGCACGAGCCCGCCGGAGAGGTCGCCGAGCAGGACGAGCAGGAAGCCCGAGGCCATGACGAGCAGCCCGCCGCCGAGCACGAGCGCCGGCGGCACGAAGCCGACCACGTGCACCACCAGCAGCCCCGAGGCGATCGTGACGGCGGCGCCCGGCAGGAGGGCCAGACCCGCCTGCAGGGGCGGCATGCCCTCCACGAGCTGCAGGTGCTGGGAGACGAAGAACAGGAAGCCGATGAAGGTGGTCGAGGCCACCAGGTTGTTGAGCAGTCCGCCGGCGAACGGGGCGTGGCGGAACAGCCGCAGGTCCAGCATCGGCACCGGGCTGCGCAGCTGGCGGCGCACGAACAGCGCCCCGGCGGCCGCGGCCGCCACCGCGGCGGCCAGCACGCCGGCGGAGGGCCCGTGCGCGCCGAGATCCTTGATCCCGTGCACCAGGGCCACCATGGCCACGACGATCAGCGCGGCGCTGGGCACGTCCACCGGACCCGGCGCGGGGTTGCGGGACTCGGGCACCAGCACGGGCGCCAGGACCAGCAGCGGCAGCAGCACGGGGACCGCCAGCAGGAACACGGACCCCCACCAGAGGTGCTGGAGCAGGAACCCGCCGACGACCGGCCCCAGGACCCCGCCCGCCGAGAAGCCCGTGGCCCACACCGCGATGGCCGTCCGCCGCTGCGTGGCGTCGTGGAACATGTTGCGCAGCAGGGACAGGGTGGCGGGCATCAGCATCGACCCGAAGAGGCCCAGCGCCGCCCGCGCGGCGACGAGCACCTCCCCGCTCGGGGCGAACGCGGCCACCGCGGACACGGCCGCGAAGCCCGTGCTGCCCACCAGCAGCAGCCGGCGGCGGCCCACCCGGTCCCCGAGGGCGCCCATGGGCACGAGCAGCCCGGCGAGCACCAGCGGATAGGCGTCCACCATCCACAGCAGCTGGGCTCCGGTGGGGCGCAGCTGCCGGGAGATCTCCGGCAGGGCGAAGTTCAGCACCGTGTTGTCCACGGAGATCAGCAGCACCGGCAGCATCAGGACCACGAGCGCGGCCCACTCGCGGGCGCCGGCGCGGGCCGGGGCGTCGGGTGCCGGGGACAGCATGGCGGGACGGGGCTCCTTCGGGACGGGGTGCGGGGCCCATCCTTCCAGAGCCGGCGCCGGCCCGTTCCGGACGGAGGGGCCCGCGCCGCACTAGACTGCTCGGGACGGCCCGCCGGGCGAGCCCGCCCGGCACGTAGCGGCAAGCACGCAGCGGAAAGATTGAGGTCCCCGATGGTCGAGCCGGTCCCCACGAGCGCGATGTCCGACGCCGCCCCCGGCGTCTCCGAGCAGTACGAGGCGGCCCGGGACCGTGTCCTGGAGCTGCGGGAGGACTACGACCGGGCCCGCGAGGAGTTCCGCTGGCCGCGGATGGAGCACTTCAACTACGCCCTGGACTGGTTCGACCACGTGGCCCGGGATCCGCGGCGCGGGGCCCGGGACGCGCTGTGGATCGCCGAGGAGGACGGCACGGAGCTGCGCCGGACCTTCCGCGAGCTCGCCGAGTCCTCGTCGCGCACCGCGAACTGGCTCCGGGGCCTCGGGGTGCGGCGCGGCGACCGGGTCCTGCTCATGCTCGGCAACCAGCTCGAGCTGTGGGAGGTCCAGCTCGCCGGCATGAAGCTGGGCGCGCCCCTGATCCCCACCGCCGTCATGATGCCGCCCGCGGACCTGCAGGACCGGGTGCAGCGGGGGAGGGTCTCGTGGGTCGTCACGGACACGACCAACGCGCCGAAGTTCGCGGGCGTCGAGGGGGACTACCAGCTCGTCGTCGTCGGGGCGGGGGCCGGAGCGGTGCGTGAGCAGCTGACCGGTCGTCCCGTGCACGCCTACGCCGAGGCCGCGGACGCGGACCCCGTGCTCGTGCCGGAGGGCGTCACCCGCTCCCGGGACCCCCTGCTGCTGTACTTCACCTCCGGCACCACGTCCCAGGCCAAGCTCGTGGAGCACACCCACTACTCGTACTCCTTCGGGCACCTGTCCACGGTCTACTGGATGGGCCTGCGCCCCGGGGACGTCCACCTGAACATCGCCTCGCCCGGCTGGGGCAAGCACTCGTGGTCCAACTTCTTCGCCCCGTGGATCGCGGAGGCCACCGTGTTCATCCACAACCAGGCCCGCTTCGACGCGGTGGGCCTCATGGAGCAGATGGGCCGCGCCGGGGTCACGAGCTTCTGCGCCCCGCCGACCGTGTGGCGGATGCTCATCCAGGCCGACCTGCACCGCGTGCAGGACCCGCCGACGTCCGCCGTCTCCGCCGGGGAGCCGCTCAACCCCGAGGTGATCCGCCGGGTCCGGGACGCGTGGGGCGTGACGATCCGGGACGGCTACGGCCAGACGGAGACCACGCTGCAGATCGCCAACACCCCGGGGCAGCCGGTGGTCCCGGGAGCCATGGGGCGGCCCCTGCCCGGCTTCGTCGTCGAGCTCTTCGACCCGCAGACCGGTGCGCCCGCCGAGGAGGGGGAGATCTGCCTGAAGGTCGACGACGACCCGCCCGGGATCATGGCGGGCTACATCGACGAGCCCGAGCGCACCGCCGAGGTGGTCCAGGACGGCTGGTACCACACCCGCGACATCGCCCGCCGGGACGAGCACGGCGTCTACACGTACGTGGGGCGCACCGACGACGTCTTCAAGGCCTCCGACTACCGGATCTCACCCTTCGAGCTGGAGTCCGTGCTCATCGAGCACCCGGCGGTGGCCGAGGCCGCCGTGGTCCCGGCCCCGGACCCGGTCCGGCACGCGGTGCCGAAGGCCTACCTGGTGCTCGCCGCCGGCGCCGAGCCCACCCGGGAGCTCGCGGGGGAGATCCTGCGCTTCGCCCGGGAGAACCTGGCGCCCTACAAGCGGGTGCGCCGGGTGGAGTTCACCGATCTGCCGAAGACGATCTCGGGCAAGATCCGCCGGGTGGTGCTGCGGGAGCGCGAGGAGGCGGCGGACCGCACCGGCGCCGCGGCGCCCGCGGACGGCGGCTACGGCGTCGAGTACACGGAGGCGGACTTCCCCGGGCTGCGCGGCTGACGTCCCGCCGCCGGGCGCGGCGCACCGGCCGGTGCGCGGCACCCGGAATGTGACGTCACGCACATCCCGGGCCGTGCGCCCAACGGGGGACGTCCGGCGTGCGGGGTGTCCCCACTTCGTGCCACGCGGGCCGCCGCGCAATACCGCCCGGTAGGGAAAAGGCGCCGCCGAACCCCTCGCTGACCAGCACCAATGGATGAATTCCGATGGATTTCCCCCGAGGCGAATGTGACTTCACGCGCCGTGACAGGTCCCGGAAACCCTGCCACCATGGTGGCAATTGGTTCACCCGATGGGGCAGAACCAACTGATCCGCCGGGGGGCGGATCGACAGCGGTTCATCGGGGGATGGGCCCCGTGCACGACGGCATCGGGGGGTGCCCGTGCAACCGGTTCATCGGGGGGTGAACCGAATGGGAGCACCGCTGGGGGGCGGTACTCCCGCCAGGCGAGTCTCTGCTCGCCACCGGCCGTCAGGCCGGTCGATGCGCCCGCTGCGGGGGCCATCCGCTCGGCGGATGGGCAGCGGGCGCATCGCTCTGTCCGGGCCCGCCGCCACGGCAGGTCCCCGCCTCCGGTCGGGCGGCGTCGGGGGGCCCTGGAAGACTGGGGCCATGACGACTTCCCCGGCCCACGACACCGCCGCCCACGACACCGCGCCGGACCCGGCGCTGCACGAGGACGCCCTCGGGCTGCTGCGCGCGCTCACCGGCCGGCCGGACGCCGCGTTCCACCCGGGGCAGTTCGAGGCCGTCGAGGCCCTCGTGGGACGCGGCCGGCGGGCCCTGGTGGTGCAGCGGACCGGATGGGGCAAGTCCGCGGTCTACTTCCTCTCCGCCCTGCTCCTGCGGGCCCGGGGGCGCGGTCCCACCCTGATCGTCTCCCCGCTGCTGGCCCTCATGCGGGACCAGGTCTCCGCCGCCGCCCGCGCCGGCGTGCGGGCGGCCGCCATCAACTCCGCCAACGCCACCGAGTGGGGGCAGATCGCCGCGCAGCTGGAGGCCGACGAGCTCGACGTCCTGCTGGTCTCCCCGGAGCGGCTCAACAACCCGGTGTTCCGGGAGCAGCAGCTGCCGCAGCTGGTGGCCCGGCTCGGGCTGCTCGTGGTGGACGAGGCCCACTGCATCTCCGACTGGGGCCACGACTTCCGTCCCGACTACCGGCGCATCCGCGACCTCATCGCCCGGCTCCCGGAGCAGGTCCCCGTCCTGGCCACGACCGCCACCGCGAACGAGCGAGTGGTCGCCGACGTCGAGGAGCAGCTGGGCGTGCGGCCCGGCGGCAGCAGCACGGGCGAGGTCTTCACGCTGCGCGGCCCGCTCTCCCGGGCGTCCCTGCGCCTCGGCGTGCTGGAGCTGCCCTCGGCCACGGCGCGGCTGGCCTGGCTGCTCGAGCACGTCGGGTCCCTCCCGGGCAGCGGGATCATCTACGCGATGACCGTCGGCGCCGCCGAGGACACCGCCCAGGCGCTCGCCGGCGCCGGCATCCCGGTGCGCGCCTACACGGGGCGCACCGACCAGGGCGAGCGCGAGGAGCTCGAGGCCGCCCTCAAGGAGAACCGGGTCAAGGCCCTCGTGGCCACCTCCGCGCTCGGCATGGGCTTCGACAAGCCGGACCTCGGCTTCGTGGTGCACCTGGGCGCGCCGTCCTCGCCCGTGGCCTACTACCAGCAGGTGGGCCGTGCGGGCCGCGCCACGGACAACGCGGACGTCCTGCTGCTGCCGGGCACCGAGGACCGGCGGATCTGGGAGTACTTCGCCACCGCGTCGATGCCCACCGAGCAGAAGGCCACCGCCGTGCTGGCCGAGCTGGCGGCCGCGGGCGGGCCCCTGTCGGTGGCCGTGCTGGAGTCCCGCGTGGACGTCCGGCGCAGCCCGCTCGAGCTGCTCCTGAAGGTCCTCGCCGTCGAGGGTGCGGTGGAGCGCGTGCAGGGCGGGTGGCGGGCCACGGGGACGCCGTGGCACTACGACGCCGAGCGCTACGGGCGGATCGCCGCGGCGCGGGTGGCCGAGCAGAACGCCATGCTGGAGTACGAGCGCACCACCGGGTGCCGGATGGAGTTCCTCGCCCGGCAGCTCGACGACCCCACGGCCGAGCCCTGCGGGCGCTGCGACGGCTGCGCCGGTCCCTGGTACCCCACGACCGTCGACGAGTCCGCCACCGACTCCGCCGGGGCCGCCCTGACCCGGGTGGGCGTCGTGCTGGAGCCGCGCGCCCAGTGGCCCACCGGGATGCCGCGCCTCGGGGTCGACGTCAAGGGACGCATCCCGGAGGAGGAGCGCTGCGCCGAGGGCCGGGCGCTCGCCCGGCTCACGGACCTGGGCTGGGGCAACCGGCTGCGCGAGGTGTTCCGCACCGATGAGCAGGGCGCGCCGGTCGACGGAGCGGTGGACCCCGCCCTCGGCCGGGCCTGCGTCCAGGTGCTCGCCGAGTGGGGCTGGGCGGACCGGCCCGCCGCGGTCGTCTCCGTCCCGTCCCGCTCCCGGCCCCGGCTGGTGCGGTCCCTGGCGCAGGGCATGGCCGAGGTCGGGCACCTGCCCTATCTCGGGGAGCTCGACGTCCCCGAGGGCTTCCCGTCCGGGGGGCACGGCGGCAACAGCGCGTACCGCCTCGCGGCCCTGTGGGAGAAGTTCGGGGTGTCCCCCGAGCTCGCGGAGGGGCTGGACCGGCTCGGCGGGCGGCCCGTGCTGCTCGTCGACGACCTCGTGGACAGCCGCTGGACGCTCGCCGTGGCCGCCCGTGCCCTGCGCCGGGCCGGCGCCGGGCCCGTGCTGCCGTTCGTCCTGGCCGCCCAGGGCTGAGGCGCGGACCGCGCCCGGGCAGGACCCCCGGCGCGGTCTTGTACGCTGTCCTGCGTGTCCTCTGCTCCCACGCCGCTCGTCGACGTCGTCATCCCGGTGCACACCACCGCACGACCCGTCGACCGGGCCGTCGGCTCCGTGCTGGCGGGCGGGCTGCCGGTCGGCGGACGCGGCGGGGTGCACATCACGGTGGTCTGCCACAACGTGCGGGCCGCGCTGATCCGCGACCGGCTCCCGGTGCAGCACCGGCCGCTCGTCGAGCTGCTGGAGTGCTTCGACGGCACCGCCAACCCGGCCGCGCCCCGCAACCTGGCCCTGGAGCGCTCCCGCGCCCGGTACGTGTCCTTCGTGGACAGCGACGACACCCTCGCTTCCGGGGCGCTGGCGGCCTGGACGGCGATCGCCGAGCGCCACGGCTCGGCGGCGGTGCTGCCGCGGCTGCTCCGGGGCGGCGGCGGCGTGCTCCGCACCCCCGTGCCGCGCCCCTTCCGCCGGGCGGACCTCGACCCCGTCAAGGACCGGCTGGCCTACCGCACCACCAGCCTGGGGCTGCTCCGCCGGGAGGTCCTGGCCGCCCGCGGCCTGCGCTTCCAGGGGCAGTACGCCACCGGGGAGGACCTGGGGCTCACCGCCCGCGCCTGGTTCGGGGGCGGACGCATCGACCTCGCGCCGCGGCGGGCGTACTACGTGGTGCACGACGACGCCGACGGGCGGATCACCACCGGGGAACGGCCCCTCGCCGAGGACCTCGCGGCGTTCACCGACCTGCTCGGCGGCACCTGGTACGCCGGGCTGGCGGCGGCGCAGCGCACGGCCATCGCCGTCAAGGTGCTGCGGGTCCAGCTGCTCGGCGCCGTGCACGCCCGGGCGGCGCAGGCGTGGACCGGCGACGACACCGAGACGTGCCGGGCGCTGCTCCGGCTGCTGGACCGGGTGGGCGGACCGGCGCTCGAGGTCCTCCCGCGGGCCGACCGGGACCTGCTCGACCTCGTGGTCCGGCCGGGAGCCACCGCCGAGCAGGTGCTCGAGGCCTCCGCGCGACGGCGCTGCTTCGGCCGTCCCGGCACGCTGCTCCCGCGCGACCCCCGGTGGGCCCTGCACCGGGAGGCGCCCCTGCGGTTCATGGCCGCGTCCCTGCTGGTGTGACCGGACGGTGACACCGTTCGGTGGAACAATGGGGCCCAGCCAGTCGCCCGACCCCCCGCCCGACGAGAGAACTCCATGAGCCGACTCCTCCCCGCCGACCCTTCCCCCGGGGTCGTGAGCCGCACCGCGCCCCCGGTGGGCACGGCCCCGCCCGCCCACCGCTTCCGCCCCGAGGTCCAGGGGCTGCGGACCGTGGCCGTCCTCCTGGTCGCCGTCTACCACGTGTGGATCGGCGGGGTCTCGGGCGGGGTGGACGTCTTCCTGTTCATCTCCGCGTTCCTCATGACGCTCTCCTTCGTCCGGCGGATCGAGTCCGGCCGCGGGCCGCAGCTGGGCCGCTACTGGGCCAGGACCTTCTCCCGGCTGCTGCCCCCCGTCGTCGTCACGGTCCTGGGCACCCTCGTGGCGGTGCGCCTGCTGTTCCCGCCCGACCGCTGGTACGCCGCGATCGAGGAGGCGGCGGCCACGGTGCTGTACGTCCAGAACTGGCTGCTCGCCTTCAACGCGGTGGACTACTACGCCGCGGACACGTCCGGGGCCAGCCCGTTCCAGCACTTCTGGTCCCTGTCCGTGCAGGGCCAGGTGTTCCTGCTCTGGCCGCTGCTGCTGGCCCTGTGCGGGCTGCTCGCCCGGCGCACCGGGTGGTCCGTCGCCAGGGTGGCCACCGGCGTGTTCGGCGCCGTCTTCCTCGCCTCCTTCGCCTTTTCCGTGGTCTCCACGCACAACGAGCAGGCCTTCGCCTACTTCGACACCCGTGCCCGGCTGTGGGAGTTCGCCCTCGGCTCGCTGCTGGCCCTGGCCGTGCTGCGGGGCGTCACCCTCCCGGGCGCGCTGCGCCTCCTGCTGGGCTGGACCGGGCTCGTGGCGATCGCCGTGTGCGGGCTCGTGCTCGACGTCCAGGGCTCCTTCCCGGGCTGGGCGGCCCTGTGGCCGCTGACCGGGGCCGCCCTGGTGATCCTGGCCGGGCACACCGGCGACCCGCGCGGGGCGGACGCCCTGCTCAGCCGCCGGCCCCTGCTGGTCCTGGGCGAGGCCTCCTACGCCGTCTACCTGGTGCACTGGCCCGTGCTCGTGACCTACCTGGTGGTCACCGACCGCGCCAAGGCCACGCTGCTGCACGGACTGCTCATCCTGGTGGGGAGCATCGTCCTGGGCGTGCTGGTGCACCGGCTCGTCGAGCGGCCCCTGCGGCCCCGCGGGGGACCCCGCGCGAGCCTGCACCAGCTCGGGCTCGTGGTGCTGTGCGTGGCGCTCGTGCTGGTCCCCGTCGCCGGGGCACGGGCGGTCCTGGACCGGCAGGCGCAGGAGGCCGCGGAGCGGGCCGCCGTCGAGAACCCGGGAGCCACCGTGCTGACCGGGGACCTCTCCTGGGAGCGGGACCCGGACGTGCCCACGATCCCGGACCCGCTGGTGCGCGAGGGGCAGTGGTCGGCCCTGCCGGAGTCCTGCGACGCCGCGACGGAGGACTGGTTCGACGGCTACAAGGTGGCCTGCTCGACCCTGCCGGTCGACCCGGACGCCGAGGTCGACGCCATGGTGATCGGCAACTCCCACGCCGAGCAGTGGCTGCCGGCGGTCGAGGCCGTGGCCCAGGACCGCGGCTGGAACCTGCGCTCGGTCGTCCGGGGCGCCTGCCGGTACCAGCCCGTGGAGACCACGGACAACACCGAGTGCCAGGAGCTGATCGGGCTCACGGACCGGTACCTCGAGGAGCAGGACATCGACGTCGTGTTCACCACGTCCACGGTCACCGCCGACGAGGGGCCGGGCGAGCAGATCGCCCCCGGCTTCGAGCAGGTCCTCGAGGACCTCGGCTCGCGGGGCATCACGGTGGTCGGGATCCGGGACAACCCGCGGTTCCCCTTCAACATGGTCACCTGCATCGACCAGCACGGCCCGGACGCCGAGCGCTGCAATCCGCCGCGGGCGCAGAAGCTCGCCCCGCAGAACCCGGCCGAGGCACTGATGGCGCGGCACGAGAACTTCGTCAGCATCGACATGAGCGACTGGATCTGCCCCGACGGCACGTGCCCGTCCCGGATCGGCAACCGCTGGGTCTACATGGACGACAACCACATGCCCCGCGACTACGTGGTCTCGATGGTCCCGGCCTTCACGGAGCAGTTCGACCGGCGGGTCCAGCAGGGGGCCGGGCGGCTGCCCTCGGAGTGAGCGTGCGCGGGAGGCCGGCTCAGCGGCGCAGCCGGGCGCGCACGGCGCGCACGGCCGGCCGCAGGTCCCGCAGGCTGAGCCCGGCCCAGACCGCGAGGAACACGGCGGTCGCCCCGAGCGCCGGCAGCACCCGGAAGTCCGGGCCCAGCACCTGCAGGGCGGCCAGGACCATCGCGTAGCCGGCCACGATCCGCAGCAGCACCGTGCCCCACGCCATCCGGTCGAGGCGCCAGACCACCAGCAGCGGCAGGACCGAGCTCAGCAGCGAGCCCACGAGGTAGCCGACGGCGGAGGCCATGATGCCCAGCTCCGGGCCCAGCAGGAGCATCGTGAGCACCCCCAGCCCCAGACCGAGGCCGTTGGCGGCCGCCAGCACCTTGATCCCCCAGGGCTCGGTGCCGTTGAGCCGGGCGTTCGCGGCGTTGAAGCTCGTGGCGGAGACCGCGAAGAACAGGACCACCAGGAGGGGCTCCGCCTCCTGGTACTCCTGGCCGAAGATCAGCAGCACGGGCTCGGCCCAGAGGATGCCCACCCCGAACACCGGGAGGAACACGGTGACCATGGTCCGCAGGATGACGTCCACCTGCCCCGTGAGCCCCGCCGTGTCACCGGCCGAGAACATCCGGGCCACGCTGGGGGACAGGGCCGTGAGCATCGCCCCGGAGAGCATGCTGGCGGGGGTGGCCAGCGCCACCGCGGAGGCGTACAGGCCGACCTCGGCCTTCGTGGCGAAGCCGTCGCCGATCACCAGGGACAGCTGCATCAGGCCGGTCGCCGCGACGATGTGGGCCGACCCCCAGGCGGTGAAGACCAGGATCGCCCGGCGCCGCGCCGGGTCGAGGCGGGCCCCGGTGCGGCGGGGCCAGGACGGCAGCGCGTAGACCGTGTAGCCGGTGATCAGGGGCAGCAGCAGCGCCCAGTGCCAGCCGGCGAGCAGGACCAGCAGCAGCAGGGTGAGGGTGAGGAACGAGCTGATGGTGTCCCACGCCGTCGTCGTCACGAACTGGTTGTTGCCCGTGCGGACCCCGCGCACGAAGTTGTAGGCCGACAGGGCGAGCACCAGCAGGCCCGCCGAGACCGCGTAGCCCCAGGAGAGCTCGAGCACGAACGCGGCGTAGAGCACCGCCGAGACGGACAGCAGCGCCATCCCCGCCGCCGCGCTGGTCGCGGCGAAGGAGGCCGTGGCCGCCTGTCCCTCCGGGTCCTGGCGGCCGCGGGCCATCGCGATGAACTTCGAGGCGGCCGTGCCCGAGGCCTGGGGCCACAGCAGGACGAGGAACAGGGCCAGCGAGATCGTCAGGTTGACCTCGCCCAGGGTCTCCTGGCCCAGCAGGCGCCCCACCAGGACGCTGTAGCCGAAGCGGGACAGGCCCTGGACGAACACGGCCACCACGGTCAGCGCGAACGCCGACCCCAGGGGGTTGTCGGTGTTCGCGTGGTTGGGCGGCGGGAAGAGGATCGAGCGCAGCCGGGACATCAGGCGGCCGACCCGGGGGAGGGGCTGGTCATCGGGCCCGAGTCTACCCGCGCCCCCGGCGCCCTCCCGGGACCTCCCCGGGTGCGGCCCCGCCGATAGGCTGGTGCCATGACCGCCGCCCCCGCCCCGTCCAGCATCCCGTCCGGCAGCCCCTCCGGCACCTCCCTGCGCACCGCCGCGTGCGCCGCGCCCGGCGACGCCTCCGGCCGCCCCGGCGCGGGGAGGGGCTGAGCGCCGTGCGCGTGCTCGTCGTCAGCACCTGGTACCCGTCGGCGGAGCGGCCCGGCGAGACGCCGTTCGTCCCCCGGCACGTGCGCGCCGCCGCCCGCCACCACGACGTCCGGGTGCTGCACGTGCGGCTGCTGCGCACCGGGCCGGCCGTCCGGGAGCAGTGGGACGGGGTGCCGGTGCTCCGGCTCCCGTTCCACCCCCTGCACCCGGCCACCGTGCTGCGGGCGTGGGCCGCGGTCCGCCGCCACCTGGCCGGCGCCGACGTCCTGCACACCATGCCCTTCTCGGCCGCGCTCGTCTGCCTTCCCTTCGCGGGACGCCGCCCGTGGGTGCACACGGAGCACTGGAACGGCGTGCTCACCCCCGAGCAGAACGGGCCCGTGTGGCGGCGCCTCGCCGGGCTCCGCCGGATCCTGCGCGTCCCGGACCGCGTCACCGGCGTGAGCACCATGATGTGCGAGGTGCTGCGCCGCTTCGCGCCGGCGGAGCGGGTCGAGCGGATCGGCAACGTGGTCGACCACGCCGAGCACGTCACGGCCCCGCCGCGGGCGCGCACCCTCGAGCTCGTCGCGGTCGGCGCCCTGCGCGGCATCAAGGACCCCCTCCTGGCGGTCGACACCGTGGCCTGGCTGCACGACGCCGGCCACGACGTGCGCCTCACCTGGTGCGGCTCCGGCGGGCTCGAGCAGGACGTCCGGGACCGCGCGCGGGCCCGGGGGATCGGGGACCGCGTGCGGCTGCTGGGCAGCGTCGGCCCGGACGAGGTGCAGCGGCGCCTGGCCGCCGCCGACGTGTTCCTGCTGCCCAGCCGCTCGGAGACCTTCTGCGTGGCGGCGGCCGAGGCCCTCGCCGCGGGGCGGCCGGTGGTCATGGGCGCCCTCGGCGGGCAGCGGGACTTCGTCCACCCGGGCAACGGGCGGCTCGTGGCCGAGCGCACCCCCGAGGCCTTCGGCCGGGCCGTGCTGGACGTCGTGGCGGACCCGGACCTGCTCGGCCCGGAGGCCATGGCGGAGGAGATCCGCTCCTTCTACGGCTCCGAGCGGGTCGCGGCGGACCTGGACCGGCTCTACCGCGGCACGGTCGCCGGGCGGCGCGGACGCCGCAGGCTTTGACCCCGTGCCCGGTCCTCGCTTAAGCTGGCCCGTGTTGTCCACCCGTGCGGTGGGCCACGGATGGAGACGTGCCAGAGCGGCCGAATGGACTTCACTGCTAATGAAGGGTCGGGGTTGAACCCGACCGGGGGTTCAAATCCCCCCGTCTCCGCGCTCGTGATGTCCCAGGACATCGGAAACACCCCGGACCCGCGGTCCGGGGTGTTTCGCGTTCCGGGGTCACCGCGCGGCGTCCTGCCCGTGCCAGGTCTCGAGGTGGTGCGCGTGCGTCGGGAGGTAGGCGCCGGGCCGGTAGTGCGTGTCGTAGAACTCGGTGTCGAGGTGCACGGCCTGGACGTAGCCCGTGAGCACCATGGTCGTGAAGGTGTTCGGGAACCTGCCGCAGGTGTCGAGGACGTACTGGGCGACCTGGCCCAGGCAGTCGACGAACTCCTCGGAGTAGGGCGTGACGCCGCGCTTGACCGCCTCGGAGTCGGCCCAGGCTCCCGGGGTGCTGGGGTCGTAGGCGCCCTCCGGCCCGAACTTGCGCGCCACGAAGATCTCCACCGCCTCGCGCATGTCCGACACGTACGGCGGGCACAGGCCCTCGAACCGGCCGTCGAGCCCGACAGGGTTGGGCAGGCCCCCTCGGGGGTCCTCCACGAAGCGGAAACCGAGCCCGGCGATCCCTCGCTCGCCGAACGCGCCCAGCACGCTCCACCGGTTGAGCCCGTTGTAGTACAGGCCCCCGAGCCCCATGGCCTGCAGCGTGAGCACGATGTTGTGGCCCATGAAGGCGAGCTCCGCGACGTTGGCCTCGTAGGCCATCTGCTGCAGCACCGTCAGCGGGACGCGCTTGTCCTCCTGGAGGAGGCCGCTGCGGATGAAGGGAGCCGGGTCACCGGCCGGGCGGCCGGCCACGTCGTCCACGAGCACGTTGCCGTTCGCCAGGGCCATGGCCATGAGGCCGAGCACCTGCTCACTGGCGTCGCCCACCGGCATGAACAGGGTCGAGCCGGGGGCGTTCGCCATCCAGGTGTTCGGCTCCAGCATGTGCGGCGGGGCCGCGGGGAGGTCGAGGCGGCGGTCCGACAGCTGCACCGTGTGGGCCCGGACCACGTCGGCCATGGCCTCCAGGGCCTCGTCGCGGGTTCCACCGGCCGGTCGCGGGTGGTCGGGGAGCAGGTCACGGGTGTTCGTGAGGTAGGTCCCCGAGTCGTCGGTGGTGAACAGCACCGGCGTCCCGATGCCCGCGGCGGTCGGTGCCGTGCGGCCCGTGAACCGCTGCGTGTAGTGGGCGTGCTCCTCGGGGCGGTCGGGGCCGAAGGGCACCCCGAAGGACCAGCCGGTGACCCCGGTCCCGGCGGCCACGAGGATCGCGCGCTCGCGCTCCGACAGGCCCAGCGGCTCGGACCCGGAACGGTGGGCGAGCGGACCGGACGGGATCTCCATGCCCAGCCCGAAACGTCGGGCACGGCGTCCGGCGAGGGCGTCGAGCAGCGGGAAGTCGGTCAGTCCGTCCGGCATGGGTGCCTCCCGCCCGGCGCACGGCGAGCGCGCCGTTCACCTCGACCGTACGCCTGGTCGTCCGGCCGGTCCAGGGCACCGCGGCGGCCGGACGGCACGTGCCCCGGAGGCCGCCGGAGCGGCCGCGCCGCGTCATCCGCCCGCACCCCTCGCACCCCCGCCCGGTGGCGTCCTAGGCTGGCGGTCAGAGCCGTCGACGGAGCCGCCGACGGAGCCGCCGGCGTCCGAGCCCAGGGGGAACACCATGTCCGAGCAGCAGCACCGCGCCGTCCCCGCCTGGCGGGCCGGGACCACGGACCGCTCCGTCCTCGAGCAGGCCGTCGACGCCGTGACGGTGCGCCGGGTCTTCGGCGAGGCCTACGAGGTGGGCGGCAGCACGGTCGTCCCCGTCGCCCGCGTCCGGGGCTGGGGCGGCGGCGGCGGTGGCTCCGGCGAGGAGAAGGACAGCTCGGGGAGCGGCTCGGGGGTGGGCTACGGCGTGCGCGCCGAGCCCGCCGGGGTCTACGTGGTCCGGGGGGACGGCGTCACGTGGCGGCCCGCCGTCCACGCGGAGCGGATCGCCCTCACGCTGGGCCTGGCGCTGTGCGGCGCGATCACGGTGGTGGGCTGGGCCGCCGTCACCCGCGGCTCCTGAGAGGATGGGGCCATGTCGTTCCTGCTCCGTGTCCTCGTCAACGCGCTCGCCATCTGGGTGGCCGCCTGGATCCTGCCCGGGATGGGCATCGCCGCGGACCCCTCCGTCGTCTCGGCCGTCGGGGGCGAGACCGCGGCGTCGGTCCTGGCCTACCTGTTCGTCGGCCTGGTCTTCGGCGTCGTGAACGCGGTCGTGCGGCCCGTGCTGAGCATCCTGTCCCTGCCGATCACGTGCCTGACGCTGGGGCTGTTCGCCATCGTGGTCAACGCGGCGATGCTGTGGCTGACGTCCTGGCTGAGCTCGTTCACGCCGCTGCGGCTCGAGCTCGACTCCTTCCTCTGGACGGCGGTGCTCGCCACCCTGATCATCGGGGTGGTCTCCCTCCTGATGGGCTGGCTCGTCCCCGAGCGCGAGAAGCGCTGACCCGCGCCGGGGCTCAGCCCCGGTGCAGCGCCGTCCACAGGAACTCGTGGGAGAGCGCGTGCAGGCGGGCCGCCTGCTTGTTGTCGCCCGCGCCCGCGTGCCCGCCGTCGGTGGCCTCGTAGAACCACACGTCCTCGTAGCCCATCCCGAGCATCCGCGCCGCCGCCTTGCGCGCCTGGACGGGCCCCACGCGGTCGTCGCTCGTGGCCGTCCAGAACAGGACGGGCGGGTAGTCCCGCCCCTCCTCCAGCAGGTGGTACGGCGAGAAGGTGCGCACGGACTCCCACTGCTCGGGGTCGTCCGGGTCGCCGTACTCCGCGATCCAGGAGTAGCCGGCCGAGAGCTTCGTGTAGCGGCGCATGTCCAGCAGGGGCACCCCGCAGGAGACCGCCCCGAACAGCTCGGGGTGCCCGGTGAGCATGTTCCCCACGAGCAGTCCGCCGTTGGAGCCGCCCGAGCACGCGAGCGTCTCCCGCCTGCACACCCCGCGGGCCTGCAGGTCCGCCGCGACGGCCGCGAAGTCCTCGTACGCCCGGTGCCGGTTCCCCTGCAGGGCGGCACGGTGCCACGCCGGGCCGTACTCCCCGCCGCCGCGGATGTTGGCGAGCACGTAGACGCCGGAGCGCCCGGCGTCGTCGGTGCGGGTCAGCCAGGACCGGCCGAGGGCCCCGGAGTAGGCGGGGGTCCGGGAGACCTCGAAGCCCCCGTAGCCGGAGAGCAGAGTCGGGTTGCCCCCGTCGAGGACCGGGTCCGAGGGGCCCACCTGGAAGTAGGGAACCCGGGTGCCGTCCGCGGAGACCGCGAAGTGCTGCTCGACCGAGAGCCCGGCCGCGTCGAAGAACGCCGGTGCGGTCCGCGCCGTGCGCGGCGGCGCCCCCGCCCCGCCGCCGGCCGGGAGGGTCCCGCGGGACACGGTGGTGGGGGTGAGGAAGCCCGTGGCCACGAGCCAGTAGTCGTTGCCCGCCTCCGGGTCCTCGTCGTCGACGGCGTAGGCGTCCACGCTGTGCAGCGCCGGCGCCCCGGGCAGCTCGGTCGAGGTCCACGGGCCCGGCTCGGCGACCCGCACCACCGAGGAGACGTCCTGCAGCAGGCCGAGGATCAGCCGGTCGGCCGTCCAGGACCAGGACTGCAGGGAGGTGCGCTCGTCCGGGACGAAGACGGCGGCCACGGACCGGTCCCCGGCCAGGAACGCCTCGAGCTCCGCCGCCAGCAGCGATCCGGCCGGGTGCACGGTCCCGTCCAGCTCGAGCTCCTCCTGCGGGCGCAGCAGCAGCCACTGCCGGTGCAGGTCCACCGTCACCGAGTCGGGGACGTCGACGTGCACGGGCCCGCCGTCCCGCAGCAGGTAGGTGCGGGAGGAGAAGAAGTCCACCACGTCCACGGCCACGTCCCGGACGAAGCCCGGGGTGTGGTCGCGCACGAGCACCGCCTGGACGTGGTCCTCGGCCACCTCGAACGCCTGCCGGGCCTCGGCCAGGTCCTGTCCGCGGCGCAGGACGCGGACCGTGCGGGGATAGGAGGACGTGGTCATCGACCCGGGGCCGAAGTCGGTGCCCACGTGCAGGGTGTCGGCGTCCACCCACGTCACGGAGGACTTCGCCGTGGGGACGTCGAAGCCGCCGGGCACGAACCGGCGCTCCTCGAGGTCGAACTCGCGCACCCGCTTCGCGTCGCCGCCGTCGGGGGAGAGGCTCAGGAGCGCCCGCCGGTGCTGCCCGCCGGTGTACTGCGGGCGCAGCAGCCGGGCCCCGCCCCAGACCCAGTCGACGCCCTCCTCGGCGGCCAGCGCGTCGACGTCGAGCAGGACCTCCCACCGGGTGTCCTCGCCGAGCCAGGACTCCCACGTGGTGCGGCGGAAGACGCCGCGCGGGTGCTCGGCGTCGCGCCAGAAGTTGTAGTAGTGCGGCCCGTGCTTGGAGACCATGGGGATCCGCTCGGTCGAGTCCATGACCGCGAGCACGTCGGCCTCGAGGCGCCGCAGCCGCGGGCTCTCGAGCGCCGCCAGGGTGCGCGCGTTCTGCTCCGCGACCCACTCCAGGGGCGCGGCCCCCGTGATCTCCTCGAGCCACAGGTTCTCGTCGTGCGGCTGCTCGGCGGTCGGGCGGGCGGCGGTCTGCGCGGTCTCGGTCATGACCGCCATCGTAGGCGCAGGCCCGTGCCCGTGGCCCACCGCGCGGGTCGATACCCTGAGGGTCATGAGCGCAACGGGCAGGGCAGGCAGCGAACGGCGGGTCACGGTGATCGGGGCGGGCCCCCGCGGGCTGTCGGTGGTGGAGCGGCTCGCGGCGCGCGCGGCGGCCTCGGGCACCCGGGTCCGCGTCGACGTCGTGGACCCCTTCCCGCCCGGCCCGGGGCACGTGTGGCGGACGAACCAGTCCCCGCTGTACCTCATGAACACGCCCTCGGTGTACCCCACGGTGATCGCCGACGACGGCGTGCTGCCCGTGGATCCGCTCGAGCCGCTGCGGAACATGAGCTTCGAGCACTGGCGCCTCGCCGCCGTGTCCGGGGAGATCGCCGTGGACCCCGACGACGCCGCGCACCTCACCCGGATGACGCCGCAGTCCTACCCCTCCCGGCGGATGTACGGCGTCTACCTCGCCTGGATCTTCCGCGCCCTGCAGGACGCGCTCCCGGGCCCGGTCCAGCTGACCGTGCACCGGGCGGAGGCCGTGGGCGTGCACGTGCGCGAGCACGCGCGGCACCGCTACGACGTGGAGATCAGCGGCGGGCAGAACCTGCCGGCCGACGCCGTGGTGCTCGCCCTCGGCCACCTCGACGCCGATCTGCGCCCGGACCAGCAGGAGCTGGTGGACGGCGCCGCGGAGTTCGGACTGACCTACTGGCCGCCGGCCGTGCCCGCCGACGTGCACTGGGACGACCTGCCGGCCGGGGAGACGGTCCTGGTGCGCGGGATGGGGCTGAACTTCTGCGACGTCCTGGCCCAGGTGACCGAGGGCCGCGGCGGGATCTACACCCAGGAGGGGGAGCGCTACGTCTACCACCCGTCCGGGCGGGAGCCCGTGATCGTGGCCGGCTCCCGGCGCGGCGCCCCGTACCGCTCCAAGGCGGTGCTCGAGGGCTACTACGCGTCCTCCCTGGTCACCCGGTTCTTCACGCTCGATGCCGTGCGGGCGCTCGCGGCGCGCACGGAGGGACCGCTGTCCTTCGAGACGGACCTCTATCCGCTGATCCGCAAGGACGCCCAGTGGAACTACTACACCGTCCTGGCGCGGACCGCCCCGGACGCCTTCGAGACCGACCCGCGGCAGTTCCTGGCGCGCTTCGACGCCGTGCTCGGCACCGGGGACGACCACCCCGAGGGGCCGTGGACGTCCCGGGCCGAACGGCTCATCGCGTCCGCCGTGGTCCCGGGCCGGCAGCTCAACGCCATCCGGCTCGCCCGCCCCTTCGAGGGGCTCAGCTTCGCCTCCCACGACGAGTACGCGGCGGCCGTGGTGCACCACCTGGACCGGGACGTGCACGGTGCCCTGGCCGGTGAGGACGACCCGCTGCAGATGGCGGTCGCCTCCCTCAACGCCGCCCGGACCGTGCTCAAGGCCGTGCTCGCGGACATCGGGATCGGCGACGCCTCCTGGACCGACGAGCTGCGGCGCGCGTTCGAGCCGTTCGTGGAGGGCCTCGCCTCCGGGCCGCCGGTGCTGCGGACCCAGCAGCTGGCGGCGCTGGCGCGGGCCGGCGTGGTGCGCTTCCTCGGCCCGGACCCGCAGTTCCGGGTGGACGAGGAGGAGGGCCGGTTCGTGGCGAGCTCCCCCTGGGTCAAGGACGAGCCCTTCCGCGCCGAGCACCTCGTGGAGGCCATGTCCCCGCCCAACGACGTGCGGCGCAACGTCTCCCCGCTGCTGTCCGCGATGCACCGGGAGGGCCTGGTGCGGGTCCGGGCGATGGAGACCCGGGACGGCGTGGCGACCGTGCCCGGCACCGGGCTGGACGTCACCCGACCTCCGCACCGGGCCGTGCGCGTCGACGGCGGCGTGGAGCCCGGCGTGCTGGTGCTGGGCCTGCAGCTCTCGGCCGTCCAGTGGGGCGTGTCGATCGCCGCGGAGGCCGGCGCGTCCGCGGAGCTGGGCGCCCGGACCCTGGCGGACGCCGACCGCATCGCCGAGGCGGTGCTGGACGCGCACCCCGCCGCGGCCTGATCGGCGGTCCCGGGCCGGGACGCGCGGAGGCCCCCGCCGGCGGGTGCGGCGGGGGCCTCGTGCGGGGCGGAAGGTAAGGGATTTGAACCCTTGGTACGGGGTCACCGCACACCGGTTTTCAAGACCGGCTCCTTAGGCCGCTCGGACAACCTTCCCCGTGCCCGGCCGGCCCCGGACGGGGGCGGCGGAGCGCGCAGCCCATTCTTCCACGGCGCCCGGAACGCCGCCAAAGCCCGGGTAGGGTGAGCGCGTGGACGCACCCGAGAGCCCCGCCCGCGGGACGACGACGATCGTGTGGTTCCGGGACGATCTGCGCGTCACGGACCACCCCGCCCTCGACGCCGCGTGCCGGCGGGGCTCGGTCCTGGCCCTCTACGTCCTGGACGAGGCCTCCGAGGGGGTCCGGCCCCTCGGCGCGGCCGCGAGGTGGTGGCTGGACGGGTCGCTGCGGTCCCTGCGGGAGTCCCTCCGCGAGCTGGGCATCCCCCTCGTGCTGCGCCGCGGCCCGGCGGAGCACGTGCTCCCCGAGGTCCTCGGGCGCACGGGAGCCGGCGGGATCACCTGGAACCGCCGCTACGGCGGGCCCGAGCTCGCCGTGGACGCCGGGGTCAAGCAGTGGTGCGCCGAGCACGGGGTGGAGGCGCACTCGTTCCAGGCCGCGCTGCTGCACGAGCCGTGGACCCTGCGCACCGGGGCCGGGGGCCCGTACAAGGTGTTCACCCCGTTCTGGAAGGCCCTCCGGACCCTGGAGATCCGGCAGCCCCTGCCCGCCCCCGGCGCGGGCCGGGGCGCGGACGCGGAGGCCGTGTCCGCCGCCGGCCCCGAGGACCAGGACGACTGGGGCCTGCAGCCGTCCCCCGAGCGCGCGGCCGGCCTGGACGCGGCGTGGACCCCCGGGGAGGCCACCGCGTGGGAGCGGCTGGACGACTTCCTGGACCGTGTCGAGGACTACGCCGAGGGCCACGACCGGCCTGACCGGGACGGCACGAGCCGGCTCTCCCCGCACCTGCGGTGGGGCGAGATCAGCCCCTTCGCGGTGTGGGACGCGGCCGTCCGGCACCGCGCCGAGCAGGGGAGCAGCCCGGGACTGGAGCGGTTCCTGGCCGAGCTGGGCTGGCGGGAGTTCAACTGGCACCTGCTCCACCAGGTGCCGGACCTGCACGTGCGCCACGTCCGCCCGGCCTTCGACGCGTTCCCGTGGCGGGACCCGGCGGAGGCCGCCGCCGACGTCCGCGCCTGGCAGGAGGGACGCACCGGCTTCCCGCTCGTGGACGCGGGCATGCGGCAGCTGCGGGCCACGGGCTGGATGCACAACCGGGTCCGGATGGTCGCCGGATCCCTGCTCACCAAGAACCTGCTGGTCGACTGGCGGGCCGGGGAGCAGTGGTTCTGGGAGATGCTCGTGGACGCCGAGCCCGCGTGCGGGCCGGGGAACTGGCAGTGGGTCGCCGGCTCCGGCGCGGACGCGAGCCCGTTCTTCCGCATCTTCAACCCGCTGACCCAGGGCCGGAAGTTCGACCCCGAGGCCCGCTACATCCGCCGCTGGGTCCCCGAGCTGGCCGGTGACGAGGGCGTGGACCCGCACGAGCCCGGCCTGCTCGGCCCCTCGGTCGGTTACCCCGCGCCGGTCGTGGATCTGCCGGCCAGCCGCGGCCGGGCCCTGGACGCCTACGCCTCGATCCGCTGAGCACCTCGATCCGCTGAGCACCGGGGGCCGCCGAGGACTCTGATCGGCTGAGCACCTGGATCCGCCGAGCGCCGCGGGCCGCTGTTCGCCACGGGCCGACGCCGGGTGACCGGACCCCGCCCCGGGCCACAATGGGAGCGCACGTCGACCCCGACCGGAAGGCCCCACCATGCGCGCAGTGCTCGAGACCACCCCCGGCGGACCGGAGGTCCTGGCCGTCACCGAGGTCCCCGCCCCGGAGCTCACGCCCGACGGCGTGCGGATCCGGGTCCGCGCCGCCGGGATCAACCGGGCCGACGTCATGCAGCGGCAAGGCAGGTACCCGGTCCCGCCCGGCGCCTCGGACGTCTTCGGCCTCGAGGTCTCGGGCACGGTGCAGGAGCTCGGTCCCGCGGTGCCGGCCGGAGCCGGCTTCTCGCCCGGGGACGAGGTCGTGGCCCTGCTGGACTCCGGCGGCTACGCCGAGGAGGTCGTGGTCCCGGCCGGCCAGGTCCTGCCCGCGCCCGCCGGGGTGGACCTGGTGGCCGCGGCCGGGCTGCCGGAGGTGTGCGCCACGGTGTTCTCCAACGTCTTCATGGCCGCCGCCGCCCGCGAGGGCGAGACGGTCCTGGTGCACGGGGGCACGGGCGGCATCGGCACCAACGCCGTCCAGATGTGCCGGGCGCTCGGGCTGCGGGTGCTGACCACGGTCGGCGGTCCGGAGAAGGCCGACGCCGCACGGCGGCTCGGCGCGGAGACGATCGACTACCGGCAGGAGGACTTCGTCGAGCGCGTGCGGGAGCTCACGGACGGACGCGGCGCCGACATCGTGCTCGACGTCGTGGGCGGGTCCTACCTCGGGCGCAACCTGGACGCGCTGGCCACCAGCGGGCGGATCGTGGTCATCGCCACCCAGGGCGGGCGGACGGGGGAGCTGGACCTCGGCAAGCTCATGGCCAAGCGTGCCGCCGTGATCGGCACCACGCTGCGCCCGCGGCCCGTCGCGGAGAAGACCCGGATCATGGCCGCCGTGCACGAGCACGTGTGGCCGCACGTCGAGTCCGGGGCCGTCCGCCCGGTCGTCGACCGCACCTTCCCCCTGGCCGAGGTCGCGCAGGCCCACGAGTACTTCGACTCCGGCACGCACATCGGCAAGGTCCTGCTCGTGCCGTGAGCGGACCGGCGGGCCCGCGCCGGCGCCGGCCCGCCGTCGTGGCGCCCCGCCCCCGCCGCGTGCGCGCGGGAGGCGGGCCGCCGCGCCGTAGGATGGACCGTCCCCTGCTGAAAGGACCGCCCGTGGCATTCCTGCGCGACTACCGCGCCGCTCGCCGTGACGAGGCCGAGCTCGGGCTGGGCGTGTGGCGCCGCGCCCACGACCGGTTCCGCCGGGGTCTGGACCGCTTCCACCAGATCCTCGAGAGCCTCCCCGACAAGTCGCTCGCGCAGTCCGTGGTGCCCACTGCCAACGCGCTCGCCGATCTGCTCCCGGAGGTGCGGGCCGTGTGCGCCGCGGCGCAGCGCACGGCGCCGAGCCGCAGCTACGACATCCCGGCCTCCCCGGGCGGCTACCTCAACGACGTCCACCGTGAGCTCTCCCGGGCCGGCAACGCGATGGCCCAGGCCGCGGAGGCCCTCACCATGGCCCGGTTCATGCGCGCCGACGACGAGAGCGCGGCCCACCGGCTGGACGCGGTCGTCCGCCGGGCCGAGGCGGTGCGGGAGCACGTGGAGCGCGCCGGGGAGCTGCTGCAGCGCGGCTGAGCCCGCCCCCGCCCGCGGCAGGGTGGACCCGACAGCCTGCTGATGGTTTGATGGGCGGCATGAACGCTTCCGGTTTCGACTACCGCGCGGCCGACGACGAGTTCGACGCCCGCTGGTCCCGCTCGCCCCTCGGCCGTCCCGGCCGCGGGGGCCCCGGCCGCTTCGGACCCGGCTACGACCTTCCCGGCCGCCGGGGCGGGACGTCGGGGCACCGCTCCGGCTTCCGGATGCTGCCCTTCCCCGGCTGGTCCACCCGGACCCGCCGGGGCACGGACGTCACGGTGGGCGGGTGCTGCCTGCCGATCCCGATCGGGTGCCTGACCACCACGGTCCTGGCGGGCGCGGCGGCCGTCGTCGTGGGCCGCACCGTCCGCGACTGAGCGGCCCGGCGGCTCACGCGGCCGCCGGCTCCGCCCCGACGAGCGCCACCGGCAGGGGGGCGACGCGCTCGGCCGGGGCCGGCACGTCCTCCTCGGCCTCCACGGGCGGGCCGAGGCGCCAGCCGACCGCCTCGAGGTCCAGGGCGAGACGCATCTGGCCGGTCACGGGGCCCTCGTCGCAGTAGCGGCCGAAGGAGCGGTGGACGTCCTCGAGCGCCTGCCGCCGGATCAGGGCGGCGGTGCCGCCGACGGCGGTGGGCCGGGCGGAGACGGCTCCCACGTTGCGGTCCTGGAGGGCCGCCAGGGCGCGGGCCAGGAAGCCCGGTGGCAGCCGGACCCCCGGCTCGAGGACCAGCACCAGGTCGTCCGCGTCCATCCGGACGGTGGCCAGGGCCTGGTTCAGCGCCCCGGCCCGGTGGAGGCGGTTGTCCACGGTGAGCAGGACCTCGGCGCCGGCGTCCAGCGCGACCTCGACGGTGGCGTCGGTGGAGTCGTCCGACATCACGAGGATGCGCTCCGGCGGACGGGTCTGGCGGTGGAGGGAGGTGACCGCGTGCTGGACGCGCGCCGCCTCGTCGTGGGCGGGAATGATCGCGGCGATCATGACGACTTCTCCCGGTGTGCTCGGGGTGCGGTCCGCCGCCGGCGTCCCCCTGCGGCGAGGCGCCGGACCGGTCCCTGAACGAGTGCTTGCGGTGACAACGTGAGCCCCCTGACGTGTTGTCCTGGACCAAAGTCTAGGCACCGGGACCGACAGTTTACATCCGCAAATCAGGGGACGTCCGGCCTGGCGGGACCGCAGATCGGGGGTGCCGCGGGGCGCTACGCCCCGGCCGGGCCGCACTCCCGGCACAGCTTCCAGACGTTCGTGTCCCCGTGCCGCTCGAACACCACGCGGCTGACCAGCGCCTGGATCAGCGCGAGCCCGCGGCCGGACTCGTGGTGCTCGTGCGCCATGGGCCCGGTGAGGTCCACGTGGGCCGGGGCGGCGCCGATCTCGTAGATCCGTGCCTCCAGTCGCTGCGGGTCCGCGGCCAGCTCCACCGCGAGCTCGATCGGCTCCTCCGCAGCGGGCACCGCGTGGACCACCACGTTGCCGGCGGCCTCCACGACCGCGAGGGTGAAGGCCATCCGGTCGGCCTCGGGCACGAATCCGGCCTCGTCCCACAGCGCGTCCAGGTCCTCGTGCAGGGCGTCCACCGTCCCGGCCTCGGCCGGGCCCCGGCGCGAGCGGCGGGAACCGGCCTCAGTCATCGGCGAAGGCCGCGTCGGCGGTGTCGTAGGGGGTCAGGACGCGGTGCATGCTGGTGAGCTCGAGGACCATGCGCACCTGGGGGCGGACGTTGGCGATCCGCAGGTCCCCGCCGGCCTGGCGGGCCAGCTTGAGGCACCCGATGAGCGCGCCCAGGCCGGAGGAGTCCATGAACTCGGTGCCGCCGAGGTCGACCACCACGTGGTTGCTGCCCTCGTCGACGACCTTCGTCACGACCTCCCGGAGCTTGGGCGCTCCCACCATGTTGAGCCGTCCGGTCCCCGTGATGTGGGCGAACCTCGGCTTCTGCTCAACCGTGAACTGCATCGGCACTCCTCTCCTCGGGCTCGAAGCCCGGATATCTCGCGGCGGTGACGAGCACGCTCAGCACCACCAGGTCGAAGGCGACCCAGGCCACGTTGACCAGGGTTCCCACGGGTTCGTTCAGCCCGGTCGCCAGCCGGACGGTGCCCACCACGAGCGCCGCCGCCAGCAGCCCCATCACCACCAGCTGGGGCCGGACCAGGTGCCAGGCGGGACCGGAGTCCTGCCGCACCTTGGGCGTGACCGCGAAGCCGAGGGGCCGGCCGAACCACACGTTGCGCGCGGCCGTGGTGCACGCCCTGATCCAGACGGGGAACAGCGCCAGGCTGTACTGCTGGCCCCGCCACGTGGGGATGCCGCGGCCCACCACCAGGAACAGCAGCTGGTTCACCACCATGAACGGGATGAAGCGGACGAAGAAGTCCCAGCTGAGGCTCGTGACCGGCAGGATGCCCAGCACCAGGTACACGATGGGGGCGGCGAAGTAGACGACGGCCGCGAAACCGCTGAGGTAGCTCCACATCGTGGCGAAGTACATGAGCCGCTGCCCCCAGCCGAGCCGGCGCTGCAGCAGCGGGTTCTCCCGGAGCAGGACCTGCACCGTGCCCTGCGCCCAGCGCAGGCGCTGGGTGAGCATGGTCCCGAGGTCCTCGGGGGCCAGGCCGTGGGCGAGGACCTCGTGGTGGTAGACGCTGCGCCAGCCCAGCCCGTGCAGGCGCATCGCGGTGGCCATGTCCTCGGTGACCGAGATCGTCGCCAGCGGCATCACCGGCTGGGCCTCGCCGGGCCGGTCCACGGAGACCGCCTCGAGCACCTCCCGGACCGGCTCCACGGCGGCCAGCGGGGAGAGGTCGCGGCGGGACATCCGCTCCACGGCGGCGGCGAGCTCGTCCGGCCACACCATGCCGTCCTCCGGGGGCAGCTCCAGGGCGGCGATCGAGGCGAGATCGGCCTCGATCTGGGAGAAGTCCCGGGTGACCGTCCGCCGGGCCGCGGCGTCCACCTCCCGCTGCAGCCGGTAGGTCAGCTCGGTCAGGGGGGCCCCGGCCTTCAGCTCGGCGCGGGCCCGCTCGGTGGCGGCCTCGACGTCGTCGAGCATGCCGGCGACGACGGGGTTCGCGGCCTCCGGGGACCGCCGGGCCCTCCGCAGCGCGGCCCGCGTGCGGGCGAGCGCGTTCCGGACGTCCTGCTCGACCTCGCGGACGTAGCCGGCGAGCCCGAGCTGCATGAGCGCCTCCCGGCGCAGGATCGCGTTGGAGCCGCAGAAGAAGGCGGCGTTCCAGCCGTCCTTGCCCTGCTGGATGGGGCCGTAGAACAGGGGGGCCTGGCTGCCGAGCGGGTCGTGCCGGGGCACGTTGACGAACCACTGCGGCGTCTGCACGAGCGCCACCCTGCGGTCGTTGAACCAGCCCAGCGTGCGGTCCAGGATCTCCGGGTCCGGGACCTGGTCGGCGTCGAGGATCAGGAGGAACTCGCCCTGGGTGGTCATCAGGGCGTTGTTGAGGTTGCCGGCCTTGGCGTGGCGCGGCCGGTCGGCCCAGTCCTCGCTGCGCGTCAGGTAGCCCAGCCCGTGCTCGGCGGCCAGCGCCTCCAGCTCGGGGCGGGCGCCGTCGTCGAGGATCCACGTGCTGTGCGGGTGCCGGACGGCCTGCGCCGCCAGGGCGGTGCCCATCACGAGGTCGAGGGGTTCGTCGTAGGTGGTGATGAAGACGTCGACGGTGGCGCCCGCGGGCGGGGCACCGGCCTCGCCCCGGCGCCGGAGCCGCCACACGGTGAGCCCGAAGAGCGAGACGTCGATCAGGCTGTACGTCTCGGCGAGCACGAGGGGCACGGCGATCCACCACGCGGCCCAGTTCAGCGACTCGAGCCAGCGCCAGGCGATGTAGTTGACGCCGAGCAGGAGGGTCAGGACGACCAGCAGCCGGACGAGGAAGCGGTTCACGGGGCGGTCCGGCGCCGGACCACCACGGCGGTGACGTCGTCGGAGAGGGACTCCCCGGCGGCCAGGTCGAGGACCGCGGAGCAGACCGCCTGGGCGTCCTCGTGGCGGGCGACCACGTCCGCGACCGCCCGCACGGCGTCGTCGACGTCCTCGTAGGCGTCGAGGAGGCCGTCGCTGACGACGACGAGCGCGTCGCCGGGCGCGAGCACGATCCGCCCGGGCACCCACTGCGTCCCGGGCACGGCCCCCACCGGCGGGCCTCCCGGGCGCAGCCGGTCGATCCCGTCCGCGCGCACGTGCAGCCCCAGCCCGTGGCCCGCGTCGACGTACGCCACGGTCCCGTCGGCCGTGTCCAGGCGGGCGTGGAAGAGCGTGACGAAGGAGTCGGAGTGGGCGAGGTCGTTCTCGAGGTGCCGGCACGTGTCGCGGAAGGCCTGCGCCATGTCCGGCTGCCCGGCCGCGGAGCGCAGCACGGCCCGCACCGTGGCGGCGATGAGTGCGGCGCCCATGCCCTTGCCCATGGCGTCGGCCAGGGAGACCTGCAGCCCGCCCTCGGTCGTGTACCAGTCGAAGAAGTCCCCGCCCACGCTGCGGGAGGGCCGGCACGCGCCGGCCACGTCGTAGCCGGGCACGGACGGCGCGGCGGCGGGCAGCAGGCTGCGCTGGACCTCGGCCGCGCGGCGCAGCTCCTCGGCGTCGGCCTGCTCCGCCCGGGCGCGCGGCCGGCGGAACATCGCCTCGATCCGCGCCTGGAGCTCCCGCGGGCTGAACGGCTTGCTGATGTAGTCGTCCGCCCCGAGCTCGAGGCCCTCCAGCCGGTCGATCTCGCCCGGGCGGGCCGTGACCATGAGCAGGTAGGCGTCGGAGAACTGCCGGACCCGCCGGCAGACCTCCAGCCCGTCGAGGTCCGGGAGGTTGAGGTCCAGGGTGATGAGGTCGGCGCCGTCGCGGCGCACGGCCTCGAGGCCCTCGAGGCCGGTCGCGGCGGTCGTCACGGCGAAGCCGCGCATGCCGATGGTCTGGGCGAGGAGGTGGCGGATGTCGTCGTGGTCTTCGATCACGACGGCACGGCGACCCTGGGGGGAGGGGGTCATGAACTCATTAAGCCGCTATTCTTTGCAATTGTCATCCCGACCCCCCGTGGATGACGCCCCCTGTCGGAAGAGATTCCCCCGTGGACCGTCTGCTCACCGTCCTCTCCCTCGACCGGATCAGCTTCCACGAGCTGTCGATGCGCTCGCGCGTGCTCCTGAGCCAGCTGCCGCTGTTCGTCACGACCGTCGTGCTCGTCGCCGGGATCTGGGTCGTGCACGAGCCGCTCCGGGACGATCTGCGGGTGCAGCTGGCCCTGGCGCTCACGGTCGCGCTGACGGCCCTGTGCGTGCTGGTGCCGTGGGACCGGCTGCCCCACGGGGCGTTCCTGGCGGTGCCGGTCCTGGACTTCGTGCCCATCACGCTGCTGCGGGAGGGCACGCTGAGCACGGTGACCGGGGTGGGCATCATGGCGGCGTTCCCCGTCATCTGGTTCACCGGCTCCGGGCGGCTGCCCCGGGCGGCCGCCCCGCTGGGGTTCCTGCTGACCCTCGCCATGGTGTGGGTCCCCCTCCTGGTCCCGCCCCGGCCGCTGAGCGCGCAGCTGCTGACGGCCCCGCTGCTGATCCCGTTCATGCTGCTGGGCATCGGGCTCACCGTCCAGGTGCTGTCGAACAGCATGGAGCGCCAGAACGCCGAGCTCGAGGCCAAGGACGCCGAGCTGCGCCGGCTGCTGAGCGCGACCGCGCGGCGGGAGCGGCTGCTGAACACCGTCCTGGACACGGTGGACGTGGGCGTGCTGGCGATCGACGAGCACGGCCACGACATCCTCATGAACCGTCGCCAGCACCGGATCCACGAGCTCTCCCTGCCCGAGGGGATGCGGGACGGCGCCGAGGCGGACCTGCGCGTCTACGGGGACGCGGGCGGGACGCCGCTGCCGGCGGAGCGGCGTCCCGCCCGCCGCGCCATCCGCGGCGAGTCCTTCTCCGACGTCCTGATCTGGGCGGGGGAGCCGCCCGTGCAGCGGGTCCTCTCCGTGTCCGCCCGGGTGCTCCGGGACGAGGACGGGAGGACCGAGGGCTCCGTCCTGTCCTTCAACGACGTGACCGAGCTGGTGGCCGCGCTGCAGGCCAAGGACGACTTCCTGGCCGGCGTCTCGCACGAGCTGCGCACCCCCCTGACGTCCATCCGCGGCTACACCGAGCTGCTGGCCATGGACGACCGGCTCCCCGGGCACGTCCGCTCCGGGCTCGAGGTCGTCGAGCGCAACGCGGACCAGCTGCTCGTGCTGGTCGAGGACCTCCTCCGCACGGCCGGCCCCGGTCTGGAGCTGCAGCTGGTGGAGGCCGACCTCGTCGCGGTGGTCCAGCAGTCCGTGGCGGCGGCCGGGCTCCGTGCGGCGGAGGCGGGAGTGGACCTGCGGGTCGACGCCCCGTCCCGCCTGGCCCTGCCGTGCGACCCCGTGCGCCTGGGCCAGGTCCTCGACAACCTGCTCTCGAACGCCATCAAGTACTCCCCGGACGGCGGCCCGGTGACGGTCCGGGTGACTCCCGCCGGGGCCACCGTGCGGGTGCAGGTCGCCGACCGCGGCATGGGCATGCGCCCGGAGGACGCCGAGAACGTCTTCGGCCGGTTCTTCCGCAGCCGCAACGCCCGGATGAGCGCGATCCCGGGACTGGGCCTGGGCCTGGCGGTGGTGCGCGAGATCGTCCAGCGCCACGGCGGCACCGTCCGGTGCGAGAGCGCGCCGGGAGAGGGGACGGTCTTCACCCTGGACCTGCCCGCGGCCGGACCGGCCGGCGCGGAGGACGACAGCGCGGAGGACGGCGCCCGGGCGGCGCGGGGCGGCTCAGCGGCTGTACTCGAGCCGGACGGAGCCGTCGTCGGGCAGCACCAGGACCGTGCTGTGCTCGACGGTCCAGTCCTCGGGCAGCAGGAAGTACCGGCCGCCGCGCAGCGTGAGCAGCCGTAGACCGTCGTAGCGGTGGAGCGGGTCGTCCGGCGTGCCCACCTGCTCCGTGCCGACCCCGGGGAGACCCACGTGCAGCGGCTCCTCGCTGTAGACGACCGCTCGTGGCATCTCGTCCCGGCTCCCCTGCAGATCGTAGGCCCTGACTTCTCCCATGGCCTCAGCGGCGGCGGTCGTGCCCCAGAAGACCAGGAGGCCGACCACCGACACCAGCGCGGCGGCGCCCAGGAGCTGGCCGCGCGGCGCGGTGGGCGGCCGGTCCCGCGCCGTGACGCGCCGCCGGAGCCCGGCGGCCCACGCGGCGCCCAGGACGCACAGCGCCATGGCGAAGGGGAGTACCCAGGCCTCCCTGCTGTCCCGAACGGTGCGCTCCAGGAGCCACCCGGCGACGGCCAGCCCGATGAGGAGCCACATCCCCCGGCGCGCCCACCGCGCCACCGGCGCGCTCCCGGACGCCCGGACGCGGGCGTCGACGCGCTCGCGGACCAGGCGGTCCGCCCACAGCCCGGCGAGGAGGGCCACGGCGATCCAGAAGAGGATGCCGTACAGGGAGCTGATGCTCAGCAGCAGGTAGTCCTGGGTGGTGTAGCCGAAGAGGTGCACGTCCAGGCCCATCTCCCGGGCCTGGGCGCCGGCGCGGACCCAGCCGTAGTAGACGAGCAGGGCCGTGAGCAGGCCGACCGAGACGCCCAGCTCCGAGACCGCCTGGACCAGGCGCGTCCAGAGCGGCGCCGTGGCCGGTCCCTCCGCCGCCACCGGGGCGCCTACGGCGTGGGCGCCGGAGCCGGTGTGCCCGCCGGAGCCGGTGTGCCGGTCGGGCCCTGGCCGGCCGTCGGAGCCGGGCCGGCCGTCGGCGGACCGGGGCAGGCGGTCGCCGGCACCTCGTAGACGAGGTGGGCCAGGCCGCCGACGGGCCAGTCCGCGTCCGTGACGGACACCGGGACGTGGCCGGTCACGTCGGACGGAGGGGCGCGGAAGAACAGGCTCCCGTTGCCCTGCTCCACCGGCACCTCCGTGGCGCCCACCGTCACGGCGCGGATGCCCTCGGGCGGCATCCACTCGAGATTGCCCTGCAGGAAGACCGGGGCGCCACCGCAGGTGGAGACGGGGATCTCGGGACCCTCGAGCCCGGGGGCCAGGGGGGAGACGAGGCCCTCCAGGACCAGGGGACAGGCCGTGCCCTCGGGCACCCGCAGGTCCGGGACCGCCTCCGGCGCCCTGCGGTGGAACTCGACCAGCCGCTGCAGGCCCGCCACGGTCTCCTCCTCCCAGCAGCTGCCGGGGGCGGGGGCGGCGGCCAGGGCCTCCTCGCCCTGCCGCCACAGCTCGGCGTCGTTGGTCGTGGCGGCCTCGCACAGGAGGGCGCCGGCCCGCGGGATGGGCTGACCCCGGGACGCGAGCAGCTGCTCGTCGCCGCAGTCGCCGTCCTTCAGGGGGTCGTACCACAGCGGGGTGCCCTCCCCGTTGGGCCCGATCCGCAGCCAGGTCAGGATGCGCGAGACCGGGGGGTCGCCGGTCTCGCCCGGCGAGGCGACCGCGGACCCGGACGGAGCCGCGGAGCCCGACGGGTTCGCGGAGCCGGACGGGGCGGGCGTGCTCGGGGACGAGCCGGGGGAGCCGCCGCAGGCCGGCACGGTCAGTGCTGCTCCGGCCAGGACGAGCGCGCAGAGCAGCTGTCGGGAACGGAGTTGCATGGTGCACCGCCAAAGTCGTCCGTGGTGGCCGGTCGCCCGGAACAGCCTCAGCGTACGGCGGGCCCCGTGCGAGAAACAGGGCAGTGACCTGCGGTGACGCGACTGTGACGGCGGATGCGCGCCGTCCGGCGGGGGAACGGGAGGGGCAGTGCAGAAGGCTCCGGACCCAAGGGGTCCGGAGCCTTCCGTCCGTCGGAGCCTCCTGTCGGAATCGAACCGACGACCTTTTCATTACGAGTGAAACGCTCTACCGACTGAGCTAAGGAGGCGTGCACGCAGCCGTCCGGGACGGCCTCAGTGCAGGTGAAACTGTAGCAGAGAGCGGCGGGGCGTCCCCAATCGGGGCGGCCGGGCACCGTGCGGGCGTTCCCCGGGAGTTCACCGGCTCTTCGGCCGGCCCGCCTTACCGGCCCGGGGGAGCGGGGCGCAGCATGGACGGACACGACGACGGGGCGGGCCGCTGCGGTCCGCCCGGAACAGGAGCACCCCCGTGCGCACCCCGGACAGCGGCATCGCGCCGGACCTCGAGCTGGCCTTCCTCGACATGTCCGGGACGGTGTTCCACGACAACGGGATCATGGAGCGGGCCTTCGAGCGCACCGTGACGGGCCTCGGCGTCGACCCCGGCTCCGAGCGGTTCGGGCAGATGCTCCAGCACGTCCGGGGCACGCTGGGCCAGTCGAAGGCCGGGGTGCTCGAGCAGCTGTTCGCCACCGAGCCCGAGCGCGCCCGGCAGGCGGTCCGGGATTTCGGGCGCCATCTCGACGAGCTGCTGGCCACCGAGGGGGTCGTTCCCGTGGCGGGCGCGGAGGAGGCCGTCACGGCGCTGCGCGAGGAGGGCCTGCGGGTGTGCCTGGCCACCGGCTACGACCGGCACAGCCTCAACACGCTCCTGGAGCAGCTCGGCTGGACCGGTCTCGCCGACCTCAGCCTGTGTCCCTCGGACGCGGGGCGCGGACGGCCCTGGCCGGACATGGTGCTCACCGCGGTGCTGGCGCTGGACCTCGGCGACGTCCGCCGGGTCATGGTCGTGGGGGACACCGCCGCGGACGTTCAGGCCGGGCTGCGGGCCGGGTCCGCCGCGGTGGTCGGCGTCCGCACGGGCGCGCACGACGCCGCGTCCCTGCGCGCGGCCGGGGCCCACGTGGTGGTCGACTCGGTCCGGGACCTGCCCGGTCTCGTCCGGGCGCCGGTGCCCGGACGGCGCTGACGCCCACCGCGCCACGGGGTGACGGCGGGGCACGACGGCGGGGCGGCGGCCCGGACCGTGCGCCAGTGTGACGCGCTCCGTCGGGCGGGGGCGACGACGCCCCTCGGATGTTGGCATGCTGGACGACGGACGCCCGGCCGTCCGGACCCGCATCGAGCACCCCGCAGAGGACACCATGGAAAGCGCACACCTGTCCCCCCACCGTGTCCGGCACCGGTCGTGGCGGCCCGCCCAGCGGCTGGCGCTCCTGGGCGCGCTGGTCTCCTTCGGGCTGCTCGGGCTGCTCAGCCTGCTGGCCGGCGTCGAGACCGTGGTGCGGGCCGGGCAGGGGTCGGCCGATCTGTGGCTGGAGGCCGCGGCGGTGACCGCGCCCAGCATGGTGGACCTGGGCCCGGGCCTCTCCTCGCAGGGCTACGACCACGTGCACGTGGGCGTGACGGGGGTGAGCCCGTCGAGCATGGTGCCCTACGCGCTGACCCTGGCGCTCGGCTCCACGGTGTTCGCCGGGATCTGCGCCTTCCTGGCGTACGTGTGCGGCCGCATCTACCTCGGCAGGCCGTTCGGGCGGGTCCTGACCGCGGGACTGACGGCCTGCTCGGCGGCGCTCGTGGGACTCGCCCTGCTCGGCCCGCTCCTGTTCGCCACGGCCCAGGCGCGGATCTTCGCCGACCTCGGCGTCGACCTCGGCCGGGCCCCCTTCGTCAACGACTACGCCTTCGGCGACACCGACGCGGTCGTGCTGGTCGCCGGCGTGCTCCTCGGGCTGACGGCGCTGGCCTTCCGCGCGGGCGGGGGGCTCCAGCCGGAGGAGCAGGACCCGGCCTGACGGAGGGCGTCCGGGTCCTGGCCGGCCGCCCACCGGGCGGCCGGGCGGTCCGGCCTCAGGAACAGGTCGTCCCCGGCTCGGGGAGCTCGCCCTCGAGCAGGTAGGCGTCCACGGCGTCCTGCACGCAGCGGTTGCCGGCCGAGTAGGCGGTGTGGCCGTAGCTGTCGTAGGTCAGCAGCCGGGCGCTGTCGAGCTGCTCCACGAGGGCCTCGGACCAGTGGTAGGGCGTCGCGGGGTCGTTCGTGGTGCCCACCACGAGGACGGGATCAGCGCCCTCGGCGTCGATCGGCTCCTCGAGGCCCGCCGGCTCGGCGGGCCAGCCCTGGCACGCGGCGTCGCCGTAGCCGAGGTACGGGCCGAAGGTCGGCGCGACCTGCTCGAGCTCCTCCTGGTGCCGGGCCATCTGCTCCGCCGTGACCGTCCCCTCGGGCCGGTCGAGGCAGTTGACGGCCGTGAACGCCATCGTGGTGTTGTTCGTGTACCGGCCCTCGGCGTTGCGCCCGTGCGTGGCGTCCGACTGGGCGAGCAGCGCGGAGAAGTCGCCCTCGAAGGCGTCCCCCAGGGACTCGTTGAGCGCCTCGTAGGTGCTGGTCGAGTAGAGGGGGCCCAGGATGCCCTCGACCACGTTGGTGGCGGTGACCCGGCGGCCGTCCGCGGCGGTCACGGTCCCGTCCTCCACGGAGGCGATGAGCTCCTGGACGCGGGTCATCGCCTCGTCCACGGAGACGCCGGCCAGCACGCAGTCCGGGTTCTCGAACTGGCACTGCTGCACCCAGTGGCGCAGGTTCGCCTCGAAGCCCTCGGCCTGGTCCGTGGTGGCCTCCATGTCGCTGAGGGTCGGGTCCACGCCGCCGTCGAGCACGAGCCGGCCGACCCGCTCGGGGAACAGCTCGGCGTACACCGCGCCGAGGTGCGTGCCGTAGGAGAAGCCCAGGTAGGTCATCCGCTCGTCGCCGAGGACGGCCCGGAGCACGTCCATGTCCCGGGCGGCGCTCACGGTGTCCATCTCGGCCACGAGCTCGCCGGAGTCCTGCACGCACGCGGCGCCGAGCTGCTCGTACTCCTCCCGGATCTGCGCGGCCGGCTGCTCCTGCGGGTCGAACATCGGCTCGGCGCGCCACGCGTCCAGCTCCGCGTCGTCGAGGCACTCGATCCCCTCGGAGCGGCTCACCCCGCGCGGGTCGAAGCCCACGACGTCGTAGGCCTCGCGCACGTCGCCGGTGACCGTGTACTGCGCGTAGAGCATCGCGTCCACCCCGGAGGCGCCGGGGCCGCCGGGGTTCAGGAGCAGGCTGCCGCGGGCGTCCCCGCGGGCGGGCAGGCGGGACATCACCACGGTGGTCGTCGGCCCGGCCGGGTCGGCGTAGTCGAGGGGCACCTCGACGTCGGCGCACCGGAGGTCGTCCTGCGCGCCGTTCGTCTCCACCTCGAACTCGCAGTCCTCCCAGACGACGGTCTGCGTGTAGAAGCGCTCCAGCTCCTCGGGACTGCCCTCGACGACGGCGCCGGTGGCGCCCCCCGAGGTCGGCTCGCCCGTGGCGCCGGCGCCGAGGGAGGAGCACCCGCTCAGGAGCAGGCCGGCCGCGCCCAGCACGGCCGTGGCGGGCAGGAGGGCGCGGCGCGAAGGGGCGGCACGGCGGATCATGGGGCTCCTCAGGGGGGGGTGCGGGAGGGGGGATTTCAGAGCAGGGAGACGGCCATGGCCTCGAAGGCCAGCTGCGCGCTGACGTTGGTGCGGATCCGGTCCCGGGTCCGGCTGATCACGTCGATGCGGTGCAGCGTCCGCTCGGGGGTCGCGTTGGACGCGTGGTCCTGCAGCTGCTGGGCCAGGTGCTCGTTGACCAGGGCGGAGCCCGTGCGCAGCTGGAGGGTCAGGACGTCGCGGTAGAAGGTCGTGAGGTCGATGAGGAAGCGGTCGAGGGTGTCCGTCTGGATCCGCCGGGACCGGCGCTTCTGGTCGGCCTCGAGCCGGTTGAGGGCGCCGCGGATGGCCGGCGGCACCCGCCCGGACTCCGGCGCCCCCAGGGCCACGAGCAGCTGCTTGCGCTCCGCCTCGTTGCGGGACTCGGCGTCCGCCTGGGACTCCTCCACGGCGATCTTGTGCAGCCGGTCCGCGGCCCGCACGGCGTCCGGCACCCCGGAGAGCTTCAGCGGCATGGAGACGACCTCCTGCCGCCGGGTGCGGGCGTCATCGTAGAGGGCGAGCCGCTTGGCGATCCCCACGTGGGACTGGGCGAGCCGGGCGCTCTCCTCCGCGCGCCGGCGCGGCACCCCGTGCCGGCGGATCAGCAGCTCGGCCACGTCCTCCACGGCGGGCACCTTCAGCGTGGCCGGACGGCACCGCGAGCGGATCGTCACGAGCACGTCCATCGGGCTCGGCGCGCACAGCAGCCAGATGGTGTTCGGCGGGGGCTCCTCGATGGCCTTGAGCATCACGTTGGAGGTGCGCTCCGCCATGCGGTCGGCGTCCTCGACCACCATGACCCGCCAGCGGCCCACCGAGGGCCGGTCCTGGGCACGGACCACGAGCTCGCGGGCCTCCTCGATGGTGATCTGCGGGTTCTCCGTGACGAAGTGGGTGAGGTCCGCGTGCGAGCTGGCCAGGACGGTGCGGCACGCGTGGCACTGCCCGCACCCGCGCTCGGCGGGGTCCTCCTGCTCGCACAGCAGGGCCGCGGCGAACGCGAGGGCGGCGTTGGAGCGGCCCGAGCCGGGCGGACCCGTGAACAGCCAGGCGTGGGTGGGCCGGTCCTCCTGCGCGGCGCGCCGCAGCTGCGCCACCACGGCGTCCTGGCCCAGCAGCTGGTCCCACACGCTCACGCGCCCACCTCCGCGGTCCGGGCGGAACGGGCGAGCCCGGCCAGGCGGGCGCGCACGGCGGCCGTGATCTCCCCGGCCGGCCGGGTGGCGTCGAGCACCAGGTAGCGCTCCGGCGCCCGTCCGGCGAGCTCGAGGAACGCCTGCCGGTTCGCGTCGTGGAAGGCGTCGGGCTCGGTCTCCAGGCGGTCCCCCGGGGCGCCGTCACGGGCCTCCCGGCGGGCGCGCCCGGTCCCGGCCGGGACGTCGAGCAGCACGGTGAGGTCCGGGACGAGCCCTGCGGTGGCCCACGCGTTGAGCTCCGCGACGCGGTCGACCCCGAGGCCGCGGCCGGCGCCCTGGTAGGCGGCGGACGAGTCGGCGAACCGGTCGCAGACCACGGTCCGTCCGGCGGCGAGCGCGGGGCGGATGAGCTGGGCGACGTGGGCGGCGCGGGCCGCGGCGAACAGCAGGGCCTCGGCGCGGGCGTCGACGGGCCCGTGCGCGGGGTCCAGCACGAGCTCGCGCAGCCTCTCGCCCAGCGGGGTGCCCCCGGGCTCCCGGGTGCGCACGATCTCGTGCCCCTCGGCGCGCAGGGCCTCCACGAGCCGGCCGGCCTGGGTGGACTTCCCGGCGCCGTCCCCGCCCTCGAACACGACGAAGAGCCCGCGCCCGGACGGGGCGGGGGAGGATTCCGCGGCGGCGGCGGGCAGCGGGACGGGAGCCGGTCGGGTGGTCACGGTCCCAGCCTATCCACCCGGGAGGACAGCGCCCTCCGGTCCCGTGCGGGCTGGGGACGCCGCGGGCCGATAGCCTGGGCCCATGACTGCGCGCCCCGAGATCCCGCCCGCCCACGGCCCCGCCGACCTCCGCCCGGACACCGTGCTGGTCGCCGGCGGGCGGCCCGCACCGGAGCACGACGCGCCGGTCGGCCCGTCCATCGTCCTGACCTCCACCTACCGGGGCTCCGGCGAGCTCGACGAGCGGAACCGCACCTACGGGCGCTTCAGCAATCCCACGTGGGAGGACGTCGAGGACGTGCTGGCACGGCTCGAGCAGGCGCAGCTCCCCGGCCTGCTCTACGCCTCGGGCCTGGCCGCCGTCGCGTCGGTGCTCTCGCTCGTCCCGGCGGGCGGGTGCCTGGTGCTGCCCCGGCACAGCTACCAGGGCTCCCTGGCCCTGGCCGCGGACCTCGAGTCCCGGGGGATGCTCACCGTCCGGACCGTGGACGTCACGGACACCGAGGAGGTCGTGGCCGCCCTGGACGCCGCCGACCTGCTCTGGCTCGAGAGCCCCACCAATCCCATGCTGGAGGTCGCCGACCTCCCCGCGCTCCTCGCGGCGGCCCGCGAGCGCGGCGTGCTCACGTGCGTGGACAACACCTTCGCGACCCCCCTCCTGCAGCGCCCGCTCGAGCACGGCGCCGACGTCGTGGTGCACTCCGTGACCAAGTTCCTGGCGGGGCACTCCGACGTCGTCCTGGGGGCGGCCGTCACCTCCGACCCCGCCCTGCGGACCCGGCTGCAGGGGCACCGCTCGCTGCACGGCGCGATCCCGGGCCCGTTCGAGGCCTGGCTGGCGCTGCGGGGGATGCGCACCCTGGCGCTGCGGGTCGAGCGCTCCGCGGCCAGCGCCGCGGAGCTCGCCCGCCGCCTCCAGCGGCACCCGGCGGTGCTCGAGGTCCGCTACCCGGGCCTGCCCGGGGACCCCGGCCACGAGCGCGCCGCCGCGCAGATGGACGGCTTCGGCGCGATCGTGGCGATCGTCCCCGCGGGGGACGTCGCCGCCGTCGAGGCGGCCGTGGACACGCTGCGCGTGTGGACCCCCGCGACCTCCCTCGGCGGGGTGGAGTCGCTGGTCGAGCGGCGGCGCCGGCACCACGAGGAGCCGCACAGCGTCCCGGAGACGCTGCTGCGCCTGTCGGTGGGCATCGAGAACGTCGAGGACCTCTGGGAGGACCTCGACCGCGCCCTGTCCGCGATCGACCGGTAGGCTGGGCGGCGTGGACATTCCCTGGGTCTTCCTACTCGTGCGTCTCATCGACATCTCGCTCGCGCTGGTCGTCGCCGGCCTGGCCGTGTGGGCCTTCGTGGACTGCCTGACCAAGGCACCGGTGCAGTTCCAGCGCGCCTTCAAGCGCACCAAGGGCTTCTGGCTCGCGCTCACGGGGGGCTCGCTGGCGTTCACCGTCTTCACGCTGCTGCTCCTGCGGCCCAGTCTGTTCGTGCTGCTCATCGCGGGCACGGCCGTGGGCGTCTACCTCGCCGACGTCCGCCCCGCCGTGGGCCTGGAGTCCAAGGGCCCCAACAACTGGTGACCGCCCGCCCCCGGGCGCGCGGCTGATCCCCGCGACACGGGGCGCCGGTGACGCCCGCTTGTCCCGCGCCGCCGCGCGGGTGGAAGAATGGCGCCATGGCTACCGAATCAGCACCGCACAAGCTCGTCCTGCTCCGGCACGGACAGTCCGACTGGAACGAGAAGAACCTGTTCACCGGGTGGGTGGACGTGGACCTGACCGAGAAGGGGCGGGAGGAAGCCGTCCGCGGCGGTGAGCTGCTCGTCGAGAAGGGGATCGCCCCGGACGTCCTGCACACCTCGCTGCTGCGCCGGGCGATCACCACCGCCCACCTCGCGCTGGACCGGGCGGACCGGCACTGGATCCCCGTGAAGCGGTCCTGGCGGCTCAACGAGCGCCACTACGGTGCGCTCCAGGGCAAGGACAAGACCCAGGTCCGCGAGGAGTACGGCGACGAGCAGTTCATGACCTGGCGCCGCTCCTTCGACGTCCCGCCGCCCGAGCTCGAGGACTCCGACCGGTACTCCCAGGCCGGCGACCCCCGGTACGCCGACGTCGAGAACGCGCCCCGCACCGAGTGCCTCAAGGACGTCCTCGACCGCTTCATGCCCTACTGGGAGCAGGAGATCGTCCCCGACCTGCGGGCCGGGCACACCGTGATCGTCGCCGCGCACGGCAACTCCCTGCGCGCGCTCGTGAAGCACCTCGACGGCATCTCCGACGACGACATCGCGGCCCTGAACATCCCCACGGGCATCCCGCTCTACTACGAGCTCGACGAGGACCTCCGCCCGCTCGTGGCCGGCGGCGAGTACCTCGACCCCGAGGCCGCCGCGAGCTCCATCCAGGCGGTCGCCAACCAGGGCAAGAAGTAGTCCCGGCCGGCCCCTCTGCTCGTGCCCGGACGCGGCTCAGCGCGCGCCGGGACGGGCGCTCACTCGCCCCCGTCGCGGCCCACGTGGCCGTGGCCGGTCGGGCGGTCGGAGGTCGCCGGCACCCAGTCGCCGGTCACCAGGTAGGAGACCTTGCGGGTCACCGAGACCCCGTGGTCCCCGATGCGCTCGAGGTAGCGGGAGCACAGGGTGACGTCCACGGCGGTGGGCACGGAGCAGTCCCAGCTCGGCGCGGCGAGGGCGTCGAAGACGGACTGGTGCAGCTTGTTGACCTCGCCCTTGAGCGAGAAGATCTCGTCGGCCAGGGAGAGGTCGCGCGTCTGGAGCACCTGGATGACCCGGTCCACGATCTGCAGGTCGAGGTCGAACATCCGGGTGAACGTCTCCACGAGCGGCTCGGGGATGACCGGCTCGGGGTAGCGCAGGCGCACGGCCTGGGCCAGGTGCCGGGCGAGGTCGCCGGCGCGCTCCAGCGAGGCGCTCATCCGCAGCGCGCCCACGATCATCCGCAGGTCCGAGGCGACCGGGCTCTGCAGCGCGAGGATGTCGATCGAGCGCTCGTCGAGGTCGTTCTGCAGGAAGTCGATCCGGGCGTCGTTGGAGATGACCTCCTCGGCGAGCTGGATGTCCGCGTCGAGGAGCGCGTCCTTGGCGCGGGCGAGGGCCTCGCGCACCAGGGTCGCGATCTGGATGAGCTCCTCACCGACCTGGTGGAGTTCTGCCTGGAAAACCTTGCGCACGGATGCGTCCTTTCGAGATGCGGCGGCGTCCCGCGCGGCCGCGGCCGGGGTGCGGCGCGGAGCGGGACGGATGACGTGGGGGCCGGGTGCGAGCACACCCGCCGCCACCGTCACAGCCAGGAGTGAACTTTCGCTCATCTTAGGATGAACGTTCGTTGAACCTGTAGCTCGTGACGCCCCGTGCGGGGCCGCCGCGCCCCCGAGTGCCTAAGCTGGATCCGTGAGTCCAACAGCCATCGCCGTCGCCGCGGGTCTGCTCGGCTTCGCCCTCGGGGTGAGCGGTCTGATCGCTCTGCGGGTGAGCGGGCGCGGCCGCCGCGCCCGCGCCGACGTCCAGGAGCCCACGCTGCCCGACGGCACCGCGGACGTGCTCGCGGTCATCGGCCGGGCCTACGTGGTCGTGGACGGGGTCGACGGCGTGGTGCGCGCCTCCCCGGCCGCCTACGCCTTCGGCCTGGTCCGCGGGCACACCGTGGTGCACGAGCAGATGCTCGAGATGATCCGGCGGGCCCGGCGCAGCGGCGTGATCGAGGAGCGGCGGGTCGAGCTGACCCGCGGGCCGTTCCAGACGGGCGCGGCGGTGCTCGACGTCCGCGTGGCCCCCATCGCGGAGGAGTACATCCTGCTGCTCGCCGACGACCAGACGGAGATCGTCCGGGCGCAGTCGATCCGCAACGACTTCGTCGCCAACGTCTCGCACGAGCTGAAGACCCCCGTGGGCGCCATCGGGCTGCTCGCCGAGGCGATCGAGGACGCGGCCGAGGACGAGGAGGCCGTGCGCCGCTTCGCCCAGCGCCTGCACAAGGAGTCCGCCCGCCTGACCGCCCTGGTCCAGGACATCATCGAGCTCTCCCGCCTGCAGGGCGCGGACGTGGTCACCGAAGGCCGGCCCGTGGACCTCAACCAGGTGATCGCCGACGCCGTGGACCGCAACCGGTTCCCGGCCGAGACCAAGGGCATCGAGATCGCGGTGGGCGGGCGCGTCACCCGGCCCGTCTTCGGCGACCCGGACCTGCTCGTCACGGCGCTGCGCAACCTCATCGACAACGCCGTGCACTACTCCCCGGAGGGCACCCGCGTGGGCGTCGGCGTCCGGGAGCGGGACGGGATGGCCCAGATCTCGGTGACCGACCAGGGCCCGGGCATCCCCGAGGACGAGCAGGACCGGATCTTCGAGCGCTTCTACCGGGTGGACGCGGCCCGCTCCCGCCGCACGGGCGGGACCGGGCTGGGCCTGAGCATCGTCAAGCACGTCATGTCGCAGCACGGCGGCGAGGCCACCCTCTGGTCGCAGCCGGGCCGCGGCTCCACGTTCACCCTGAGCATCCCCCAGATCGAGGGCGCCGACGACCCCGGGGAGGCCGCGCAGCCGGCTCCCGGGGCGTCCGCCCGCCCGGTGCCGGAGCCGGCACCACCCCGCCCAGTGGCATCGACCCCACGGCCCGCCGCCCCCGCGGCGCGCGCCGGGAGCACGGAGGACCGACAGTGACCCGCATCCTGATCGTCGAGGACGAGGAGTCCCTCAGCGACCCGCTCTCCTACCTGCTCGGGAAGGAGGGGTTCGAGGTGGAGGTCGTCGACAACGGCGTGGACGCCGTGGCGGAGTTCGACCGGTCCGGGGCCGACCTGATGCTGCTGGACCTCATGCTCCCGGGGCTCTCCGGCACCGAGGTGTGCCGGCAGGTGCGGCAGCGCTCGTCCGTGCCGATCATCATGCTCACGGCCAAGGACGCCGAGATCGACAAGGTGGTGGGGCTCGAGCTCGGGGCCGACGACTACGTCACCAAGCCGTACTCGTCCCGGGAGCTCGTCGCCCGGATCCGTGCGGTGCTGCGCCGGCAGGCGGAGCCCGAGGAGCTGGTCTCGGCGACCGTGCAGGTCGGGCCCGTGCGGATGGACATCGAGCGGCACGTGGTCAGCGTCCACGGCGAGCGGGTGGCCATGCCGCTCAAGGAGTTCGAGCTGCTGGAGATGCTGCTGCGCAACGCCGGGCGGGTGCTGACCCGCGGGCAGCTCATCGACCGGGTCTGGGGCTCGGACTACGTGGGGGACACCAAGACCCTCGACGTCCACGTCAAGCGCCTGCGCGCCAAGATCGAGCCCGACCCCTCCGCCCCGCGGCACATCGTGACGGTGCGGGGACTGGGCTACAAGTTCGAGGGCTGAGGCCGCCCGGCGCCGACGGACAGGGCCCGGAACCCCGCGGGGTTCCGGGCCCTGTCGTCCGAGCGCGCGTGCCGGCAGGAGGCGTCAGTGACCGCTCTCCTGGCCCACCATCTCGTCGACGGGCACGGGCGTGTTGGAGGGGTTGGCCGGGGTGGAGGGGGCGCCGCCGGGGACGAACTCCGCGTAGCGCTCGAAGGTGTGGTCGAGCACCGGGACCTGTTCGGTGAGGGACTCGCCGCCCACGGTGAACTCGGTCTCGACCATGAGCCCCGGTGCGGCACCGGCGCGGTCCACGACCACGGGGTCGGCCTCCTCCAGCGACACGGAGCCGTTGGCCGGGATCTGCACCTCGGCGCTGGCGCCGTCGACGTCCATCGACAGCGTGACCTCCTGGTCGCCGTCGTTGTCCAGGGTCCCCAGCACACGGCCCTCGGCGTCGGCGGCGGTGGCCACGATCAGCACGTTGGTCAGCTTGACCTCGCCCACCCGCTCCACGATGCCGTCCGCGGGGGAGTAGATCATGGTCGTGGCCGGAGGGTTGATGTATGCGCATCCGGCGGTGGACAGCAGGGCGGCCGCGGCGGCGGCACTCAGGCCTGCGCGCTGCAGCAACTTGGGGGCGGCGATCTTCACGGCGCGTACTCCTCGGGAGCTCAGGACGGTGTCCCGCCCAGCCTATCCGTTTGCCGACGGTTCGTCCGCATCGCCGGGCCCGGAGGGCCCCTGCCGGCCCGGATCGGCGAATCCTACACCGTGTTAGAATGGAAGTTCTGAAAGGGGTATTTCCATATGGTTTTTGAGGTTGGCGAGACGGTTGTCTACCCGCACCACGGCGCGGCGACCATCGAGGAGATCAAGACCCGCACCGTCAAGGGCGAAGAGAAGATGTATCTCAAGCTCAAGGTGACCCAGGGGGATCTGGTGATCGAGGTACCCGCGGAGAACGTCGACCTGGTGGGCGTGCGCGACGTCGTCGACGAGGACGGGCTCAAGAAGGTCATCTCGGTCCTGCAGGCGAAAGACACCGAGGAGGCCAGCAACTGGTCCCGGCGCTACAAGGCCAACCTCGAGAAGCTCGCCTCGGGCGACGTGCTCAAGGTCGCGGAGGTCGTGCGCGACCTCTGGCGCCGCGACCGGGACCGCGGGCTCTCGGCGGGGGAGAAGCGGATGCTGACGAAGGCCCGTCAGATCCTCACCTCCGAGCTCGCGCTCGCCAAGAAGATCGACGAGGAAGAGGCCGAGAAGCGCCTCGACGACATCCTGGCGTCCTGACCGGCCCGTGACCGGCGGCGCAGCACGGCCCAGCACGGCGAACCCGCCCTCCCCGGAGGGCGGGTTCGCCGTCGTCGTCGTGGCGGCCGGTTCCGGCACCCGGCTCGGGCACGGCATCCCCAAGGCCCTGGTGGCCCTCGACGGCCGCCCCCTGCTGGAGCACGCGCTGCGGGGCATCCGGGACGCCGGGCCGACCGGACCCGTGCTGGTGACCGTCCCCGCCGGGGACGTCGAGCTCTCCGCGACCGCCCGGGCGCACGGCGCGCGGCCGGTGACCGGTGGCGCGTCCCGCGCGGAGTCCGTGCGGGCCGCACTGGCCGAGCTCGCGCGGATCGAGCCCGCCTGCCCCGCCGTGCTCGTCCACGACGCCGCGCGCTGCCTCACCCCGCCCGAGGTCTTCCGCACCGTGGTGGACCGGCTGCGCGCGGGGGAGCGGGCCGTGGTGCCCGTGCTGCCCGTCGCGGACACGATGCGCCGGGTCGACGACGCAGACCGGTCGCTCGGCACCGTGGACCGCACCGTGCTGCGCGCGGTGCAGACCCCGCAGGGCTTCGACCTCGCCCTGCTCCGGGCGGTGAACCGCGCCGCCGAGGCGGCCGGGACGGACCCCGGGTCCGTCACCGACGACGCCTCCCTGGTGGAGGCCCACGCCCCGGGGACCGCGGTGCTGACGGTGCCCGGGCACGAGCACGCCTTCAAGATCACCCGCCCGCTCGACCTGGTGCTGGCCGAGGCCGTCCTGCGCGGGCGCGCCCCGGGCACGGCCGGAACGGTGCCCATCACCGCCACGACCTCCCTCCCCGACTCCCCTCCCGATCCCGAGGAGCGCTGAACCCGTGATCCTGCCCCGCACCGGCATCGCCGTGGACGTCCACGCCTTCGGGCCCGAGGGCACCCCGCTGTGGGTCGGCGGCCTCGAGTGGCCGGGGGAGCGCGGTCTCGCCGGGCACTCGGACGGGGACGTCGTGGCCCACGCGGCCGCCGACGCCCTGTTCTCCGCCTCGGGCACCGGTGACCTCGGCGCCAACTTCGGCGTGGACCGCCCGGAGCTCGAGGGCGCGTCCGGGACGCGGATCCTCGCCGAGGCGGCCCGGATCGTCCGGGAGGCCGGCTTCGAGATCGGCAACGTGGCGGTGCAGCTGATCGGGAACCGGCCGCGGTTCGCGCCGCGGCGCGCCGAGGCCGAGGCCGTGCTCACCGCGGCGGCCGGCGCGCCCGTCACGGTCAGCGCCACGACCTCCGACCGGCTCGGGCTCACGGGCCGCGGGGAGGGCCTCGCGGCCGTGGCCACCGCCCTGGTCGTCCCCGCGGGCACGGGCGGGGCCTGACCGGCGGGCCGCGGCCCGCCCTTATGATGGGCCGTGTGACTCTGCGCTTCTACGACACCGCCACCGCGACCGTGCGGGACTTCGAGCCCGCCCACCCCGGCGAGGCCCGTCTGTACTACTGCGGCGCCACCGTCCAGGGAATGCCGCACATCGGCCACGTCCGCTCGGCCCTGGTCTTCGACCAGGTCGCCCGGTGGCTGGCCCACCGCGGCTACCGGGTGACCACCGTGCGCAACGTCACCGACATCGACGACAAGATCCTCGCCAACTCGGCCGCGTCCTTCGCCCCGGACTACGACGGCGAGCACCCGCGGGAGCCGTGGTGGGCGCTCGCCTACCGGTTCGAGCAGGCGTTCAACGCCGCCTACGACGCCATCGGCGTCAGCCGGCCCACGTACGAGCCGCGCGCCACGGGCCACGTGCCGGAGATGCACGCCCTGATCCGGACCCTGGTCGACGCCGGGCACGCCTATCCGGCGCCGGACGGCTCCGGGGACGTCTACTTCGACGTCCGCTCCTGGGAGCGCTACGGCGAGCTCACCCACCAGTCGGTCGAGGACATGCAGGACGCCCCCGACGCCGACCCCCGCGGGAAGCGGGACCCCCGCGACTTCGCCCTGTGGAAGGGGCACAAGCCGGGCGAGCCCGGGACCGCGAGCTGGGACTCGCCCTGGGGCGCCGGCCGTCCCGGCTGGCACCTCGAGTGCTCCGCCATGGCCGCGAAGTACCTCGGCGAGCACTTCGACATCCACGGCGGCGGGCTGGACCTGCGCTTCCCCCACCACGAGAACGAGCTCGCCCAGTCCGCGGCGGCCGGGCAGCGGTTCGCGAGCCTCTGGCTGCACAACGGGCTCGTCACCTACGCGGGCGAGAAGATGTCCAAGTCGATCGGCAACACCGTGTCCCCGGCGGACATGCTCGCCGAGGCCCGGCCGCTGGCCGTGCGCTACTACCTCGGCCAGGCCCACTACCGGTCCGTGCTGGACTACCGGCCCACCTCCCTGGCCGAGGCCACGGCCGCGGTCGAGCGGGTGGAGTCGTTCCTGCGCGCGGCCCGGGACGCCGGGGCCGGCCCCGACGGGGCGGCCGGGGACGTGCCGGAGGCCTTCGGCGAGGCCATGGACGACGACCTCAACGTCCCCCAGGCCCTCGCGGTCCTGCACGAGACCGTCCGCGCCGGCAACTCCGCGCTCGCCGACGGCCTCGACGCCGCCGGGCCCGCCCGCGCGGTCCGCGCGATGACCGACGTGCTCGGGCTGACCGGGCTCATGGAGCTCGGGGACGCCGCGGGCAACGCGGCCGAGCACACGGCCCTCGACACCCTCGTGCGCTCGCTGCTCGCCCAGCGGGACCGGGCCCGCGCCGCCAAGGACTGGGCCCGGGCCGACGCGATCCGGGACGAGCTCGCCGCGGCCGGCGTCGCGGTGCGCGACGCCCCCGGCGGATCCACCTGGTCCGTGACCTGACCGGCCCGCCCCCACCACCCACGACCGAACAGAGGAACCCATGCCAGCCCCGAAGCGTCCCGGCGCGATCCGCAAGAACAAGAAGGGCCCGCTGGTGGGCACCGGCGGCCACGGCCGCAAGGCCCTCGAGGGCCGGGGCCCCACGCCCAAGGCCGAGGACCGCCCCTACCACAAGGCGCACAAGATGAAGAAGGCCGCCGAGCGCCGGCAGAGCCCGGGCGGCCGCACCCCGGCGCGCTCCCGCGGCAGGGTGCAGGAGGACCTCGTCACCGGGCGGAACTCGGTGCTCGAGTCGCTGCGCGCGGACATCCCCGCCAAGGCCCTGCACGCGGCCAGCAAGATCGACGTCGACGACCGCGTGCGCGAGATCCTGCAGATCTGCGCCGAGCGCGGGATCACGATCCTCGAGGCCTCCAAGGGCGAGCTCGACCGGCTCACCAGCGACGCCGTGCACCAGGGCGTGGCCCTGCAGGTGCCGCCCTACGAGTACCAGGACGCCGTGGAGACGGCCCGCAAGCTCATGACCCAGTGGGAGAAGCGGCACGTCCGCCGCCCCCCGCTGCTGGTCGCCCTCGACGGGATCACCGACCCCCGCAACCTCGGCGCCATCATCCGCAGCGTCTCCGCGTTCTCGGGCAGCGCCGTGATCGTGCCCGAGCGCCGGTCCGTGGGCGTCACGGCCTCCGCCTGGAAGACCAGCGCCGGCGCCGCGGCCCGGGTGCCCGTCACGAAGGCCGCCAACCTCAACCGCACGCTCGAGGAGCTCAAGGCCATGGGCTACTTCGTGGTCGGTCTCGACGGCGGCGGCGACGTCGAGCTGCCCGGCCTCGAGCTGGCCACCGAGCCCCTCGTCGTCGTGGTCGGCTCGGAGGGCAAGGGCCTGTCCCGGCTGGTCACCGAGAACTGCGACCAGATCGTGTCCATCCCCATCGACTCCACGATGGAGTCGCTCAACGCCTCGATGGCCGTGGGCATCACCCTGTACGAGGTGTCGCGACGCCGTGCTGGTGCCTGAGCCCCGGCGGCAGGACACCGGTCGGCCGTACGTCTCCCACCCCTACCCCCTCGGGGTCCACCCCTCGCACGAGCGCGACGGCAGCGCCAACGTGGCCGTCTACGCCCCCGGCATCCCCGACGTGGACCTCGTCTACCGGCTGCCCGGCGGGCGGTGGCAGCGGCGACGGCTCACCGGCCGCACCGGCGGGGTGCACCACGGGACGGTCCCGCCGGCCGAGCAGCAGCGGCTCTCGGAGACGGGCTTCGACTACGCGCGGCACCGGGACGAGGCCCCGGCCCTGCCCGCCGGCACGGAGTACGGCTTCGTCGCCGCCGACTCGCCGGTCGCCTCCCGCCACCGCTCCCCGGACCCCGCCGACCAGCAGATCCTGCTCGACCCCTACGGCAAGGGCCTGCGCCGGGTCGCCCCGCCGCCCGGGGTCGAGGACCCCGGCCCAGACGCCTACGGGGGACGGTACGTCTCCGTGGTCGTCCAGCAGGACTTCGACTGGGACGAGGACCGCCGACCCGCCACCCCGTGGCGGGACACCGTGGTCTACGAGGCGCACGTCAAGGGCCTGACCGCCCTGCACCCGGACGTCCCGGAGGAGCTGCGGGGCACGTACGCGGGCCTCGCGCACCCCGCGATGACCGAGTACCTCACGTCCCTGGGCGTCACGGCCGTCGAGCTCCTGCCCGTGCACGCCCACCTGGACGAGCCCCACCTCACGGGCCTCGGACTCAGCAACTACTGGGGCTACAACACGCTGGGCTTCTTCGCCCCGCACACCGGCTACGCGACCGAGGCCGCCCGCGCCCGCGGGCCGCAGGGCGTGCTGGACGAGTTCAAGGCCATGGTCCGGGACCTGCACCGCGCGGGCCTCGAGGTCTACCTCGACGTCGTCTACAACCACACCGCCGAGGCCGGCCAGGAGGAACCCGCCTACTGCTGGCGGGGACTCGGCGACGAGGCCTACTACCGCCACGGCGAGGACGGCCGCTACGTGGACGTCACCGGGTGCGGCAACTCCGTGAACTTCGGCAACCCGCGGGTGGTGCAGATGGCGCTGGACTCCCTGCGCTACTGGGTGGAGCGCTGCCACGTGGACGGCTTCCGCTTCGACCTCGCCCCCGAGCTGGCCCGGGACGAGCGCCACCGCTTCACCCGCAACCACCCCTTCCTCGTGGCCGTCGGGGCGGACCCCGCCCTGTTCGGCACGAAGCTGATCGCCGAGCCCTGGGACGTGGGCATGGGCGGCTGGCAGACCGGCCACTTCCCCGAGGGGTGGGCCGACTGGAACGACCGCTTCCGGGACACCGTGCGCGACTTCTGGCTCACCGGCCCCCGCAGCATGAGCCTGGGCGGGGACGGCGGCAACGCCGCACGGCTCGCCGGGGCGCTCGCCGGCTCCGCGGACCTGTTCGCGGCGTCCGGGCGCAGCGCCCTGGCGTCCGTGAACTTCGTGACCGCCCACGACGGCTTCACCCTGGCGGACCTCGTCTCCTACGACAACAAGCACAACCAGGACAACCTGGAGAAGAACCGGGACGGGACCAACGACAACCACTCGTGGAACCACGGCGTGGAGGGCCCGGCGCGGGACGTCCGGATCCGGGCCGACCGGGCGCAGACCGCGCGCAACGTCATGGCCACCCTGCTCTTCTCGCAGGGCGTGCCGATGATCACGGCGGGGGACGAGTTCGGCCGCACCCAGCGCGGGAACAACAACGCCTACTGCCAGGACAACGAGCTGTCCTGGGTGGACTGGCGGCTCACCCCTGCGGACCGCGCCATGCTCGCGGCCACCCGCTCCCTGGTGGGCGTGCGCGGGGAGTTCCTGGCGGGGCAGCCGTCCCACTTCCCGACCCGCCCCGACGAGGTGATGATGCACTGGTTCGGCCCGGACGGGACGGCCATGACCGCCACCGGCTGGCAGACCCCCGGAGCCCGGACCATCCAGGTGCTGATCGGCTCCCGGGGCGGCCGGGTGGCGGGGCTCATGGTGATCAACGGGGCGAGCGCCGACATGGCGATCACCTTCCCGCACCTCGCGGACCTGCTGCGGCCGGAGGAGGACGGGCACCCCCTCGAGCGGGCCGACGGCCTCTACTCGCTGGTGCACAGCACGGCCTCGGTGCTGCACGGGCGCTACGGCACGCGCTTCCGGGCGGGCCAGGCGCAGGGCGTCCCCGCCAGCTCGGTGACGCTCTTCCGGGTGCTCTGAGCCGCTGAGCCTCTGAACCGCTGAGCCGCTGAGCGGGAGCGCCGCCGAGGAGGGACGGACGGCGGAGGGGCCGCACCCGGAACGCCCGGGTGCGGCCCCTCCGTGGGCCACGCGGTGCGGTGCCGCCGGCGGCTCAGGCGTTGGCCACCAGCCCCAGTTCGGCCTTGTCGGCGAGCTCGGGGTGGTCCGGCAGCACCCGGACGGTGTAGCCGAACGGACCCGAGCGGTCCACGGTGATCGTCCCGCAGAACTTGTGCCGGCCGCCGCCCAGGTCGCCGACCGGGCTCAGGGCCGCGTACTTGCGCTCGTGGATGTGGTCGGTCTCCGAGACCCGGCCGTAGCCGATCTCCGCGCACACGTCGTCCGGGCTCAGCGAGCCGAGCGAGACGTAGGCGCACACCGTGAGCTCGTCGCCGATCTGCGGGTCCTGGGCCACGCCCTCGGTGTCGACGTGCTCGACCGACACGTGGTCCCAGGCCTGGCGCACGCGTCCCACCCACCGGGACTTGGACCGGGCGGCCGTGTGGCCGTCCAGCGCGGACCGGCGTCCGGAGACGGCGGCCGGGACGTAGAGCTGCCGCACGTAGTCCTCGAGCATGCGCTTGGCGGAGACCCGCGGGCCCAGGGTCGCCAGGGTGTGCTTGACCATGGCCAGCCACTGGTGCGGCACGCCGTCGGTGTTCGGGTCCGAGCCCTCCGCGGTCTCGCCGTAGAACCGCGGGGCCACGTGGTTCTCGATGAGCTCGTAGAGCGCCGCGGCCTCGATGTCGTCGCGCTCGTCCGGGTGCGCGCCCTCGTCGGCGGTCGGGATGGCCCAGCCGTTCTGGCCGTCGTACATCTCGTCCCACCAGCCGTCGAGCACCGACAGGTTCAGCCCGCCGTTGAGGGCGGCCTTCATCCCGGACGTGCCGCACGCCTCGAGCGGGCGCAGCGGGTTGTTCAGCCACACGTCGCAGCCGGGGAACAGGGTCCGTGCCATCGCGATGTCGTAGTTGGGGAGGAACACGATGCGGTGGCGCACCTCCGGATCGTCGGTGAAGCGCACGAGGTCCTGGATCAGGCGCTTGCCCTGCTCGTCGGCCGGGTGGGACTTCCCGGCGACCACGAGCTGGACCGGGTGCTCCGGGTCCAGCAGGATCCGCTTGAGCCGCTGCGGGTCCCGCAGCATGAGCGTGAGCCGCTTGTAGGTGGGCACCCGGCGGGCGAAGCCGATCGTGAGCACGCCCGGGTCGAGGACCGTGTCGGTCCAGCCCAGCTCGGCGTCCGCGAGACCGCGCTTCTTCCACGACGCCCGCAGCCGGGCCCGGACGTCCTCCACCAGGCGGGCGCGCAGCTCCCGGCGGACGGCCCACAGCTCGGCGTCGTCCGCGGTGTAGATGCGGCGCCACCGCGCGGCCCGGTTCAGGTCGGGGCCCATCGGGTCGAGGGCCAGCTCCGCCATGCGCGGGTCGATCCACGTCATCACGTGCACACCGTTGGTGATCGAGCCGATCGGCACCTCGTCGGCGTCGAAGCCCGGCCACAGGCCCTGGAACATCCCCCGGGAGACCACGCCGTGCAGCTTGGCCACCCCGTTGGCGCGCTGGGCCAGGCGCAGGCCCATGACCGCCATGTTGAACTTGGACCGGTCGCCGCCGTCGTAGTCCTCCGCGCCCAGGGCGAGGACCTGGGCCGTGGGCACGGACGGGGCGAGACCTGCGTCGAGGAAGTGCTCGATCTGCGACTGCTCGAACCGGTCGATGCCCGCCGGCACCGGGGTGTGGGTGGTGAACACGGTGGCCGAGCGCACGGCGGTCAGGGCCTCGTCCCAGGTCATCGGCTCGGTCCCGTCCGCGGGGTCCATGAGCTCCGCGATCCGCTCGACGCCCAGGAACCCGGCGTGGCCCTCGTTGCAGTGGAAGACCTCCGGGGCCGGTGCGCCGGTCAGCCGGGAGAAGGCCCGCAGCGCGCGGATCCCGCCCATCCCCAGGAGCAGCTCCTGCTGGAGCCGGTGGTCTCCGCCGCCGCCGTAGAGGCGGTCCGTGACGTTGCGGGCGTGGTCGTCGTTGTCCGGGATGTCGGAGTCGAGCAGCAGCAGCGGGACGCGGCCGACGTCCGCCCGCCAGATGTGGGCGGACAGGGAGCGGCCGTTGGGCAGGGGCAGGGTGATCCGGACCGGGGTGCCGTCCTCCTCCCGCAGCAGCGTCAGCGGCATGCCGTCCGGGTCGAGCACGGGATAGGACTCCTGCTGCCACGCGTCGCGGGACAGGGACTGCTTGAAGTAGCCGTGCTGGTAGAACAGGCCGACCCCCACCACCGGCACGCCGAGGTCCGAGGCGCTCTTGAGGTGGTCGCCGGCGAGGATCCCCAGTCCGCCCGAGTACTGGGGGAGCACGGAGGTGACCCCGTACTCGGCGGAGAAGTAGGCGATGGCCCGCGGGGCGTCCTCCGTCTGGGTCCGCTGGTACCACAGGTCCTCGGTGAGATAGCGCTCGAGGTCGGCGTCCAGCTCCGTGATCCGGCGCACGGTGGCCGGGTCCTGGGCGATCTGCTGGATCTCCTCCCGGGTGAGGGAGCCGAGGAGCTTGACCGGATCCCCGTGCACCGCCTCCCACGCCTGGGGGTTGAGGTCCGCGAACAGTTGTTCGGTGGGCCGGTGCCAGGACCAGCGGAGGTTCCTCGCGAGCCGGCTCAGAGGGGCGATGGACTCCGGCAGCACGGTGCGCACGGTGAATCTACGGATTGCCTTCACGCCGTCAGACTACCGGTGCCGGGGCGCCGGACCGGGGCGCCACGGCCCAGCCGTGCTCCGGCGCGCCGGGCAGCTCCTCCGGCACGGGGGGACAGGGCGGGAGACCGGGGCGGCAGACCGGGGCGGCGACACCGTCCCACGGTTCGACAGCGGGCTTAACGATCGCCGGGTTTGTCGCTAACGTGGTCCAGGTGAGCCAAGCCAACACGCCGCCCCCGTCCGACCCGGCCCAGAGCCCGGTCGGCGCGCCCGCCCCCGACTCCTCGACGACGCCCGCCGTTCCCGGCGCCGGTGCCGCCGCCGCGGCGGCCGAGCAGCCCGCGAAGAAGGCGCCCGCGCGGCGCAGGGCCTCGACCGCCAAGAAGGCCCCGGCGGCGGAGGCCGCTGCGCCCGTGGAGGACGAGCCCGGCGTCGCCGTCGTCCCCGCCACGGAGCCCGCGGAGCCGAAGCCCCGCGCGCGGCGGACCTCGACCACCAGGACCGCGGCGGCCAAGGCCCCGGCCGCGAAGACCGGGGCTGCCAAGGCCCCGGCTGCGAAGGCCCCGGCCGCGAAGGCCGGCACCACGAGGACGGCCGCCGCGAAGAAGGCCACCACGCCGCGGAAGGCGACGACCACGCGCCGGAAGGCCGCCGGCTCGGCGTTCTCCCGCGAGGACCTGGTCTACGGCCGGATCCCGGTCGTCGGCGTCAGCCCCGTGGTCGAGGACGGGCGCTTCCCGGCCAAGGCCGTGCCGGGCGAGACGATCCGGGTGGGCGCCACCGTGTTCCGCGAGGGGCACGACGCCCTGGGCGTGACCGCGGTGCTCTACGACCCGCAGGGCGCGGAGGCCGAGCGCGTGCCGATGCGCCTCACCACCCCCGGCACCGACCGCTACGAGGCGTGGCTGACGCCGACCGCCGAGGGCGCCTGGACCTTCGCCGTCGAGGGCTGGGGCGACCTGTTCGAGACGTGGCGCCACGCCGCCGAGATCAAGGTGGGCGTGGGCCAGGACGTCGACCTCATGCTGGCCGAGGGCGTCGCGCTCTTCGACCGCGCCGCCGCGGAGCCGGGCCGCCCGGACTCCGACGCGGAGCTGTTCCGTTCGGTCTCGCGCACGCTCGGCAACGACGAGCTGCCCGCCGAGCACCGGCTCGAGGCCGGCACCTCGGCCGAGGTGCTGGCCGTCGTGGCCGAGCGGCCCGTGCGGGACCTGGTCACCGAGAGCCGCCGGTACCCGCTGAAGGTCGAGCGGACCGCCGCCGGCCGCGGGTCCTGGTACGAGTTCTTCCCCCGCTCCGAGGGCGCCGTGTTCGACGCCGAGTCCGGCACCTGGGCCTCCGGCACCTTCCGGACCGCCGCGGAGAGCCTCGACCGTGTCGCGGCCATGGGCTTCGACGTCATCTACCTGCCTCCGATCCACCCGATCGGCCGCGCCCACCGCAAGGGCCCCAACAACACGCTGGTGGCCGGTCCGCAGGACCCGGGCTCGCCGTGGGCCATCGGCTCCCCCGAGGGCGGGCACGACGCGATCCACCCTGACCTCGGCTCGTTCGAGGACTTCGACGGCTTCGTCGCCCGCGCCGGGGACCTCGGCCTCGAGGTGGCCCTGGACCTGGCCCTGCAGGCCTCCCCGGACCACCCGTGGGTCACGGAGCACCCGGAGTGGTTCACGACCCGTGCCGACGGCTCCATCGCGTACGCGGAGAACCCGCCGAAGAAGTACCAGGACATCTACCCGATCAACTTCGACAACGACCCCGAGGGCCTGTCCCTCGAGGTGCTGCGGATCGTGGAGCTGTGGATCTCCCACGGGGTCAAGATCTTCCGCGTCGACAACCCGCACACCAAGCCCCTGTGGTTCTGGGAGTGGCTGATCGGCACCGTCAACGCCAAGCACCCCGAGGTCGTGTTCCTGGCCGAGGCGTTCACGCGTCCCGCCATGATGCAGGGCCTCGCCCGGGTCGGCTTCCAGCAGTCCTACTCGTACTTCACCTGGCGCAACACCAAGAAGGAGATCGAGGAGTACCTGGCGGAGATCAGCCACGAGACCTCGGCGGTCTACCGGCCGAACTTCTTCGTCAACACCCCCGACATCCTCACCGAGTACCTGCAGTTCGGCGGGCCCGCGGCCTTCAAGATCCGCGCCGTCCTGGCCGCCACCGGCTCCCCCCTGTGGGGCGTCTACGCCGGCTACGAGCTCTACGAGCACGTGGCCCGGGCAGGGGCCGAGGAGTACGTGGACAACGAGAAGTACGAGTACCGGCCCCGGGACTTCGCCGGCGCCGAGGAGCGCGGCGAGTCCCTGGCCCCGTACCTCACGCGGCTCAACGAGATCCGGCGCCGGCACGCCTCGCTGGGCGACCTGCAGAACCTCACGGTGCAGTCCACGTCCGACGACGCCCTGGTCGCCTACTCGAAGACCAAGACGGTGCGGCACGGGGGCTCGAGCTACAAGGACACGGTCGTGGTGGTCGTCAACGTGGACCCGCACGCGGTCCGCGAGGGCACCGTGTGGCTGGACCTGGAGTCCCTGAACCTGGACGACGCGGACTTCAACGAGGACGGCAGCTTCTGGGTGGACGACCTGCTCAGCGGGAACTCCTGGAAGTGGGGCACGCACAACTACGTGCGGCTGGACCCGCACTACGACCCCGCGCACGTCCTGCACATCCGCCGCAACGTCAAGTAGGGGCGCCACCGCACCCCGCCGGGGCCCTCCTGGGCGCACTGTCCTGGAGGGCCCCTCCCGAAGCACCGATGGTCTCCGACCCACCCGTCCGAAAGGCGGCACCCCCGCATGAGCATCTCGCCGTACTCGCTCAACGCCCCCGGCATCTCCCACGACCCCGACTGGTTCCGCAAAGCGGTGTTCTACGAGGTGCTCGTCCGGGCGTTCTCCGACGCCAACGGTGACGGCTCAGGCGACTTCTCCGGCCTGATCGACAAGCTGGACTACCTGCAGTGGCTGGGCATCGACTGCCTGTGGATCCCTCCGTTCTACGAGTCGCCGCTGCGGGACGGGGGCTACGACATCTCCGACTACTACTCGGTCCTGGACGAGTTCGGGACGATCAGCGACTTCAAGCGGCTCGTGGCCGAGGCGCACGCCCGCGGGCTGCGCGTGGTCACGGACCTGCCGCTCAACCACACGAGCGACCAGCACCCCTGGTTCCAGGCCTCCCGCGAGGACCCCGACGGACCGTACGGCGACTTCTACGTCTGGTCGGACACGGACGAGAAGTACCAGGACGCCCGGATCATCTTCGTGGACACCGAGGAGTCGAACTGGACGTTCGACCCGATCCGCCGCCAGTTCTTCTGGCACCGCTTCTTCTCGCACCAGCCGGACCTCAACTTCGAGAACCCCGCCGTGGTCGAGGCCGTGTTCGACGTGGTCAAGTTCTGGCTCGACATGGGCATCGACGGCTTCCGGGCCGACGCGATCCCCTACCTGATCGAGGAGGAGGGGACGAACTGCGAGAACCTCCCGGGGACCCACGACTTCCTGGTGCGGCTGCGGGCCATGATCGACGAGGAGTACCCGGGCCGCGTGGTCATCGCCGAGGCGAACCAGATGCCGCACGAGGTGGTGGAGTACTTCGGCACCGAGGAGAGCCCGGAGTGCCACATGTGCTTCCACTTCCCGATCATGCCGCGGATCTTCTACGCGCTGCGGGACCAGAAGGCCGCCCCGATCGTGGAGACCATGCAGGAGACGCCGGACATCCCGCGCGGCACCCAGTGGGGGACGTTCCTGCGCAACCACGACGAGCTGACCCTCGAGATGGTGACCACCGAGGAGCGGCAGGCGATGCTCGGCTGGTACGCCCCCGACTCCCGGATGCGCGCCAACGTGGGCATCCGCCGCCGGCTGGCGCCCCTGCTCGACAACTCCCGCGCGGAGATCGAGCTCATCCACGCGCTGCTCATGTCCCTGCCGGGCAGTCCGTTCCTGTACTACGGGGACGAGATCGGGATGGGCGACAACATCTGGCTCGACGACCGGGACGCGTCCCGCACGCCGATGCAGTGGACCCCGGACCGCAACGCCGGGTTCTCCAAGGCGGACCCGGGCAAGCTGTACCTGCCCGTGGTCCAGTCGCTGGTCTACCACTACAACCAGGTCAACGTGGAGGCGCAGCTGGCGTCGTCGTCGTCCCTGCTGCACTGGATGCGCCAGATGCTGGCCGTGCGCAAGGCCCACCCGGCCTTCGGCCTCGGCTCCTACGTCGGCGTGGAGACCGACCACGACTCCGTGCTCGCGTTCCTGCGCGTGCTCCCCGACGCGGAGACCGACGACGGGCGCGGCGAGACCGTGCTGTGCCTGTTCAACCTCGCCCACACCCCTGCGTGCGCGCGCATCCGGCTGCCCCAGTTCGCGGGCCGCGGTCTGCGCGAGCTCTTCGGCGGCGACCTGTTCGGCGAGGTGGACGAGGCCGGGGAGTACCGCATCACCCTGGGCAGCCAGGACTTCTTCTGGCTGCGCCTCCGGGCCGCTCCCCGCGACGACGGCACGCACCCCCAGACCACGGCCATGCCGATCATCACCGCGACCCCGACGTCCTGAGCGCGTCCCCGCGTCCGTCCACCTCCACGCCCGCCCCGGAAGGACCTGATCCCATGACCGACCAGCACCCCGACGAGCTCCTCGACCTCCTGCGCCGGTGGCTGCCGCGGCAGCGGTGGTTCCCCTTCGCGGACGGCGGTGCCGGCGTGGAACTGCGGGTCGTCGCCCAGCTCGCCCTGCCGGACCAGGAGGGCGCGGGCGCCCGGATCCTGCTGCTGGAGGCCTCCGAGGGGGCCCGCACCGAGCTCCTCCAGGTGCCGCTGACCTTCCGCGCGGCGCCCCTCGAGGGCGCCGAGCGCTTCCTCGTCGGGGAGCTGGCGCCGGCCGCGGCCGAGGACCCCGGGGCGGACGGGGCCGAGGAGGAGGGACCCGCGCCCCGCCGGGACGCGCGCTTCCTCCGGGAGCGCGCCGCCCGCGCCGGCCGTGCCGTGGCCCACCGCACGGGCCTGCCGCTGCCCGGGGCGGAGGACGCCGTGGCCGGTCCCTGGGTCTACGACGGGGTCGGGGACCCGGTGTTCGTCGGCCCGGTCCTCGAGCTGATGCAGCGCGCGGAGTCGGTGAGCTCCGGCCCCCTGGGCCTGACCGTGACCGGTGCGCACGGCGACGCCCTGAGCGTCACCTATGCCGTCGACACGCCCCAGCAGGTGCGCGTGATCTCCAGCGAGCAGTCGAACTCCTCGGTGATCCTCACCCCGCCCGCGGGCCGGGAGGACGCAGACACCGTGATCGTGAAGTTCTTCCGCGTGCTGGGGGAGGGCGACAACCCGGACGTCGAGGTGGGCCGCGAGCTCACCTCCCTGGGCTGCCCCGCGGTGCCGAGCACCTTCGGGTGGCTCGACGCCCGCTGGCGCTCCGGGCTGAGCGCCGTGCAGGGGCAGCTCGCCGTGGCCACCGAGTTCCTGGCCGGCTCCGCCGACGCGTGGGCGCGGGCCGTCGAGGCCGCGGAGCAGGGCGCGGACTTCTCCGAGGAGGCCCGGGAGCTGGGCCGCACGACCGCGCGCGTGCACCGCGACCTGGGCCGCGCCTTCGGTTCGGGGACGCCCGACGACGCCGCCCGCGCCCGTCTCCTGAACGACCTCGGGGGACGCCTGCGCTGGGCCCGCACCGAGACCGGCTCCCTGTTCTCGGAGCACGCGACCGCCCTCGACCAGCTGATCACGTCCCTCGGCGACGTGCCGGAGCTGCCCCCGCTGCAGCGCATCCACGGCGACTACCACCTGGGCCAGGTCCTGCAGACCGAGGACGGACAGTTCAAGGTCCTGGACTTCGAGGGCGAGCCGCTGCGCGCCATCGAGGAGCGCACCCGCCCGGACGTCGCCCTGCGCGACGTGGTCGGCATGCTGCGGTCCTTCGACTACGCCGCCGCCTTCGGCGCCCGTGCCGGCGCGCAGGACGCGGAGGAGTGGGGCCGGCGTGCCGGCGACGCGTTCCTGGCGGGCTACGAGCAGGGCGCGGGGCACACGGTGGACCGCGGGTCCCCGCTGTTCCTGGCGCTGTGGCTGGACAAGGCCCTGTACGAGGTCGTCTACGAGCAGCGCAACCGGCCCGACTGGGTGGACGTGCCCGCCGCGGCGGTGCGCCGTTCACTGGAGAGCCTCCGGTCGCGTAGCGTGAACCCTGATACCGCCGGTGCGGACCCCGTGCCCGGCACCGACCACGACGACGACAGCTCCCGCTCCGCGCGGCACATCTCGGCGGAACCGGGAACGGAAATCGAGGACGCAGTGAGCGCCAGCACTCCGCAGGACCGATCCGACCCCGTCCAGAGCTCCCGCCCGGCCCCGGCCGGCCACGACGTGGCCCCGGCGGGCCCGGTGCCCGTGGCCGAGCACCTGCTGGCCGCGGTGTCCGAGGGCCGCCACCACGACCCGCACAGCGTCCTGGGCGCCCACCTGAACCCGGACGGCAGCGTCACCGTGCGCACGCTGCGCCGCTTCGCGACCGCCGTGGCCGTCGTGACGCAGGACGGCACCTTCGAGCTCGAGCACGAGTGGGGCGGCATCTTCACGGGAGTGGTCCCCGCGCACGAGCCGGGGCGGATCCCCGACTACCGCGTGGACGTGACCTACCGGGACCTCGAGCCGCAGCGGATGGACGACCCGTACCGCTTCGGGCCGACCCTGGGCGAGCTGGACCTCCACCTGATCGGCGAGGGACGCCACGAGACGCTGTGGAACGTCCTCGGCGCGCACGTGCGCCGCTACCCCTCCGCGATGGGCGACATCACCGGGGTGGCCTTCGCCGTGTGGGCGCCCAACGCCCAGGCGGTCCGGGTCATCGGCGACTTCAACGGCTGGGACGGCAGCGAGCACGCGATGCGCTCCCTCGGGTCCTCGGGCGTGTGGGAGATCTTCGTCCCGGGCCTCGGCTCCGGGGCCACCTACAAGTTCCGCATCCTCGGCCGGGACGGCGGCTGGCGCGAGAAGGCGGACCCCATGGCCTTCGGCACCGAGGTGCCGCCGTCCACGGCTTCCCGCGTCTTCGAGTCCGAGTACGAGTTCCAGGACGACGCCTGGATGGCGCGCCGGGCGACGACCGATCCGCACAACGCGCCCATGAGCGTCTACGAGCTGCACATCGGCTCGTGGCGGAAGGGCCTCGGGTACAAGGACCTCGCGAAGGAGCTCGTCGAGTACCTGACCTGGCAGGGCTTCACGCACGTGGAGTTCATGCCGGTGGCCGAGCACCCGTTCGGCGGCTCCTGGGGCTACCAGGTCACGTCCTACTACGCACCGTCCTCCCGCTTCGGCAGCCCGGACGAGTTCCGCTACCTCGTGGACAAGCTGCACCAGGCCGGCATCGGCGTGCTCGTGGACTGGGTCCCGGGCCACTTCCCGAAGGACGAGTGGGCGCTGGCCCGCTTCGACGGCGAGCCCCTGTACGAGCACGCCGACCCCCGCCGGGGCGAGCACAAGGACTGGGGGACGCTGATCCCCGACTACGGCCGCAACGAGGTCCGGAACTTCCTGGTGGCCAACGCGTCCTACTGGCTCGAGGAGTTCCACGTGGACGGCCTGCGCGTGGACGCGGTCGCGTCCATGCTCTACCTCGACTACTCGCGCAACGAGGGGGAGTGGGAGCCCAACGTCTTCGGCGGCCGGGAGAACCTCGAGGCCATCGCCTTCCTCAAGGAGGCCAACGCCACCGCGTACAAGCGCACCCCGGGCATCGTGATGATCGCCGAGGAGTCGACCTCCTACCCGGGCGTGACGCGCCCGACCGACGCGGACGGGCTGGGCTTCGGGCTCAAGTGGAACATGGGGTGGATGAACGACACCCTCGAGTACATGGCGGAGGACCCGGTCAACCGGTACTACCACCACAACAAGCTCACGTTCTCGCTGGTCTACGCGTTCTCGGAGAACTTCCTGCTCCCGATCTCCCACGACGAGGTCGTCTACGGCAAGGGCTCCCTGCTGCGCAAGATGCCGGGCGACCGGTGGCAGCAGCTCGCCAACGTCCGTGCGTACCTGGCCTTCATGTGGGCCCACCCCGGCAAGCAGCTGATCTTCATGGGCACGGAGTACGCCCAGGAGTCCGAGTGGTCCCAGGAGCACGGCCTGGACTGGTGGCTCTCCGAGACCCCGCCGCACAAGGGAGTCCAGGAGCTGGTGCGCACCCTCAACGGGATCTACCGGGAGACGCCCGCGCTGTACGAGCGGGACAACAACCCCGCCGGGTTCGAGTGGATCGACGCCGCCGACGCCGGACGCAACACCCTGTCCTTCACCCGCTGGGACGAGCAGGGCAACCCGCTCGTGTGCGTGGCGAACTTCGCCGGCAACCCGCACGAGAACTTCCGGCTGGGCCTGCCGTGGGCCGGTGAGTGGGTCGAGGTGCTCAACACGGACTCCGAGCACTTCGGCGGGTCCGGGGTGGGCAACCTCGGCAAGGTGACGGCCACCGAGGGCGCGCACAACGGCAACCCCGCATCGGTCGAGCTCACCGTTCCGCCGCTGGCGGTGCTGTACCTCAAGCCGGCCGAGCACTGAGCCGGCCGCGCCCGGCAGGCGCGGAGCGGAGCAGCGGCGGAAGGGCCCGGATCCTCGGATCCGGGCCCTTCCGCCGTCCGGACCCCGCTCCGGGGAGCGACGGGGACGGCGGCAGCAGGTCCTGGGCACCCGGTTTGCACGGGCCGCGGAAAGCGGGTAACTTCTTCCAAGTCGTCGCGGCGAGGAACTCCTCCGGGAGAACCACGGGACGGCGATCCCGCTCCGGACCGTCCGCACCGAGCAGCCAGCGAGTTGCACGGGAACGGAAGAGTGTTAGGGTGGGAGATTGTGAGCTTCGCCGGAAGGCGGCGCCGTCACGATCGGGTAACCAAGAGTTCACCCGAGATTGACCGGGGCCGATCGGAAGGGCTAAGGTTGCAGAGCACTCCGGCAGCAAGGTGTCAAGTCAGACACGCTGACCGGTCTGTTGTTTGAGAACTCAATAGTGTGCCATGTTTGTTGATACCGAATGTTTTTTCGGTTGATGGGTTGTTGCTG
>NZ_JBNAFK010000015.1:0-106587 GCF_049716185.1 Kocuria sp. CH-021 | reverse complement strand
TCTGCGCCCAACTCACCGGTTACCGGCCGGGCACCGGCCACGCTGGACAGGGGCCGGGGCGGAACCGGGGGGGGCCGGGGGGGGGCCGGGCCGGGCGGCGGGGGGGGCGGGCCCCCCCCCCCCCCCACCCCCGCACCCTCCTGCGGGCGGCGCCCACGCCGCCGGCTCGCTCGGCGCCCCGCGGCGCCCACCGCGCATCGCGCACCTCTCCACCTCCTCGCTCCGCCCCGGTTCCGTCCCGACGCCGGCACCGGGTCTCTCCCGTCACCAGGATCCCTAGGAGAACACCATGGCCAGGTCACGCACCGCCGAGCCGCCCACCACCACCCGCACCCGCCCGGAGGACGAGTACCTCGGCGCGGGCGCCAGCCTCGGCTACGGCCTGCAGCACGTGCTCACCATGTACGGCGGCATCATCGCGCCGCCCCTCATCATCGGCGGCGTCGCCGGCATGACGCCCCAGGAGCAGGGCCTGCTCATCGCGGCCTCCCTCTTCGTGGGCGGCCTCGCCACGATCCTGCAGTCCTGGGGCCTCAGGTTCTTCGGCTCGCAGCTGCCGCTCGTGCAGGGCACCTCCTTCGCCGGCGTGGCCACCATGACCGCCATCGTCCAGGGCGGCGGCGGCATCCAGGCCGTGTTCGGCGCCGTCATCGTCGCCTCCGTCATCGGCTTCCTCATCACCCCGTTCTTCGTGAGCATCATCCGCTTCTTCCCGCCGGTCGTCACCGGCGTGGTGATCACCGCCATCGGCCTCACGCTGTTCCCGGTGGCCGCCCGCTGGGCCATGGGCGGCAACGCGCAGTCCCCCGAGTACGGCTCGGTCGGCAACCTCGGGCTGGCCGGTCTGACCCTGCTGATCATCATGCTGCTCTCCAAGCTGGGCAGCGCCGCCATCTCCCGGCTCTCCATCCTCATCGGCCTGGTGCTCGGCACGGCCGCTGCCGCGGCGCTGGGGATGGCGGACTTCAGCCAGGTGCTCACCGGTGACTTCTTCGCCGTTCCCCAGCCGCTGGCCTTCGGTCCTCCCGTGTTCGAGGTGGCGGCCATCCTCTCGATGTTCATCGTCATCCTCGTGACGCTCACCGAGACCACCGCCGACATCATCGCGGTCGGCGAGATCGTCGACACGAAGGTCGGCAAGAAGCGCATCGCCGACGGCCTCCGCGCGGACATGGCCTCCTCCGCCCTGGCGCCCCTCTTCAACGGCTTCACCCAGAGCGCCTTCGCCCAGAACGTGGGGCTCGTGGCCATCACCGGCGTCAAGAGCCGCTACGTGGTCACCGCCGGCGGCTTCATCCTCGTGACCCTGGGCCTGCTGCCGGTCCTCGGCCGGGTCGTCGCGGCGGTCCCGCCGCCCGTGCTCGGCGGGGCCGGCATCGTGCTCTTCGGCAGCGTGGCCGCCTCCGGCATCCGCACCCTGGCGAAGGTGGACTTCGGCAACGGCGCCAACCTGATCATCGTGGCCACCTCCCTCGGGTTCGGCATGCTGCCGATCGCCGTTCCCGAGGTCTACGCCAACTTCCCGGCCTGGTTCGAGACGATCTTCCACTCCGGCATCAGCTCGGCGGCCGTGATGGCGATCCTGCTGAACATCCTGTTCAACGAGTTCCGCGCCGGCAACCCGCCGAGGGGCACGGGCTCCGTCTTCGCCAACGCCCCGGTGCGCGCCGTGCGCTACGAGAGCCTCGAGCACCTGCAGAACCACCTGCAGGAGGGCGACACCGTCCGGAACGGCAAGCTCGTGGACTGCGACGGCAACGAGGTTCCCGTCATCACCGCCGCCGGCGAGATCATCGACACCAGGGTCTGCAAGCCCCAGGACGGCTCCGGCGGCTCGTCCGCGCACTGATCCGCCGGCGAACCTCCACCGGTCTTCCGCGGCGCCGGAGATCCTGGCGCCGCGGGAGGCCGGTCGGACGTGCCTCTCCCGCACCCCTGACTTTCTCCACCCATGACTTTCTCCACCCATGACTTTCTCCACCCATGACCACTGAGAAAGAGTTGACGTGACCCCTGAGCACATGGTTGAACACCGCGACCGGCCGACTCCCGACGCCCCGGACAGCACATCGGCCGCAGCCGCGCAGTGGCTGGGTTCGTTCGAAAACCTCGTCGAGAAGCAGGTGCGGGAGCGGACGCAGTACCTCCTGCGGTCGTCGGCACCACGGCCCGGGTCCGCGGGCCCGGCCGCGCCGTTGGTCACCACGGACTACGTGAACACGATTCCCGTGGACCAGGAGCCGGAGTTCCCCGGTGACGAGGAGATCGAGCGCACCTACCGCCGCTGGCTGCGCTGGAACGCCGCGGTGATGGTGCACCGGGCCCAGCGCCCCGAGATCGGCGTGGGCGGGCACATCTCCACCTACGCCGGCGCGGCCACCCTCTACGAGGTCGGCTTCAACCACTTCTTCCGCGGCCCCGACCATCCCGACGGCGGGGACCAGGTCTTCTTCCAGGGCCACGCCTCCCCTGGCATGTACGCCCGGGCGTTCCTGGAGGGACGGCTCACCGAGGATCAGCTCGACGGGTTCCGGCAGGAAAAGTCCAAGGGCAACGACGGCATCCCGTCCTATCCGCACCCGCGGTCCATGCCCGACTTCTGGCAGTTCCCGACCGTGTCCATGGGCATCGGCCCGATGAACGCGATCTACCAGGCCCAGTTCAACCGGTACCTGCACCACCGCGGCATCAAGGACACCTCCGACCAGCAGGTGTGGGCGTTCCTCGGCGACGGCGAGATGGACGAGCCCGAGTCGCGCGGACTGCTGCAGCTGGCCGCCAACGAGAAGCTGGACAACCTCACCTTCGTCATCAACTGCAACCTGCAGCGCCTGGACGGGCCGGTGCGCGGCAACGGCAAGATCGTCCAGGAGCTGGAGGCCTTCTTCCGCGGCGCCGGCTGGAACGTCGTGAAGGTCCTCTGGGGACGGGAGTGGGACCCGCTTCTGGCGGCCGACACGACGGGCGAGCTCGTGCGGATCATGAACGAGACCCTCGACGGGGACTACCAGACCTTCAAGGCGGAGTCCGGCGGGTTCGTCCGCGACCACTTCTTCGGCCGGTCCACCACGACCAAGGAACTCGTCGCGGACATGCCCGACGACGAGATCTGGGCCCTCAAGCGCGGGGGCCACGACTACCGGAAGGTCTACGCGGCCTACCGTGCCGCCACCGAGTTCCGCGGCAAGCCGACGGTGGTGCTCGCGATGACGGTGAAGGGCTACGGCCTGGGCGCCTCCTTCGAGGCGCGCAACGCGACCCACCAGATGAAGAAGCTGACCCTGGAGGACCTCAAGGCCTTCCGGGACCACCTGCGCATCCCGGTCACCGACGAGCAGATCGACGACGACCTCTACGGCGCCCCGTACTACCACCCGGGCCCCGACGCCCCGGAGATCCAGTACCTGCTGGCCCGGCGCCGGGAGCTGGGCGGCGGCCTGCCCTCCCGCCGGGCCGGACACGCCCCCGTAGCGCTGCCCGACGCCGACGCCTACCGCTCGGCCAAGAAGGGCTCCGGCAAGCAGATGGCGGCCACCACCATGGCCTTCGTGCGCGTGCTGCGGGACCTGATGCGGAGCAAGGACTTCGGCCACCGGATCGTGCCCATCGTCCCCGACGAAGCCCGGACCTTCGGCATGGACTCCTTCTTCCCCACGGCGAAGATCTACAACCCCAACGGGCAGAACTACCTCTCCGTGGACCGCGAGCTCATGCTCGCCTACAAGGAGTCCCCGCAGGGCGTCCTGCTCCACCCGGGGATCAACGAGGCCGGCGCCGTCGCGGCCTTCACCGCCGCCGGCACCTCCTACGCCACCCAGGGCGAGCCCATGGTGCCGGTCTACATCTTCTACTCGATGTTCGGCTTCCAGCGCACCGGCGACTCCTTCTGGGCCGCCGCAGACCAGATGACCCGCGGGTTCATCATCGGGGCCACCGCCGGGCGCACCACGCTCACCGGCGAGGGCCTCCAGCACGCCGACGGCCACTCCCCCGTGCTCGCGGGCACGAACCCGGCCGTGCGCAGCTACGACCCGGCCTACGGCTACGAGATCGCCCACATCGTCCGGCACGGGCTGGAGCAGATGTACGGCCCGGACTCGGCGGACCCGAACGTCATGTACTACCTGACGGTCTACAACGAGCCGTACCAGCAGCCGGCCGAGCCGGAGGACGTGGACGTCGAGGGCATCGTGCGCGGCATCCACCGGGTCGCCCGCTCCGAGCGCCCCGGGCCGAAGGTCCAGCTGCTCGGCTCGGGCGTGTCGGTGCCGTGGGCCCTGCAGGCCCAGCAGGTGCTGGCCGAGGACTGGGGGGTCTCCGCCGACGTGTGGTCGGTGACCTCCTGGAACGAGCTGCGCCGCGACGGCCTGGCCGCCGAGCGGGACGCGTTCCGCACCCCGGGGGCACCGCGCCGGGTGCCGTTCGTGGCCCAGCAGCTCGCCGGGGCGGAGGGTCCCGTCATCGCCTCCACGGACTTCGTCTCGGAGCTGCCGGACCGCATCCGGCAGTACCTGCCGAACGACTTCGCGACCCTGGGCGCCGACGACTTCGGGTTCTCCGACACCCGCGCCGCGGCCCGGCGCTGGTTCCGGACGGACGTGCACTCCATCGTGGTGCGGGCGCTGCAGATGCTCGCCGACCGCGGGGAGGCGGATGCCGGTGCCCCGGCCCGGGCGTTCGAGCGCTACCGCCTGGACGAGGTCACCGCCGGCACCACCGGCAACGCAGGCGGCGACGCCTGACCCGCACGGACCGGGCACCCGACGGCTGCGCCCGCCGCCCTCACGAGGGGCAGCGGGCGCAGCCGGTGCGTGCGGGTCTCAGGCCGAGCCGGGCATCAGCTCCGCCGCGATCGCCTCGGCGGCCCGGCGCAGCACGGGCACGGCCCGGCGGCCGAAGTCCTCGTCCACCCGGGACACGGGTCCCGACACGGAGATGGCCGTGGGCGTGGGGGCGCCGGGCACCGCCATCGCGTAGCAGCGCACCCCGAGCTCGGTCTCCTCGTCGTCGATCGCGTAGCCGCGCTCCCGAATCCGGTCGAGGTCCGCGAAGAGCTCCTCGAGGGTCCCGATGCTCTTGGGAGTGGGCGTGGACATCCCCGCCGCGCCCACGATGGCGCGGACCCGTTCGTCCGGCAGGGTGGCGAGCATGGCCTTGCCCACACCGGTGTCGTGGGTGTCGGCCCGGCGGCCCACCTCCGTGAACATGCGCATGGACCGGTTGGGCTGGGCCTGGGCGATGTAGACGACCTCCTGGCCGTCGAGCACGGCCATGTTCGCCGACTCACCGAGCTCGGTCACCAGCTCGTCCAGCCGCGTGCGGGCCGCCGAACCGAACTGGCGCCCGGCGGCCTCCCCCAGCAGGATCAGCCTCGGGCCCAGCGCATAGTTCCGGTTGGGGAGCTGGCGGACGTAGCCGGAGGGCACCAGCGTGCGGAGCAGCCGGTGGATGGTGGGCAGTGGGAGCTTCACGGCGGCGGAGAGCTCGCTCAGCGACATGTCCCCACCTGCCGCGGTGATCACCTCGAGAAGCTCGAAAACGCGCTCCACCGATTGCACACCACCCGAACCGGCTCGTGTGGTCGTCGTGGTCATGGCCATCTCCCGTCGGTACGGCCCGGCCGCCTCGTGCGGCGGGCGAGATCTCGGCGGCCGGCCCCGTGACAAGTGTCACGAAAGTTCCTTGCCAACCTCGGCCGACTCCCATAATATCCATAATACGAAAGTTTCATTCCACAATGCGACTGAAATGGTCGCACCACCGCTCTTGGAGGAACCATGGCCACGCCCAGTCCCGGCTACTCGATGATCCTGCGTGTACAGGCCCCGGCCGGCCTCACCGTCACCAGCGAGCTCGCCACCGCGGCCGCTCGGGCCGGCGCGGCCGTGACCGCCCTCGACATCGTGGAGTCCCACGCAGACCACGTCGTCGTCGACGTCAGCTGCAACGTCTCCGACGCATCCCACCGCGACGAGGTGCGCGACTCCCTCGAGGCGCTCGACGGAGTCCGGGTGCGCAAGATCAGCGACCGCACGTTCCTGATCCACCTCGGCGGCAAGATCGAGGTCACCCCCCGCGTCTCGCTGCGCAACCGTGACGACCTCTCCCGCGCCTACACCCCCGGCGTGGCCCGGGTGTGCATGGCCATCCACGACAACCCCGAGGACGCCCGGCGGCTGACGATCAAGCGCAACACGGTGGCCGTGGTCACCGACGGCACCGCGGTGCTCGGGCTGGGCGACATCGGCCCCGCCGCCGCCCTGCCGGTCATGGAGGGCAAGGCGGCCCTGTTCAAGGCGTTCGCCGGCGTGGACGCCTGGCCGGTCTGCCTCGACACGACGGACACCGACGAGATCGTGCGGATCGTCAAGGCCATGGCCCCCGTCTACGGCGGGATCAACCTCGAGGACATCGCGGCCCCGCGCTGCTTCGAGATCGAGGCCCGGCTCCGCGAGGAGCTCGACATCCCCGTCTTCCACGACGACCAGCACGGCACCGCGATCGTGGCCCTGGCAGCGCTGTTCAACGCCCTGCGCGTGGTGGACAAGCAGATCGGCGACGTCAAGGTCGTGGTCTCCGGGGTGGGCGCCGCAGGGCACGCCATCATCCAGCTGCTCAAGGCCCAGGGGGTGCAGGACATCATTGCCTGCTCCCGCAAGGGCGCCATCCACCGCGGGGAGAGCTACGACGACCCGCACCGGCAGTGGATCGCCGAGAACACCAACGAGACCGGGTTCTCCGGCTCGCTCAAGGAGGCCGTGGTGGGCAGCGACGTCTTCATCGGCGTCTCCGCCCCCGACCTGCTCGACGGGGCCGACGTGGCCGCCATGAACGACCGCGCGATCGTCTTCGCCATGGCCAATCCTGACCCCGAGATCGATCCGGGCGTCGCCGCGGAGCACGCCGCGGTGGTCGCGACCGGCCGCTCGGACTTCCCGAACCAGATCAACAACGTCCTGGCCTTCCCGGGCCTGTTCCGCGGCCTGCTCGACGCCGGGGCATCCGACATCACCACCGACATGCTGGTCGCCGCCGCGCAGGCCATCGCGGACTGCGTGGCCGAGGACGAGCTCAACGCGAGCTACATCGTCCCCAGTGTCTTCGACCAGCACGTGGCACCGGCCGTGGCCGAGGCCGTGCAGCAGGCGGCCCAGCAGGACACCCGCCAGCTCGCGCCGGTGGCCGCCCGCTAGCAGCGCGGCACCGAGTCCGCACCACGGGCCGCGACGCCCACCGAACCCAGCACCGAACGGAGACCACCATGGCCATCGAGTTCACCACCCCAGCCGGCCTGGACCGCGCGAGCGAGATCCTCACCGCCGAGGCCCTCTCCTTCGTGGAGGCCCTGCACCAGAACTTCGCCGACCGCCGCGCCGAGCTGCTCGGCGCCCGGGAGCAGAACCGCCGCCGGGCCGCCGAGACCGGCGCCCTCGACTTCCTCCCGGAGACCCGGGAGATCCGCGAGGGGGACTGGACGGTCGCCCCGGCGCCGCCGGCCCTGCAGGACCGCCGGGTCGAGATGACCGGGCCCGCCTCGCCGGCCAAGATGGCGATCAACGCGCTGAACTCCGGGGCCAAGGTCTGGCTCGCCGACCTCGAGGACGCCTCGAGCCCCACGTGGCACAACCAGGTGGACGGCGTCCTCAACCTGCGCGACGCCGCCCGGGGCACCCTGAGCTTCACGTCCCCGGAGGGCAAACAGTACGCGCTGCGCCAGGACGTCCCGCTCGCCGTGGTCGTCACCCGGCCCCGCGGCTGGCACCTGCCCGAGCACAACGTCACCGTGGACGGGCAGCCGGCCGCCGGCGCGCTCGTGGACTTCGGCCTGCACTTCTTCCACACCGCGAAGCTCCTGCTGGCCAACGGGCACGGACCGTACTACTACCTGCCGAAGCTGGAGTCCCACCTCGAGGCCCGGCTGTGGAACGACGTGTTCACGTTCGCCGAGGAGCACCTGGGCATCGAGCACGGCACGATCCGGGCGACCGTGCTCATCGAGACGATCCCCGCGGCCTTCCAGATGGAAGAGATCCTCTGGGAGCTGCGCGAGCACGCCTCCGGGCTCAACGCAGGGCGCTGGGACTACCTGTTCAGCATCATCAAGTACTTCCGGGACGCCGGTGAGAAGTTCGTCCTGGCGGACCGCTCCACCATCACCATGACCGCCCCGCTGATGCGCGCCTACACCGAGCTGCTCGTGCGGACCTGCCACCGCCGCGGCGCCTTCGCGATGGGCGGCATGGCCGCCGTCATCCCGAACCGCCGGGACCAGGAGGCCACCGAGGCCGCGTTCGCCAAGGTGCGCGCGGACAAGACCCGCGAGGCCGAGGACGGCTTCGACGGGTCCTGGGTGGCCCACCCAGACCTCGTCCCGACGTGCCGGGAGGTCTTCGACCGGGTCCTCGGCGAGCGACCCAACCAGGTGGACCGGCTGCGCGAGGACGTGCAGGTGAGCGCCGAGCAGCTGCTCGATGTCGCCAGCGCCGGGCGGGTGAGCACCCAGCAGGAGCTCGCGGCCAACCTCTACGTGGCGATCCGCTACACCGCGGTGTGGCTGTCCGGCAACGGAGCCGTGGCCATCCACAACCTCATGGAGGACGCAGCCACCGCCGAGATCTCCCGCTCGCAGATCTGGCAGCAGATCCGCAACGGCGTGATCTACGAGGACACCGGCAACAGCGCGACCCGTGAGCTCGTCGCCGAGGAGCTCCAGCGGCAGAAGGAGGTTCTTCGCGGCGAGGTCGACCAGGAGTCCTACGAGGCGCACTTCGAGCCCGCGGCCGCCCTGATCGCCGACCTGGTGCTGGGCGAGGACTACGTCGACTTCCTCACCCTGCCCGCCTACGAGCTGCTCGAGCAGTCCGGCCGCGACCGGGTGGCCACGAAGTGAGCGCCGACGACCAGGGCGCCGGGACGCTGGGCACGGCCTTCCGGCAGCGCGCCGCCGAGCGGCTGGCCGGCACCGACGAGCTGCTCCGGCGGTCCTATCCGGGGGACCCGGGGACACGCCAGCCGGTGCACACCGTCTACCTCCCCGCCGACAGCTTCACCCCGGCGACCGCCCGGCAGTGGGGAGAGCGCGCCGCCGAGGCCGTGGCCGGGCTCGGAGCTGCCTCCCTCGCGGCGCAGGTCGCTCCCGAGGGTGCCGACCCCGGCCTGGTCGACCGGGTGGTCCGAGCGGTCGAGCACAAGCTCGCCACCGAGCCCATCGAGGACGTCCGTCTGGACTTCGAGGACGGCTTCGGCGACCGCGGGGACGAGGAGGAGGACGAGTGGGCCGTGCGCGCGGCGCACACCGTGGCCCTGGCCGTCCGGGAGGGCACCGCGCCGCCGTACATCGGGATCCGTTTCAAGTGCTTCGAGGCCGCCACCCGGGACCGCGGGCTGCGCACGCTCGACCTGTTCGTCACCACCCTGGTGCACGAGGGCGGACTGCGGGAGGCCGGGCACAGCGAGGACGGCCTCCCCCGCGGCCTCGTGCTCACCCTGCCCAAAGTGAGCACCCCGGAGCAGGTCGACGTCATGGTCGAGGCCTGCGAACAGCTCGAGGCGGGACTCGGTCTGCCCGCCGGGCGGCTGCGCTTCGAGGTGCAGATGGAGACCGCCCCGATGATCCTGGGAGCCGACGGCGCCTGCCCCATCCCAGCGATGCTCCACCGGACGGACGGACGGGTCGAGGCCCTGCACTACGGGACCTACGACTACTCCGACTCCCTGCAGATCGCCGCCCAGTACCAGTCCATGGAGCACCCGGCCGCCGACCACGCCAAGGCCGTCATGCAGGTCGCCGTGGCCGGCACCGGGGTGCGGCTCTCCGACGGCTCCACGAACATCCTGCCCACCGGGAACGAGCAGCAGAAGCTGGCCGCCTGGCGGCTGCACGCCCGCCTGGTGCGCCGCTCCCTGGAGCGGGGCTACTACCAGGGCTGGGACCTGCACGCGCACCAGCTGCCCACCCGCTACCTCGCCACGTACTTCTTCTACCGCGAGGGCTTCCCCCCGGCGGCGCTGCGGTTGAAGAACTACGTGCACGGCATCGAGTCGGAGATCATGGACGAGCCCGCCACGGCCCGCGCCCTGGCCCGCTTCGTCCACCGCGGCGTGCTGTGCGGCGCGATCTCCGGGGAGGAGCTCGAGCAGAGCGCCGGCATCGGCGAGCACGAGCTCTTCTCTCTGGCCCATCCCAAGGCCGCGGCACCGGCCGCATCGACCACCGGAGGCGACTTCAGATGACCGAGACCACCTACCACGCACCGCACGGCGGCCACCCCGACCAGACCCAGCTGCTCACGGACCGGGCGATGTTCACGGAGGCCTACGCGGTGATCCCGCGCGGGACCATGCGGGACATCGTCACCAGCCGGCTCCCGTTCTGGGAGGACACCCGGGTCTGGGTGCTCGCGCGGCCCCTGTCCGGCTTCGCGGAGACCTTCTCGCAGTACATCGTGGAGGTCGGCCCCGGCGGCGGCAGCGACCGGCCCGAGACGGAGTCCGGCGTGGAGGGCGTGCTCTTCCTCATGGAGGGTGCGCTCGTCCTGACCGTCGACGGGGAGGAGCACGAGCTCTCCCCCGGCGGCTACGCGTTCCTCCCGCCGGAGTGCGAGTGGACCGTGCGCAATCCCGGCGGGGAACCCGCCCGTCTGCACTGGATCCGCAAGGCCTACGAGTACGTGCAGGGCATCGAGGTGCCGGAGCCGTTCGTCACCAACGAGCAGGAGGTCGAGCCGACGGCCATGCCGGGGACCGACGGCAAGTGGGCGACCACCCGCTTCGTGGACCCGGACGACGTCCGGTACGACATGCACGTGACGATCGTGACCTTTGAGCCGGGCGCGGTGATCCCCTTCGCCGAGACCCACGTCATGGAGCACGGGCTCTACGTCCTCGAGGGCAAGGCCGTCTACCGGCTCAACCAGGACTGGGTCGAGGTGGAGGCCGGCGACTTCATGTGGCTGCGGGCGTTCTGCCCCCAGGCCTGCTACGCGGGCGGGCCCGGCCGCTTCCGGTACCTCCTCTACAAGGACGTCAACCGGCAGATGAAGCTGCGCTGACCGGACGGCGATCCCGTCCCCACCGACCGGACCCCGTGCCGCCCTGCCACCGCGGCGGCACGGGGTCCTCCCATGCCATCCGACCCTCCCCCAGTGTTTCCACATGCCGAAATAATGTTTCCAATAAGGGATTGACCTGCATCACAGCGGGCCGTACGCTGTTTCATAAGACAGAAGCCGACTTCCACATCTCGAAATAAGTGGGGGTCCCGTGCGAACCAGGAGGATCCAGATGTCCTACACCGTGAACTGCTCCATCCTTCTCACCGACCTGCCCCTGCTCGAGCGGCCGGCCGCGGCGAAGGCCGCCGGCTTCGACGCGGTCGAGTTCTGGTGGCCCTTCGCCGAGTCCGTGCCCGCGGACCGCGACGTCGACGCCTTCGTGGACGCGATCCGGGACGCCGGGGTGCAGCTGAGCGGGCTGAACTTCAACGCCGGCGACATGCCGGGCGGGGACCGGGGACTCGTGTCCTGGAAGGGCCGCTGCGACGAGTTCAAGGACAACGTCGCCGTGGTCGCCGCGATCGGCGAGCGCACCGGGTGCAGGGCCTTCAACGCCCTCTACGGCAACCGCCGGCCCGAGCACTCCCCGGAGGCCCAGGACGAGCTGGCGGTGCGCAACCTCGTGGCCGCCGCGGAGGGCGTGGCCCGGATCGGCGGGACCGTGCTGCTGGAACCCGTCTCCGGCACCGAGGCCTACCCCCTGAAGACCGCCCAGGACGCCCTCGACGTCATCGCGAAGGTCCAGCAGGCCGGCGCGGACAACATCAGGCTGCTCGCCGACTTCTACCACCTGTCGGTCAACGGCGACGACGTCGCCGCCGTCATCGAGAAGCACGCCGCGGACTTCGGCCACATCCAGATCGCCGACGCCCCCGGCCGCAACGAGCCCGGCACCGGCGAGCTCCCGCTCCAGCAGTGGGTCGAGCGCAGCCGGGAGCTCGGCTACACCGGCTGGGTGGGCCTCGAGTACAAGGCGTCGCAGCAGGACCCCTTCGCCTGGACCTCGGCGTGGTCCGCCGCCCGCGCCGGCGCCTGACGCCCCTCCTCCCCCGCTCCTGCCACCACCGCCCGTCGCACGCACCGCACGGGCCCCCACAGTGAGGACTCCCACCATGACCAACGTCACCGTCATCGGACTCGGCATCATGGGCCTGCCCATGGCCAAGAACCTCGTCAAGGCCGGCTACGACGTCGTCGGCTACAACCGCTCGCAGGACAAGATCGACCAGCTCGTCGAGGCCGGCGGCCAGGGCGCGTCCAGCGTGGCCGAGTCGGTGGCGAACGCCGACGTCGTGATCACGATGGTCCCGGACTCCCCGGACGTCGAGGGCGTCGTGACCGGCGAGGACGGCGTCTTCGCCCACGCCCCGAAGGGCACCGTCTGGATCGACGCGAGCTCCATCCGCCCGGACGTCGCCGCCCGCCTGTCGCGGGAGGCCGTCGAGCACGGCCTGCGCCCGCTGGACGCCCCGGTGTCCGGCGGCGAGCAGGGCGCCGTCGACGCCGTGCTCTCGATCATGGTCGGCGGCGAGGCCGCGGACTTCGAGGCCGCCCGCCCGGTGCTCGAGGCCGTCGGCAGGACCATCGTGCACGTGGGCCCCGCCGGCTCCGGGCAGACCGTCAAGGCCGCCAACCAGCTGATCGTGGCCGGCAACATCCAGCTGCTCGCGGAGGCCGTCGTCTTCCTCGAGGCCTACGGCGTGGACACGGACGCCGCGCTGAAGGTCCTCGGCGGCGGCCTGGCCGGGTCCAAGGTCCTGGACCAGAAGGGCCAGAAGATGCTGGACCGCAACTTCGACCCGGGCTTCCGGCTGCAGCTGCACCACAAGGACATGGGCATCGTGACCTCCGCCGCCCGCGAGGCCGGCGTGGCCGTGCCGCTCGGCGCCATCGTCGCCCAGCTCGTGGCCGCCACCGTCAACAAGGGCGACGGCGGACTCGACCACTCGGGTCTGTTCAAGCTCGTCGAGGAGCTCTCCGGCCGCTCCGGCCGCTGACCTGCCCCACCCCGCCCCACCGCTTCCCGACCCGATCCCGGGTCCTGCTTCCAAGGAGTTCATCATGGCCAGAATGCGCACGGTCGACGCCGTCGTCGCCATCCTCGAGAAGGAGGGCGCCACCGAGGCCTTCGGCCTGCCCGGCGCCGCCATCAACCCGTTCTACTCCGCGATGCGCGCCCACGGCGGCATCCGGCACACCCTCGCCCGGCACGTCGAGGGCGCCTCGCACATGGCCGACGGCTACACCCGCGCCGCCCCCGGCAACATCGGGATCTGCGTGGGCACGTCCGGTCCCGCCGGCACCGACATGATCACCGGCCTCTACGCCGCGTGGGCGGACTCCGTCCCGATCCTGTGCATCACCGGCCAGGCCCCCGTGGCCAAGCTGCACAAGGAGGACTTCCAGGCCGTGGACATCTCCACGATCGCCGCGCCGGTCACCAAGATGGCCATGACGGTGCTGGAGCCGGGCCAGGTGCCCGGGGCGTTCCAGAAGGCCTTCTACCTCATGCGCTCGGGCCGGCCCGGACCAGTGCTGCTGGACCTCCCCCTGGACGTGCAGCTCGCCGAGATCGAGTTCGACATCGACGTCTACGAGCCCCTGGCCGTGCACCGCCCCGCGGCGACCCGCGCGCAGGCCGAGAAGGTCCTGGACATGCTCTCCTCCGCCCAGCGCCCGCTCATCGTGGCCGGCGGCGGCATCATCAACGCCGACGCCTCCGCGCAGCTGGTCGAGCTCGCCGAGCTGCTGGACGTGCCGGTGATCCCGACCCTCATGGGCTGGGGCGCCATCCCGGACGACCACCCGCTGATGGCCGGGATGGTGGGGCTGCAGACCTCCCACCGCTACGGCAACGCGACGTTCCTGGAGTCCGACTTCGTGCTCGGCATCGGCAACCGCTGGGCCAACCGGCACACCGGCGGCCTGGACACCTACACCCGGGGCCGCACGTTCGTGCACATCGACATCGAGCCCACCCAGATCGGGCGCGTCTTCTCCCCCGACCTCGGCATCGTCTCCGACGCCGGCGCGGCCCTGGAGGTCCTCCTCGAGGTCGCCCGGGAGCGGAAGGAGCGGTTCGCCGTGCCGGACTGGTCCGTGTGGGTCAAGGACTGCGCCCAGCGCAAGGGCTCCATGCAGCGCAAGACGCACTTCACGCAGGTCCCGGTCAAGCCGCAGCGCGTCTACGAGGAGATGAACTCCGTCTTCGGCACGGACGTCACCTACGTCTCCACGATCGGGCTCTCCCAGATCGCCGGCGGCCAGTTCCTGCACGTGCACGGCCCCCGCCAGTGGATCAACGCCGGCCAGGCGGGCCCCCTGGGCTGGACCGGGCCCGCCGCCCTCGGCGTCGTCCGGGGCAAGCCCGAGGCCACCGTGGTAGCCCTCTCCGGCGACTACGACTTCCAGTTCATGATCGAGGAGCTGGCCGTCGGGGCGCAGTTCAACCTTCCCTACATCCACGTGGTGGTGAACAATTCCTACCTGGGCCTGATCCGCCAGTCCCAGAGAGGGTTCAAGATGGAGCAGAACGTCTCCCTGGCGTTCGAGAACATCAACTCCCCGGAGACCCAGGGCTACGGGGTGGACCACCTGAAGGTCGTGGAGGGCCTAGGCTGCAAGGCCCTGCGCGTGACCGACCCCGAGAAGCTGCGGGAGGCCTTCGACCAGGCCGGCGCCCTCCTGGAGGAGCACCGGGTGCCCGTGGTCGTGGAGGTCATCCTGGAGAAGGTCACCAACATCTCCATGGGGACCGAGATCGACAACGTGGTCGAGTTCGAGGAGCTCGCCGCCCGCGGCGCGGACGCCCCGACCGCGATCGCCCTGCTCGACTGATCCCCGTCCGCACACAACAGGAGGAACGACCGTGCGCATCGTCGTCGCCCCGGACAAGTTCAAGGGCTCGCTGGAAGCCACCGACGTGGTGGAGCACCTCGCAGCGGGGATCCGGTCCGTGGAGCCGTCCGCCGCGGTCGTGGCCGTCCCGGTGGCCGACGGCGGCGAGGGCACCCTCGACGCCGCCGTCGGCGCCGGGTTCACCGCCTGCTCCGCCACCGTGACCGGTCCCGTCGGGGACCCCGTCGAGGCAGGGTTCGCCCTGCTGGACCGGACCGCGGTGGTGGAGATGGCCCTGGCCTCGGGACTGGCCGCCCTCCCGGTGGACGAGCACGGCGATCCCGTGCTCGACGCCGGGGGCGCCACCAGCCGCGGCACCGGTGAGCTGATCCGCGCCGCCCTCGACGCCGGAGCCACCCGGATCGTCCTGGGAGTGGGCGGCAGCGCCTGCACCGACGGCGGTGCCGGGCTGCTCCAGGGCCTCGGCGCGCGCCTGCTGGACGACGAGGGCGCCGAGCTGGGCCGCGGAGGCGCCGAGCTCGCCCGGCTGGCCCGGGTCGACCTCGCCGGGCTGGACCCCCGGGTGCGGGACGCACGGTTCGTCCTGGCCGCGGACGTGGACAACCCGCTCACGGGGGCCAACGGCGCGGCCGCCGTGTTCGGCCCGCAGAAGGGCGCCGGCCCGGAGCTCGTGGCATCCCTCGACGCCGCGCTGACGGTCTTCCGGGACCGGCTGGCGGACGCCCTGGGCCCGGCCGCCCTGGCCGCGGCCGCGTCGCCCGGCGCCGGGGCCGCCGGCGGCGTGGGCTATGCGGCCCTCGCCGTGCTCGGGGCCCAGCGCCGCCCGGGCATCGACGTGGTCCTGGAGTTCGTGGGCCTCGCCGACCGGATGGCGGGCACGGACCTCGTGGTCACCGGGGAGGGCAGCCTCGACGAGCAGTCGCTCGGCGGCAAGACCCCCATGGGGGTCGCCGCCACGGCGCACGCCGCCGGCGTGCCGGTGGTGGCCGTGTGCGGCCGCACCACCCTGGACGAGGAGACCCGCCGGGCCGCGGGTTTCGTGCGCACCTATGCCCTGGCCGAGCTCGAGCCGGACCCGCGGGTCAGCATGCGCGAGGCCGGCAGGCTGCTCGAGCAGGTGGGCGCCCGCCTCGCCCGCGATCTCCCCGGCCTGCTCACCGGGACCCGACCCAACTGACGACCCGGCGGCCGGTGCGGACGCCGATGACGAGGAGGAGCTCCGACATGACGGAGAAGAAGACGCCGCAGCAGCCGGAGACCCCCGGCCGGGGCGGGCAGCAGAGCGACGAGCAGGGGCACCGGCCGGACCCGCGGCAACCGCCCGCGGAGCCCGGCCGGGGCGCGGACGGCACCGCTGACGCCGCCGGGCGTGCGCAGCAGCTGAGCGAGGACCCCGCGGCGATCGCCCGGGAGGACTCCGCCCGCGCGGCCACCAAGCCCGCCTCCGCCCGGAGCGCCTACGAGGCCGAGCAGGCGCACAAGCTGGACGTGCGCCACGACGTCAACGACCCCGAGCGCGTCCGCCGGCTGATCGCCGACTACCAGCGGGAGCACGGCATCCCCGCCGATGCCGCCGACGCCCCCCGCCCGGACTCGGAGAGCGCCGACGCGGACGGCCACCGCGAGTTCGACCTCGTGGTGCGCGGCCGGAACGTCTCCTGCGGCGACCACTTCGCCCCGCGCGAGGTCGGCGTGCGCAACGGCAGGATCGTGGCCATCGAACCCCTCGGCGCCGGCCTGGCGGGCCGCGAGGTCGTGGAACTGGCCGAGGACGAGCACCTGCTGCCCGGCCTGGTGGACACCCACGTGCACATCAACGAGCCCGGCCGCACCGAGTGGGAGGGGTTCGCCTCCGCGACCCGCGCCGCCGCCGCCGGGGGCGTCACCACGGTCCTGGACATGCCGCTCAACTCCGTCCCGGCGACGGTCAACGTGCCGGCCCTCGAGTACAAGCGGCTCTTCGCCCAGAACAACGTCTTCGTGGACGTCGGCTTCTGGGGCGGGGCCATCCCCGGCAACAAGCCCGACCTGCGCGAGCTGCACGACGACGGCGTCTTCGGCTTCAAGTGCTTCCTGCTGCACTCCGGGGTGGACGAGTTCCCCCACCTCGAGGCCGACGAGATGGAGGAGGACCTCGCCGAGATCAAGACGTTCGACTCGCTGATGATCGTGCACGCCGAGGACTCCCGGGCCATCGACCGTGCCCCGCGGCCCGAGGGGGACGTGTACGAGAACTTCCTCAGGTCCCGCCCGCGCGGCGCCGAGAACCTGGCCATCGCCGAGGTCATCGAGCGCACCCGCTGGACCGGCGCCCGCTCCCACATCCTGCACCTGTCCTCCTCGGACGCCCTGCCCATGCTCGCCACCGCGAAGCGGGACGGCCTGGACATCACGGTGGAGACCTGCCCGCACTACCTCACCCTGCTCGCCGAGGAGGTGCCCAACGGCGCCACCGCCTTCAAGTGCTGCCCGCCGGTGCGGGAGGTCGGCAACCGCGAGCTGCTGTGGGAGGGTCTGATCGACGGCACCATCGACTTCATCGTCTCCGACCACTCCCCCTCGACCCTGGACCTGAAGGACCTCGACAACGGCGACTTCGGGGTGGCCTGGGGCGGGGTCTCCTCCTTGCAGCTGGGTCTGTCCCTGATCTGGACCGAGGCCCGTCGCCGCGGAGTAGACCTAGGCCGCGTGGTGGAGTGGATGTCGACGAGGCCCGCCCAGCGGGCCGGCCTCCGCTCCAAGGGCAGGCTGTCCCTGGGCTATGACGCCGATCTGGTGGTCTTCGCACCCGACGACGCCTTCGTCGTGGACGCCGGGAAGCTGCACCACAAGAACCCCATCACCCCGTACCAGGGCAAGGCGCTGTCCGGAAGAGTGCGCAGGACCTTCGTGCGGGGCACCGCCGTGGACTTCGAGACACCGCACGGCCGACTCCTCCGGCGCGGGGAGAACTGACCGGACGCCGGACGGGCCCGTCGTCGTCGGGGCCCGGACGGTTGAAGGCGAACATCCGCCGGTGCTACGGTCACCGGGACCGCGGGAGCGGTCTCCTGGATCAGCAGACAGGACCTCACTGAGCTGGCGGCGCCGCGTGCCGCCCTCGGAGCACACGAGGCGCACGGCGCCGGTGACGAGACCTGCGACCGATCGGAGAACCCTGTGCGTCCCCACACCGCGAACCCCGGCTCCCACCTGCTGTGGCTGCGCGAGCCCCTGGCCCTGTACACCGGCGAGGACGCCTCCGCGGACACGGCCGGCGGTGTCGTGGTGGACACCGACTCCGGCACCGTGGTGGAGCTGGTCCCGGCCGGCGGAGTCCCGACCGTTCCGTGCGCGGTCCTCGACGCCCGGGAGCACGTGGTGGTGCCCGGGCTGATCAACACGCACCACCACTTCTACCAGACGCTCACGCGCGCCTGGGCGCCCGTGGTCAGCGTCCCCCTGTTCCCGTGGCTGCGGGACCTCTACCCCGTGTGGGCCCGCCTGCGCCCCCGCGACCTGCAGCTCGCGACCACGGTGGCGATGGCGGAGCTGCTGCTCTCGGGCTGCACCACGGCGGCCGACCACCACTACCTGTTCCCCGGCGGCATGGAGCACTCGATCGACGTGCAGGTCGAGGCCGCCCGGAGCCTCGGCATGCGGGCGGTCCTCTCCCGGGGGTCCATGAGCCTGGGCGAGCGCGACGGCGGGCTGCCCCCGCAGCAGACGGTGCAGGAGGCGGAGACGATCCTCGCCGACAGCGCACGCCTGGTGGGGACCTACCACGAGCGCGGCGACGGCGCCCGGACCCAGATCGCCCTGGCCCCGTGCTCACCGTTCTCGGTGACGCGGGAGATCATGCGGGACACCGCCGTGCTGGCCGGCGAGCTGGACGTGCGGCTGCACACCCACCTCGCCGAGACCATCGACGAGGAGGACTTCTGCCGGGAGCGCTTCGGGCTGCGGACGGTCGACTACCTCGAGTCCACGGGCTGGCTCACCGACCGGACGTGGCTGGCCCACGGCATCCACTTCGACGACGCCGAGGTGGTCCGCCTGGGCGCGGCCGGGGTGGGCGTGGCCCACTGCCCCACGTCCAACATGCGCCTGGCCTCCGGGATCTGCCGGGCCGTGGAGCTCGAGGAGGCCGGAGCCCCCGTGGGGCTCGGGGTGGACGGGTCCGCCTCCAACGACGCCTCCAACCTGGTGCAGGAGGTCCGGCAGGCCCTGTACGTGCAGCGGCTGCGCTACGGGGCGGAGGCCGTGACCCCGGAGCGGGCCCTCGGCTGGGCGACGCGCGGCTCCGCGCGCCTGCTCGGGCGCCCGGACCTCGGTGTGCTGCGCCCGGGCGCCCAGGCGGACCTCGCGATGTTCCGGCTGGACGGGCTGCGCTTCTCCGGCGCCCACGACCCGCTCTCCGCGCTGCTGCTGTGCGGCGCGGAGCGCGCGGACCGGGTGATGGTGGGCGGGCGCTGGCTCGTGGAGGACGGTGCGATCGCCGGTCTGGACGTGGAGGCGCTCACCGCCGAGCACTCCGCGGCGGCCCGCCGCCTGGTGAACGCCTGAAGCTCCCGGCCCCGCCGGGCGCGGCGCTCGCGGACCGGGCCCGGGCGGGGCGCCGCGGCCCGGTGGCAGCAAGCTGATCGGGCCGGCCCGGACACCGTCGCAGGGCGTTCCCCGCCTCCGCCCGGCGGTGTGCCGGGCGGAGGCGGGGAACGCCCCTGGTCGAGGCCTCGCAGGTGGGGTGCGGGCGCTCAGGCCGTCGCGTCCTTGGCGGCGAGGACCGTCCGGATCTGCCCCGTGTGCGTGATCTCCCCGTCGTCGATCATCCTCCGGACGTCGTCGAAGTGGTGCTCCGCCACGACCGCCACCTCGGCTCCGTCGCTGTCCACCACGGCACCGCCCTGGATCCGGTCGCCCTCCCGCAGGTGCGCCAGGGTGTCCGCCCGGACGACCCGCACCGGAGCCGCCGCCATGACGGATTGGTGCCGGGAGTTGCCGGCGGTCAGCTCGTTGAACAGCAGGTTGAGGGCGATGGCCACGAGCGCCGCGGCGCTGATCCCCGAACCGAGGATGGTCTGGGTCCAGGACGGGAATCCGGCGTAGAACTGTGGTGCGGCCACGGGGATGAGGCCGAAGGCGAAGGCGACCGCCACGATGACGAGGTTCATCGAGTTGTTGAAGTTCACCTTGGCCAGCGTGCGGACCCCGGACGAGGCCACCGTGCCGAAGAGCACGATCGACGCACCGCCCAGCACCGGGGTGGGAATGGCCGCGACGACCTCGCCGATGACGGGGAACAGCCCCAGCCCCACCATGATGACGCCGGCGGCCGTGACCACGAAGCGGCTGCGGACGCCCGTCACCGCGACGAGGCCCACGTTGGCGGCGAAGGCCGTCTGGGTGAACGAGTTGAGCAGCGGCGCCCCCGCGGAGGAGAGCATGTCCGCCCGCAGGCCGTTGGCCACGCGCTTCGAGTCGACCTTGGCCCCCGTGATCTCGCCCACCGCGAGGATGTCCGCCGTGGTCTCGGTCATCGTCACGAGCACCACGATGAGCATCGAGATGATCGAGGCGACCTCGAAGGTCGGGGGTCCGAAGGCCAGGGGCGTCGGGAAGGTGACGATGCCCCCCTCGCCCACACCGGAGAAGTCCACCATCCCCATCGCGTGGGCGATCACCGTGCCGAGGACGAAGGAGAGCAGGATGGACAGGCGGGAGATCATTCCGACGCCCACCTTGGACAGCACCAGCACGATGAGCAGGGTGATCCCCGCGAGCGCGAGGCTGCGGGGGTCGGCGGCGCCTCCGTCCCCGGCGCCGGCGGCCCAGGAGATCGCGACCGGCAGCAGGGAGATGCCGATGACCGTGATCACCGTTCCGGTGACCACGGGTGGGAACAGCCGCAGGACGCGGGAGAACGCGCCGGCGAGCAGGAAGCCCACCACCGAGGAGACGAGCACGGCCCCGAAGATGGTGGTCAGGTCGTTGCCCCCGGCCAGGATCGCGAGCATGGGGGCGACCCCGGCGAAGGACACCCCCTGCACGAGCGGCAGCCTGGAGCCGAGGAAGGGCGCCCCGAAGCTCTGCAGGACGGTGGCGACCCCGCCCATGAGCAGGCAGGAGCTGATGAGGAGGGCGATCTCCTCGCCGGAGAGTCCGGCGGCCTGCCCGATGATGAGGGGGACGGCCACGATGGCGCCGTACATGGTGAGGACGTGCTGGAAGCCGTAGGCGGTGGTGCGTCCTAGCGGCAGCCGCTCGTCCTCCGGTCCGGGCGCGGGCGCCGGGCGCCCACGGCGGCTCGTGCGGGCCGGGGTCGTGCGGGCGTCCGCCGCGCGGGCGTCGGTCGGACGGTCAGGTGTGGTCGATGACATGGAAGGAGCCTCCTTCAGCGCGCAGGCGTCGGCTCTGCTACGCAAGGTCCGGCGATCCTCTGTTTTTCCCGGGCCGTCCGTTGCCGGCGGGTCTCCCGTGAAGTGTCCAGATCTGGTGGTCCCGGTAGGAGCCGACCGGGGCGGCGGGGTGCTCGGATCAGTACGCGGTGCGCTGGGCGTTGCCGGCCCAGGCCTCGAACGGTTCCGTGCGCGTGGCGAGGGCGACGTGGCGGACCGGAAGGGCCCGGTCCCGCTCCTGCGCGCTCCGGGCGAAGAACTCGTAGAACTCGGCGTCGTCGAATCCGCCGGCCGCGGCGTCGTGCCGGTCGGCGGCGAAGTACACCGCGTCCAGCCGGGCCCACAGCGAGGCCGAGAGGCACAGCGGGCACGGTTCGCAGCTGGTGTAGAGCACGGCGCCGCTGAGGTCGAAGGTCCCCAGCTCGCGGCAGGCGCTGCGGATGGCCATGACCTCCGCGTGCGCCGTGGGGTCGTGGTCCGCCGTCACGCGGTTGACGGCGGGGAACTCCCGCCCGTCCGCGGTCACGACGACGGCGCCGAACGGCCCGCCGTCGCCGGCGGCGTTCTCCGCCGCGAGCTCGACGGCACGTTCCAGGTGGACCTGGGTGCGCGGAGTGGTTTCGTGGATGGTCGACATGATGCTCAGGTCCTCACGGATCGTGGGGGAACCCGAGAAACGGCTTGTCCGTCGGCAGGCCCGCCCGGCTGTCAGATCATGCCCGGTAGATAGCCCCGGTCGATCGGGGCCCGCCTTTGGCTGAGGCCAACCTAGAGGAGATCCACGTGACCTACAACACATTGTGGAAGAATTCTTCCAGATCCACCCTGACCCGGTGGTGGCGACCGTTCTCTTGCGGCCCCGTCACGGCGTGGTTATGGTGTGACTCAGCCTACGGCGGGTCCTCGAGCGGACTATCTACCGGGCGAGCAACGACGAATCGCGCTGGTCCGCCGCCAGAGAGCTCCCAGTACCCCCGGGGAACCACCTGACTCCAGGTCGCGGCCAGTGGCATGCACCGAGGAGCAGCAGGTATGAGCGACATCCGAGTGACGGTCAACGGTCGGGCCCGGGACGGTGCCGAGGTCGGCCCGCACACCCGGCTGCTGGACTGGTTGCGGGGCGAGGGCCTGACCGGCGCCAAGGAGGGCTGCGCCGAGGGCGAGTGTGGTGCCTGCGCGGTGCTGGTGGCCCGGCCGGACGGCGAGGGACGCAGCCGGTGGACCTCCGTCAACGCCTGCCTGCCCCCCGCCGCCGCCTTCGACGGTCAAGAGGTCGTCACCGCAGAGGGCCTCGGCACCGCGGGCGGCACCGGCACGCCGGCGGCGCTGCACCCCGTCCAGCAGGAGATGGCATTCCGGGGAGGCTCCCAGTGCGGGTACTGCACCCCCGGCTTCGTCTGCTCCATGGCCGCCGAGTACTACCGTCCCGAGCGCGAGGCCCCCGGCGCGGCCACCGAGGCGGCCGGCGGGGCCCAGACCGGCACCGAGGTCGTCGGCGAGGAGCACGCGGCCGACCACGAGTGCGGGCCCAACGGTTTCGACCTGCACGCCCTCAGCGGCAATCTCTGCCGCTGCACCGGCTACCGCCCCATCCGCGACGCCGCCTACGCGCTGGGCACCCCTGCCGAGGCCGACCCGCTGCTGCGGCGCCAGGACCGGCCCGCGCAGCCGGCCCCGCTCACCCGGGTGGCGGCCGGGGGCGCACAGTTCGTCCGTCCCGGTTCCATGGAGGAGCTCTTCGAGCACCTGGAGGACACCCCGGACGCCCAGCTGGTCGCTGGTTCCACGGACGCGGGCGTGGGCGTCAACATCCAGCACGCCCGTCCGCCGCTGACCCTGGCGGTGGACCGGCTCGAGCAGCTGCGCACGCTCGAGGTGGGGCAGGAGCGTGTCGAGATCGGGGCGGCCCTGAGCCTGTCCGAGGTCGAGCGCGGCCTCGCCGGGCGGGTGCCGCTGCTGGACCAGGTCTTCCCCCAGTTCGCCTCCCGCCTGATCCGCAACGCCGCGACGTTCGGCGGCAACCTCGGAACCGGCTCGCCCATCGGGGACTCCGCCCCGGCGCTGCTGGCTCTGGGCGCGTCCGTGGTGCTGGCCTCCGCCGGGGGCGAGCGCGAGGTCCCCCTGGACGAGTACTACACCGGGTACCGGCAGAGCGTCCGCCGCCCCGGGGAGATCATCCGCGCCGTGCGGATCCCGCTGCCACCGGCCCGGTACAGCGCGTTCCACAAGATCGCCAAGCGGCGCTTCGACGACATCTCGAGCGTGGCCGTCGGCATCGCCGTGCACGTGGAGGCCGGCACGGTCACCTCCGCGCGGATCGGACTGGGCGGGGTGGCGGCCACCCCGATCCGCGCGCATGCCCCGGAACGCATCCTCAGCGGTGCGCCGTGGAACCGTGACACGGTCCTCGCTGCGGCGGCCGCGCTGGCCGGGGAGGGCACGCCGATCGACGACCACCGAGCCAGCGCCCGCTACCGCTCGGCCATGCTCGAGCAGGCCCTGCTCAAGTTCTGGGCGCAGAACGCGCTCGCCCCCGACATGGAGGTGTCCCGATGACGTCCCTCGCCGACCGCCCCGTCAATCCCGTGGTGGGCGTGCCCGTCGCGCACGAGAACGCCGCCCTGCACGTCACGGGCACGGCCCTGTACACCGACGACCTGATCGTGCGCCACCAGGACGTGCTGCACGCCTGGCCGGTGCAGGCCGCGCACGCCCACGCCCTCGTGCAGGACCTGCGCACGGCCCCGGCCCTGACGGTCCCCGGCGTGGTCCGGGTCCTCACCGCGGCGGACGTGCCCGGGGTCAACGACGCCGGCACCAAGCACGACGAGCCGCTGTTCCCCACCGAGGTCATGTTCCACGGGCACGCGGTGTGCTGGGTGCTGGGCGAGACCCAGGAGGCCGCCCGCCTGGGCGCCGCAGCCGTCGAGGTCGACTACGAGCCGCTGCCGTCGCTGGTCACCGTGGCCGAGGCGATCGAGGCCGGCAGCTTCCAGGGCGCTCAGCCCACCGTCAGCCGCGGGGACACCAGCACCGCGCTGGCCACCGCGGCCCACCGCTTCAGCGGTGAGTTCGAGTTCGGCGGCCAGGAGCACTTCTACCTCGAGACCCACGCCTCCTTCGCCTACGTCGACGAGGGCGAGCAGGTCCTGGTGCACTGCAGCACCCAGCACCCCACCGAGACCCAGGAGATCGTCGCCCACGTCCTCGGCCTGCACAGCCACGAGGTCACCGTGCAGTGCCTGCGGATGGGCGGCGGGTTCGGCGGCAAGGAGATGCAGCCGCACGGCTACGCCGCCGTTGCCGCCCTCGGGTCCGTGCTCACCGGGCGGCCGGTCCGGGTGCGGCTCAACCGCACCCAGGACATCACCCTGTCCGGCAAGCGCCACCCCTACCACGCCCGGTGGGAGGCCGGCTTCGACGAGAGCGGTCGCCTGCAGGCCCTCGAGGCCACCGTCACCAGCGACGGCGGGTGGAGCCTGGACCTCTCCGAGCCCGTGCTGCAGCGCACGCTGTGCCACATCGACAACGCCTACTGGATCCCGCACGTGCAGGTCCACGGCCGGATCGCGCGGACCCACAAGACCTCCCAGACCGCGTTCCGCGGCTTCGGCGGGCCCCAGGGCATGCTGGTGATCGAGGAGGTCATGGGCCGCTGCGCCCCGCTGCTCGGGGTGGACCCCACGGAGCTGCGCCACCGCAACCTCTACGTCCCCGGCCAGACCACGCCCTACGGCCAGCCCGTCCGGCACGCCGAGCGGCTGCGCACCATCTGGACGCAGCTGCTCGACCGGGCCGAGGTCGAGCGCCGCCGTGAGGAGATCGCGGCCTTCAACGCCGCCCATCCCGACACCAAGCGGGCGCTGGCGGTCACCCCGGTGAAGTTCGGCATCTCGTTCAACCTCACGGCCTTCAACCAGGCCGGCGCCCTCGTGCACGTCTACAAGGACGGGTCCGTTCTCATCAACCACGGCGGCACCGAGATGGGGCAGGGGCTGCACACCAAGATGCGCCAAGTCGCGGCCACGGCCCTGGGCGTGCCCCTGGAGACCGTCCGGCTCGCGCCCACCCGCACGGACAAGGTGCCCAACACCTCCGCCACGGCCGCCAGCTCCGGGGCGGACCTCAACGGCGGGGCCGTGAAGAACGCCTGCGAGCAGATCCGCGACCGACTGGCAGAGGTCGCCGCCCGCAAGTTCGACATCCACCCCGACGACGTCCGGTTCGTCGACGGCACGGTGACCGGGATCGGCTTCCACGACCGGCAGATGTCCTTCGCCGAGCTCGCCCACGACGCCTACTTCCAGCGGATCTCGTTGTGGGCCGCCGGGTACTACCGGACCGAGGGGCTGCACTGGGACGGCGCCCGGATGCAGGGCGAGCCGTTCAAGTACTTCTCCTACGGCGCCTCCGTCTCCGAGGTGGAAGTCGACGGGTTCACCGGCGCCTACCGGTTGCTGCGCACCGACATCATCCACGACGTCGGCGACAGCCTCTCCCCGCTGATCGACGTCGGGCAGATCGAGGGCGGCTTCGTGCAGGGGGCCGGCTGGCTGACGCTCGAGGAGCTGCGCTGGGACGTCTCCGACGGCCCGCACCGAGGGCGGCTGGCCACGCAGGCGGCGAGCACCTACAAGCTGCCGAGCTTCTCGGAGATGCCCGAGGAGTTCAACGTGCACCTCTTCGAGCAGGCCACCGAGAGCGGCGTCGTCTACGGGTCCAAGGCCGTGGGGGAACCGCCCCTCATGCTGGCCTTCAGCGTGCGCGAGGCGCTGCGGGAGGCGGCGGGCGCCTTCGGCCCCGGCCGCCGGAGCGTCGAGCTCGCCAGCCCGGCCACCCCGGAGGCGGTGTTCTGGGCGCTCCAGGAGGGGCGCCGGGTCCTGGCCGCCGACACGGAGCAGGCTCCGGCACCGGCCACCTCGGCGGCGCACTGACGTGGACTGGCTGGACGCGCTGCAGCACCTGCGCGCGGCGGGCGCGCCGGGGGTGCTCGCCACCGTCACGGAGGTGCGCGGGCACGCCCCCCGGGAGGCAGGGGCCAAGATGGTCGTGGCCGAGACGGCCTCGTGGGACACCGTGGGCGGCGGCAACCTCGAGGCGACCGTCGTGGAGCGGGCACGGGCGATGCTGGCGTCCGGGGCGAGCGTCCCGGAGACGATGACCTTCTCGCTCAACGAGCACGCCGCCGTGGAGCACGGGAGGCAGTGCTGCGGGGGCGTGGTCGGCGTCCTGCTCGAGCCCCAGCGCGCCCGGCCGTCCGTCGCCGTGTTCGGCGTGGGGCACGTGGGCCACGAGCTCGCCCGGGTGCTCTCCCGGCTGCCCCTGCACCTGCACCTGGTGGACAGCCGGGAGGGGCAGCTGGATCCTGCCCGGCTGGCCGACGTCACCGACGGGACAGCGCAGGTCCACGTCCACCACAGCCCCGTCCCGGAGAACGTGCTCGCCGCGCTGCCGACCGGGGCGCACGTGCTGATCATGAGCCACGACCACGCGGAGGACTTCGTGCTCTGCGACGCCGCGCTGCGCCGGGACGACCTCGGCTCCGTGGGGCTGATCGGTTCCTCGGCCAAGTGGTCCCGGTTCCGGGTGCGGCTGCGGGAGGAGGGGCACGGCGACGCCGCGCTCGAGCGCATCACCTGCCCCATCGGGCTCCCCGGCATCCCGGGCAAGGCGCCGGCGGTGATCGCCGTCAGCGTCGCCGCCGACCTCCTCCGGGTGCTCGCCGCCTGACCGTCCCCGGAAGCCGCGACCACAGCGTCGTGGCCCTCCCGGGAGCGCGCGGCCGGCTCACCCCGCGCGGGGAGGGCGGACGGGCGGGGTCCCCCTCCCCTTCTCCTCGCCGGGACCGTTGCCGACCGTGACCTCGGCCAGGTCGGTCGAGGTCTGCCCGGCCGAGTCCGTGGCGGTCGCCGAGAGCGTGCGACTGCCGTCGGCGACCGTGGTGGTGTCCCAGGACGCCGTCCACCCGTCCGTGCCGTCGGTGTCGGTGCCCAGGACCCGGCCGTCCACGGCGAAGGCGACCTGGGCGACCGCCACGTCGTCGACGGCCTCGGCGGTCACCGGCACCGTCCCGCTCACCGTCGCGCCGTCGGCGGGAGCGGTGAGCGCGACACGGGGCGGGTCGTCGGCGGCGCCGGCCATCCGGTCCGCCACGTGCAGGCGGACGGTGGGCAACTGGGCGTAGAGGCGCTCGCCCGGGCACTCGGTGGCCTCGTAGTCGCGGTGCCCGCCGATGACCGGCACAGTCCGCTGCGTCCCGTTGACCGGGTTCGTGTAGGTGACCGTGGCGGCCGGTTCGAGGTCGTGGCGCACGGCCAGCTCGGCGAGCAGCTCCTCCAGGGAGGACACGGCCGCCGGTTCCGGGTCGGCCCCGAACCTGCGGTGGCCGGTGAACTCCCCGAGCAGCGCCACCCCGAGGTTCCCGGAGTTCCAGCCGCCGACGTGGGCGCCGGTCACCATCCGGTCGGTGCCGTCCTCGTGGGCGAAGTCGGCTCCGGTCCCGCCCGCGGCCCCGCACGAGGTACTGGCCGTGCCCGACCACCGGCCCTCGTAGACGATCCCGAACTCGTCGATCAGGTACTGGTAGCCGATGTCGCCGAAGCCCTGATCGACCGCGTGGTAGCGGTAGATGGCGCGCACCGTGGCGGCCGGGTCGGGGTCGTCGTTGGCGGTCGCGGTGTGGTGGACGGTCGTCACCTGGGCGTCGTAGAACTGCGGCGCCCAGAGCTCCTGGCCGGCGGCGTCGTGGCGCAGGGACTCGTCGGCACCCCAGTCGGCGCGGGAGCGGCACTGGCTGCTGTTGAGAGCCTGCGCGGCCCCGCCCGGGACCCGCCCCACGGTGGTCCGGGGCCCGTCGGTGGTGTTCATGGCCACCGCGCGCGGGGCGACGGCATCTGCGGGGATGCCGCGCACCTGGTAGGCCTCGGCGTCGCCGGCGGGGACCAGGCCGCTGGCCCACTGCCCCTTGCTCGTGACGCCGTCCTCCATCAGCGGGATCCACTGTCCCCACCGGCCGTCGTGGCGCAGCCGCACCGCACCGTGCGGCTCGGCGCCGGGTGCCTCCGCGGCGTGCTCCCGACCGGCCGGGACGTCCCACAGGACGCCGACGTGGTCGATGGTGAAGTCCGTGGTCACCTCCCCGGCCCGGACCGGTTCGGCCTCGGCCAGGGTCTCCGGGACGGTGCGAGCCTGCGCCGGCCCGGACCACAGCACGGCCAGCGAGAGCACCAGTCCCGCGACGACGGCGTGCACGATGCTTCTCAGAAGACGACGCATGGGTTCCCCCTGGAGTGACCGGTCGCTGCGGACGGGGCCGGCCGCGCCCTCGGTCCCCTTCCGAGGACCGCGCCCCTGCCCGTGGGACAGTCTGTCCCGGGCGGTGGGCCGGCACAATCCTTCCCGGTTACTGGCCATCGTGTGACCAGTGCTCCGCTCCGGTGACGCCCTCCCGTGGGCCGGCGTGAGGACGTCACCGGCACCCGGAATCAGGCGAGGCAGCCGCCGAGGGCGATGGTGCCGTCGATGGCCGTGATCTGCTGCTGCACCTCCCCGAGCTGCGCCTGGAGACCCTGCACGACAGCCGTCTGGGCCCGGATCGCGTCCTTGTTCTGCTTCTTGGCCGCTTCCAGGCCGCGCAGCGCATCCTGCGCGTCCGTCAGCCGGCCGTCGAGCGTCATCACCTGCTCCTGCAGCGTGCTCAGCCGCGTCTCCGTGGTGCTGACGGCGTCGTCGACCTCGGTGAGTTCGGCCAGCAGAGGAGCGACGCGGGTCTGGGTGCCGAGGATCTCCTGCTCCTTCGCCGTGATCTGCGCGTTCAGGTCCTTCAGCTCCGCGAGGACGGCGTCCATCTCGGCGGAGAGCGCGGCGATCTCGTCCTGCTTCGCGGCGACCGTCCGGTCGGCCTCGTGCGCGGCGTCCTGCAGACCCGTCAGCTCCTCCCGGAGCGCGTCGAGCTCCGCCTGCTGCTCCGCGACGGCGGCGGTGGCGCTCCGGTGCGCCGTCTCGGCGTCCGCGAGCTCGGTCCGCAGATCGGCGAGCTCGGACTCCTGGTCGTCGATCTCCCGCTGGGCGGTCTCCACCCCGTCCACGAGCCCCGGCAGCACAGCCTTCAGGTCGGCGACTTTCTGCTCCTGCGCGGCGACGGCGTTCTCGGCCGTGCTGACCGCGGCCTCCAGCGCCGGCAGGCCCTCCTGCAGCGCGGTCAGCGCGTCCTGCGCCGCCGAGGCCGCCGACTGCGCCTCGAGCGCCGCGGTCCGCAGCGCCGGGAGCCGGTCCTGGAGGTCGGCGATCTCGCCGGTCCTGGTGGCGACCGCCGCGTCGGCAGCTGCCAACGACTCCTGCAGGGGGGCCGCCTGCTGCTGCAGCGCGGCGCTCTCCTGCTGCTGCGCGGCGAGCTGCTCGTTCAGGACGGTCACCTGCTGCTGCAGCCCGCCCAGGTCGCCCTGCAGGCCGGAGATCAGTGCGGTGGTATCGGTGATCTGCGCGGTGACGGTCGTGAGCTCCGCCTTGTGCTGGGCGATCTGCGCCTCCCGCTGCTTCTTCGTCTGGCCCTCGCCCTTGACGGCCTCCAGGCGGGCGATCTCCTGCTCCAGGAACGTCTTCCGCTCCTGCTCCGTCCGCAGCTCGTCCTGGGCCTTCACGAGCTCGGCCTCGGCGGCCTCGATCGCCGCGCGCTTCTCGCCGAGCTGCTCCTCGAGCACGGCGATCCCGGCGGCGGCGACGGCGATCTTCGCATCGTTCGCGGCGGCGGCGTCCGCGGCGGCCTTCGCGGTGGCCCCGAGGACGGCCAGCTCGGCCTCGGCCCGGGCGATCTGCTCCTGCTGGGCGGTCACGGCCTCGGCGGCGGTGTCCGCGGTGGCCTGCAGTGCGGCCAGGTCGGTTTGGGCTCGGGTGATCTCCTCCTGCTGCTCGGCCAGGGCGCCGGCCGCGCTGTCCGCCTTGCGCTGCGTGTCGGCGAGGACCGCTTCGGCTCCGGTGAGCTCGTCCTGCGCGGCGTCGAGCTGTTCCTGCGCGGCCTGGCCGCCGTCCCGGAGGCGCTGCAGCTCCGCCTCGGCGTCGGTGACGGCGGTGCCCGCCGCGGTCACGGCGTGCGCGGCCTCCGCGGCGGTCGCCTCCAGAGCAGCCAGCTCGGTCCCCGCGGCGTCGATCCGCTCGTGCTGGGCGGCCACGGCGTCGGCGGTCTCCGCGGCGGTCGCCTCCAGAGCAGCCAGCTCGGCCTCGGCGGCGTCGATCCGCTCCTGCACGGCGGTGGCGTCGGCGGTGGCGCCCTCGGCCCGGCCCTCGAGGTCGGCGAGGTTCCGCTCGGCAGTGGCCAGCTGTTCCTGGAGCGGAGTCAGCTCGTCCTGCAGAGCGGCCCGCTGGGTCTCCAGGGCCGCCAGAGCCTCCTCGGCCTCCGACACCGCGGCGGCGGTGGTGGTCAGCTCCGCGGTCAGTCCAGCGATCTCGTCCTCGGCCGCCGTGATGTCGGCGGCGACCTGTGCCTCCTCGGCGTCGAGGGCCGTGAGAGCCTGCTCCCCCGCCGCGATCTCCGCCACGAGCTCCTCGGAGGTCGTCACCAGCGCGGCGCGCTCGGCCTGCAGCGCGGCGATCTGCTCGGCGTTCTGCTTCGCGGCCGCCTTCAGCAGGTTCTGCTGCACCGTTCCCCGGTGCGACAACTGGTTGACGACGCCGTTGCAGACACCGCCCGTCCCGGCCGGCGGTGCGGCGTGCGCCGGCACTGCCACGGCGAGTCCCCCGAAGACGGTGGAGACGGCCAGTGCCGCGACGACACGGCGGGTGCCCTGCGTGCTCTGGCCCCTCGAAGACAGCGTGGATCCACGGAAAAATGACATGTCTGGTCCCCCCAGAGTCGATCGGTCCGCCCCCCACGGGTGGACCCCACCTGGAGTTTGCATCAGTTAACGCAAGTTCATGGCATGACACGGTGGGGATGATGCAAATGCGTCGAGTTGTGACGTCGTGCGGACGCCCATGACACGCGGCGGGGCGCGCCACGGTCAGTCTGCGCCGCGGTCCGGGCGTGCGCCCGCGGCCCTCTGCGACTCCCGGCGGGGACGCGGAGATCCCGCGCCCAGCCACCGGAGCAGCACGAGAGCCCCCGGCAGCGCGGAGATCAGGGCGAGCAGTCCGTAGCCGATCGAGATCGCGAAGCCGGTCTCGGCGGGCAGTCCGTGGGCCATGGCGGCCAGGGTGGTGATCCCCTCCCGCGGGCCCCAGCCGCCCACCCCGACGGGCACGGACATTCCCGCGAGGCCCAGCACGGAGGTCCCCCACAGGTTCGCCAGGGACTCCTGCGGGGCGGTGCGCACGGCGGCCAGCAGGAACAGCCCCTGGTAGCAGGCCCAGGCGAGCACGGACAGCGCCCACACCCCCGCCCGGTCGCGCGCCGGGGCACCGCTCGTCGAGCGCCAGGCGACCGCCCCGAGGCCGAGCGCCCCGAGGCCGAGGGCCGCGGCGAGCCAGCCGCCGACCGCCAGGGCGGGCACGGTGCCCGCCGCGAGGAGCACGGACGTCCCGGCCAGCCGCTCGCCCAGCACGGACCCGCCGGCCCCGGGCCAGCTGTCGCCGCGCCGGCGGCGGCGGAGCACCCGCACCGCGTCCCCGGTCACGCCGCCGGGCAGCAGCAGGTTCACCAGCCCGGACGCCAGGCACTCGCCCAGCGCCTCCCGGAAGCCGATCGGCATGCCCCGGCTGCGGGCCACGAGCCGCCAGCGCTGGGCCTGGGCCGCCGTGGCCAGGAGTCCGGCCCCCAGGGCGAGCAGCACCGTGGCGGGGGTCAGGATCCCGACGGCGCTGCGCACCGCGTCCGTGCCCAGGGCGCGGAACAGCAGTGCGAGCAGCAGCAGCCCGGCCGCCGCCTGGCCGGCGGCGAGCAGCGCGCGGAGAACGGGCCGCCGCCGGGTGGGGGCTGGCGGGGTCTCGGCGGGCATGGGCGCAGTCTAGCCACCGCCCGCCGTCGCCCGGATTGACGCGGCGGGCCGGGCCCGCCCACGATGAAGACCCCCGACGCGGAAGGCGACCGCATGGCCCTGGCCCGATCCACCGGTTCCCGCCCCTCGGCGCGCCGGGACGGAGTGCTGGCGTTCCTGGTGCTGGGCGGCGCGCTCGCGGTGCTCCCCGTGCTGTCGGACGCGGAGCTCCCCGTGCTGCTGGCCTCGGGGGCGCTGGGCCTCGGCGTGCTCGGCGCGGTGGTGCGCAGCACCGTGCGCCGCCGCGGTGAGCCCTACGGCCCCGCCGACCGGGTCACCGTGGGCCGCTCGGTGCTCGTCGCGCTGGCCGCCGCACTGCTGCCCGTGGGCCTGGCGCCCGTGCTGGGCCAGGACGCGGGCCGCCCCGCCGAGGCCTGGTGCTGGGCCGTGTTCGCCGTCGCGCTGCCCGCCTGGCTGCTCGACGGCGTCGACGGGTGGGTCGCCCGCCGCACCGGCACCGCCACGCACGCCGGCGCGCGGCTCGACCAGGAGGTCGACGCCGCGCTGCTGCTCGTCCTCTCCGTGGCCGTCGCCGCCCGGCTCGGGCTGCCCGGGGCCGGGTGGGTGGTGCTGGTCGGCGCCATGCGCTACCTGTTCCTGCTCGGCCTGCGGGTGCGTCCCGCGTGGCGCCGCGGGCTGCCCTTCTCCTCGTACCGGCGGGTCGTGGCGGGGATCCAGGGCGGGGTCCTGCTCGGGGCGCTGGTCCCGCTCATCCCGCTGCCGCTGGCCGTCACCGCCGTCGCCGTCGCGCTGGTCCTGCTGCTGGTGTCCTTCGGCCGGGACGTCCGGTGGCTGGAGCGGTCGGGGCGCGGGCTCAGCTGACGGGCGGCAGGCCGAGCACGTCCGCGTGCCCCACCGTGGCTCGCAGCCGGCCGCGGGCGCAGTCCACCAGGCGGGTCCGCAGCCAGGCGTGGGCCTCGGCCGTGAGGTCCGGGCGGTGCTCCACGGCGGCGTCCGCCCGGTCGGCGAGGAACCGCTCCAGGAGGGGCCGGGCCCACGCCTGGTCGGAGATCCACCAGGGCGTGGGCGTCACGTCCACGGCCATCCCGTGCTCCTGCAGGGCCTCCGCGGCCAGCCGCACGGCGTCGGTGCCGGCGAGCTCACCGCGGTGCTGGTGGTCCTCGAAGGCGCCCAGCACCGAGGGGTCCAGGTGGTGCGGGGGGTCGAGCAGGACCTCGCCGTCGACGGTCAGGGCGAGGAGCGCCGGGACGCCCTCCTCGGCCAGCACGCGGGCCAGCTCCCGGATCTGCTCCCGGGTGAGCAGGTCGAGCAGCGCGGAGCACGTGACCAGCCGGCGGTCCGCCGGGTGCTCCGCGAGGACCCGGCCGAGCTCCTCGACCCCGGCGAGGACGGGCACGACGTCGGTCTCCTCGGCCCGGGCGGCGGCCACGGCCTGCTCGAGCAGCCCGCGGTCGTGGTCGAGCAGGATCCAGCGCTGGGGGCCGGGCAGGTGCCGGGCCAGCCAGGCCCGGTTCGCGCCCGTCCCGGCGCCGAGGTCCACGACGACGACGGGCTCCGTGCCCGGGTCGGTGTCGGTGCCGGACGGCGGGCGCTCCTCCCAGTGCCGGACGAGCCGGGCGATCAGGGGCAGCGAGTCCTCGCGGGCGGCGGCGTCGGCGGGCTCGCGCAGGGCCAGCCAGTCGCCGGCGACGGGACGGTCGGGGGCGGAGTGGTTCGTCATCTCGGTCTCCTGGTGCGCTCGGTGGTGGTGTCGTGGTCGGCGTCGCAGCCGGTGGCGGCGGTGCTGACGTGGTCATCGGCGGTGGTGCTCATCGGCGGCGGCGTGCTCGTCGCCGGTGTCGTGCCCGGGGGCTCCGACGGATCGGGCGGCCGGGCGATCGCGGCGAGGACGTCGCGGGCGGTGTCCTCCCAGCGGCGCAGGCGCTCGCGGCGGGCCAGCGCCGCGGCCCGCCACTGCCTGCGCAGGGCGGGGTCGGTCAGCCAGTCCCGCAGCACCTCGGTCCAGGCGGACGGGTCGGCGGGGTCGAGGGCGGCGCCGGCCCGGGCCCCGGCGGCGGGCGCGGTGGTGGGCCCGGCGCCGCCGGCGGGCCGGTGCGGCGGCGCGCCGTCGAGGGCCTCGACCGCGCCGGTGCCGGCCGCGACCAGCGCGGGCACGCCGTGGGCGAGCGCCTCGGTGACGACCATGCCGTAGGTCTCGGCCGTGGAGGGCAGCAGCAGCAGGTCCGTGCGCGCCCACTGCCGGGCCAGCGCGGCACCCCGGAGGGGACCGTGGCGGCGCACGCGTTCCGGGTCGGGGAGCTGCCGGGCCGCGGCGTCCAGCTCGTGGACGTGGCGGGGGTCGCCCTCCGGGCCCACGAGGTCGAGGGTCCAGTCGAGGCCGGCCAGCGGCGCGAGGGCCCGCAGCAGGAGGCGCTGGTTCTTGCGCGGGGTCAGGGACGCGAGGCAGAGCAGTCGCGGCGGGGAGGATCCCGCGGCCACCGGTCCGCGCTCGGCCCCCGGCTCCGCCACGGCGACGCCTGCGGCGCCGTAGCGGCGGCCGAGGTCCCGGGCCGCCCAGGCACTGGGCACCAGCACCCCGGTGGCCGCGGCGAGGGCGGCGGCCTCCCGCCGGGCGAGCTCCGCGGCGGCCGCGGGGTCCAGCCCCGTCTCGGCGGGCAGGGGCAGGTGCACGAGCAGGTGCACGGGCACGCCGGAGCGCACGGCGTCCTCGACGGTCTCCGGGGCGGCGCACCCCACGAGGCCGTCGAGGACGACCGCCCGCCCGGGGGACGGGCCGCCGAGGGCCCGCCGCAGCCGCGAGCGGGCGGCGCCGTCCGGGGCGGGCCAGTCCCCCGCGACCGGCACGAGGCGGGCCGGGCGGCCCAGGGCGCCCAGTGCCGCCACGAGCCGGCGGTCGTAGAGCGATCCCCCGGTGGGCCGTCCGCCGTCGTCGGGCACCACCACGTCGAGGCCCGCCCGCACCGTGCTCACCGGGCCGGGACGGGCCCGCCGCGCTCGCTCAGCACGGGCAGCTCGAGGGTGTAGGAGGCCCAGGCGTCGGGGTTCTCCCGCAGGGTCACGGCCAGCCGCTCGAGCCCCTCGACGGACGCCGCGCCCGCCGCGAGCCGCTCGGCCACGTACTGGGCGAGCACCTCGGTGGTGGTCAGCCGGCCCGCGAGGTCCGGGTGCTCGTCGAGGTTGCGGTAGCGCAGGCCGTCGAGCACGCCCGTGAGCAGGTCGCCGGCCAGGCCGATGTCCATGACCACCCCGTGCTCGTCGAGGACCGGCCGGGACCAGGTGGCCTCCACCTCGTAGGTGGCCCCGTGCAGGTTCTGGGCGGGGCCGAAGAAGGGGTCCGGCAGGCTGTGGGCGATCATCATGTGGTCTCGGACGGTCAGGGTGAACACGGGGCTCCTCAAGTCGGCGGGGCGGGTCGGTCGTAGTCCACCACGTGGCACAGCACGTCCGGGGCTCCGGCGGCGAGCCGCGCCATGGTGGCCGGCAGATCCGCGAAGGCGGAGCTCCCGGAGAGCAGGGCGTCGAAGCGGGGGTCCCGCAGCGCGTCCAGCGCGGTGGCGAGCCGGTCGGCGGTCGTGCGGCGGGCCCGGCGCGCGGGGGCGACGGCGCCCACCTGGCTGGCGCGGATCTGCAGCCGCCGGGCGTGGAAGTCCGCGCCGAGCGGGACGGCCGGGTCCTCGTCGCCGTACCAGGACAGCTCGATCAGCTCGCCCTCGTCGCCGAGCAGCTCGAGCCCCCGCGCCAGGCCGGCGGCGGTGGAGGAGGCGTGCACCACGACGTCGCACTCCCCCGCGGCGTCCTCCGGCAGCACGTGCTCCACGCCGAGCCGTGCCGCGAGCTCCCCGCGGGACGGCTGCGGGTCCACGAGCTGCAGCCGGGCGAGCGGGAAGCGGGCCAGCAGCGCGGCCGTGCACGCGCCGATCATCCCGGCGCCGACCACGGCCACGCGGTCCCCGAGGCGGGGCGCGGCCTCCCAGAGGGCGTTGACGGCCGTCTCCACGGAGCCGGCGAGCACGGCGCGGTCGGAGGGCACGTCGTCGGGCACGGGGGTCACGGCGGAGGCCGGGAGCACGTAGCGGTCCTGGTGCGGGTGCAGGCCGAAGACCCGCCGGCCCACCAGGTCCTCCGGCCCCTGCTCCACGACGCCCACGGACAGGTAGCCGTATTTCACCGGGCCCGGGAAGTCCCCCTCCTGGAACGGGGCGCGCATCCGCTCGTGCACCCGCGCCGGGACCAGACCGCGGTGGACCAGCGACTCGGTGCCGCGGCTGATCCCGGAGCGCAGCGCCCGCACCAGCACGTCCTCCGGCCCCGGGGCGGGCAGCTCCGCGGTGCGCAGCTCCCCCCGGCCGGGCTCCACGGTCCAGTAGGCGCGGCAGGTCCGGGGCTGCTCCGGGGCGGCGGCGGTGTCGGTCATGCTCCCATTGTGGCGTGCCGGCGGCGGCCCGCCACCGGGCGACCGCCGCGGCAGGCCGGGGCCCCCCGCGCGCCCGGCCGGCCACCGAAGCGTGCGGCCGGGCGTGATCCGCAGGTCAGGCGGTCGGGGCGGGCCCCTCCTCGTGCAGCTCGGCGAGCGCCCGCCGCAGCGCGGCATAGCGGCGGGACCCGAGCCGGCGCAGCCACTGCTCCTCCACCTCGGCGACCACGCCCGCCGCGACCGCCTGGGCGGCCCGGCCGCGCTCGGCGATGGTCACGAGCCGGGCCCGGGCGTCGGCGGGATCGGGCCGCCGCTCCACGTACCCCTCCTCCTCCAGGGCCTGCACCAGCAGGCTGGCCGTCTGCTTGGTGACGCGGGCCTGCTCCGCGAGCTGCACCGTGCGGGTGCCCTCCGGGCCGATCCGCTGGAAGATCCGCGCCTGCGCGTAGGAGAGATCCGCGAAGCCGGCGGCATGCAGGGCCTCCACCACCCGGATCTCCATGTCCCGGTACGGGTAGTACAGCAGCAGCCCCGTGTTCGTCCCCTCGTCCTCGCGCACTCCCACCCCTTGACACCGTGGCGGATCCCGCCGGAGAATTAAGTCAGTAAACCTGACCATTGTGGGGAGACTACCATGGACCGCACCGCCATCTGGGACGCCGTCCACCGGGAGCGGTCCGCGCTGGCGGACCTGCTCGAGACCCTCAGCCCCGAGGAGTGGGACCACCCCACGCTGTGCCCGGGATGGGCCGTGCGGGACGTGGCGGCCCACGTCATCTCCTCGCCGCAGTTCGGGGTGGCCGATCTCGCCGTCGCCCTGTGGCGCGGCCGGGGGAACTACGACCGCGCGGTGTTCCTGGACGCCCGGCGCCGCGGCCGCCGGCCGGTCGAGGAGATCGTCGCGGACTACCGCCGCCTGGACGGGTCGAGGCGCCACCCTCCGGGCACGGGGGTGCGGGATCCGCTCCTCGACGTCCTGGTCCACACCCAGGACATCGCCCTGCCCCTGGGGCGGCACCACGCCATGCCCCCGGAGGCCGCCCGCACGGCCGCCGACCGGGTGTGGTCGATCTCCTTCCCGTTCCGGGCCCGCCGGCGGCTGCGCGGGGTGACGCTCACCGCGACCGACGTCGACTGGCGCGCGGGCAGCGGCCCCATGGTCCGCGGGACCATGGAAGCCCTGCTCCTGCTGCTGACCGGACGGACGGCGGCGCTCGACCGGCTCGAGGGACCGGGCCTGGACCTCGTGGACCCGGGGGCGGGGGCCGTCCGGCGCTCTTGACACCCCGCCGCGGCGGCGAGGACGCTGGTGGAGGCGGCATCCGCCGTCACCTCCCCCGTCCCCCGAGGTGACCCATGGTCCAGCGCATCCTCTTCCTGCACGGGGCCGGACTCCAGCCCGGCCCCGGTGGAAACCCGGTGCTCGAGGCCGTGCGGCGGCAGTGGCCGGACGCGGACCTCGTCGCCCCCGACCTCCCGAGCCCGGAGAATCCCGATCCGGAGCTGTGGCAGGAGGCGATCGGCCGGGCCGTCCGCGCCATCCCGGACGAGCCCTGGGTGATCGTGGGCCACTCCCTCGGCGGGTCCGAGGCCCTGCGCTTCCTGTGCAACCGGATCCCCACGCTGCTGCAGCGCGTGGTGACCGTGGCGGCCCCGTGCTGGTGCCCGCAGCACCCGGACTGGAACGAGCGCGGCTTCGCCCTGCCCCCCACCGTGGGCCGGACGCTCGCGGACCTCGAGATCGTCCTGGTCCACGCCGAGGACGACGACGTCGTGCCCTCCGCCCACGCGCACTGTCTCGCCGAGCAGCTGCCCTCGGCCGAACTCGTGCTGCTCCGCTCCGGAGGGCACCTGCCGACGTCCTGGACGGACCGGGGTCTCATTGCGTGAGGCGGAGCCGGGCGGATCGGCAGAATCGCCTCCGTGCGAGAGCATGGAGGGCATGACCCGATCCCATCCCGTGCCCCGCAGGACCGCCCGCACCCTGGGGACCGCCGCACTGCTCCTGGGCCTCTGCGCCCCGGTCCCCGCCGCCGCGCTCCCCGCCGCCCCGGGCGGCGAGGTCCCCGGGACCACCTCGGTGACCGTCCCCGCCTCCTGCGGCCCGGCGGGCGCCGGATCGTTCGCCGTGGCGAACGGGCCCTCGGCGGAGGACGACCGGCGCGCCCTCACCGCCGCCCTGGACGGGCTGAGCGGGGCCGTGGGCGCGGAGATCGGCCTGCTGGTGCAGGACCCGGACGGCCGCACGGTCCTCGCCCACCGCCCCGATCTGTCCGGCATGGAGGCGAGCCTCTCGAAGGTCCCGCTGGCCCTGACCACCATGCGCCTGGCCGCGGAGCGGGACGGCCGGCTCACCGCGCAGCAGCGGGAGCTGATCCGCAACAGCGTCCACGAGAGCGGCAACGAGTCCACCTCCGCCCTCTACGGCGCGCTCGGCCCCACGGTCTCCGCCATGGAGGCCGAGCTCAACGAGACCTACGACCTCATGGGCGTCAGCTCGACCCGGTCCTCGGGCGGCTGGGGCCACAACATGACCACGGCCTCCGACCAGCTGGCCGTGCTGGGCACGGTGGTCCACGGCGCGGACTGGCTGCCCGAGGAGGACCTCGCCTGGCTGCGGGAGCAGATGCGGCCCAGCCATCCGTCCCAGACGTGGGGCGTGGGCGGCCCCCGCGCGGGCGGGGCGGCCACCACGGACTCCCTCGTCAAGAACGGGTGGCTCCCGGACGCCGGCGGGCAGTGGGACACCCACAGCGTGGGGCGGGCCGCCACGGGCGGGACGGCCCACCACATCGCCGTGCTGGGCTCCGGCTACCCCACCGCGGCGTGCGGCCAGGACGTGGCCACCGCCGTGGTCGAGCTGTACCTCGCGCTCGGGGCCGCCTGAGCTCACGCCGCCGCGTGCGGCGCGCCCCGGCCGGGGTCCACCTGGTGCGGGCCGGCCGCGGAGGGCCGGATGTCGAAGTCGAAGATCGCGGTGGGCAGGTACACCGTGGCGCAGGAGTTGGGGATGTCCACCACCCCGGAGAACCGGCCCTCGATCGGCGCGGCGCCCAGCAGCAGGTAGGCCTGCTCCGGGGAGTACCCGAACTTCGTGAGGTAGTCGACGGCGTGCAGGCACGCCCGCTGGTAGGAGAGCTGCGAGTCGAGGTAGCGCTGCTCGCCGTCGAGCGTCACCGAGGTGCCGGAGAAGGAGATCCACTCGCTGTACTGCGGGTCCGTCCTGCCCGGCAGGAAGATCGCGTTCTCCGAGACCCCGTAGGTCTCCATGCCGCCCTTGATGACGTCCACGTGGAAGTCGACGAACCCGCCCATCTCGATGGCGCCGCAGAACGTGATCTCGCCGTCGCCCTGGGAGAAGTGCAGGTCCCCCACGGAGAAGTTCGCGCCGTCCACGAAGACGGGGTAGAAGACCCGGGTGCCCTTGGTGAGGTTCTTGATGTCCTGGTTCCCGCCGTTCTCCCGGGGCGGGGCGGTGCGCGCTGCCTCCGCCGCGACCCGCTCCACGTCGGCGTCGGGGACCCCGCCCAGCAGGGCGTCCGCGGGCTCGGGCGGCAGCGCCAGGGGCGGGACCCGGTCCGGGTCGGTGGCGATGAGCGCCCCCTCGCGCGCGTTCCACCGGGCGAGCAGCTCGGCGGAGGGTGCGGTGCCCATCAGGCCGGGGTGGACGATGCCGGTGAACGAGACTTCCGGGACGTGGCGGGAGGTGGCCGTCTGGCCGCGGAAGTCCCAGATCGCCTTGTAGGCGTCCGGAAAGCGGTCGGTGAGGAAGCCCCCGCCGTTGGACCGCGCGAAGACCCCGGTGTACCCCCAGCCCTGCCCGGCCAGTGGGCCCGAGTCCTCCTGCGGGACGGGGCCGACGTCGAGGATGTCGACGACGAGCAGGTCCCCCGGCTTCGCGCCCTCCACCGCGAACGGGCCGGAGAGCTTGTGCACGGTGGTCAGCGGCGCGTTGAGGATGTCCTCGGCGGAGTCGTCGTTGACGATCGCGCCGTCGAACCACTCCCGGCAGTGCACCCGGAACGTGTCCCCGGGTCGCACGGTCGCCACCGGAGGGATCTCCGGGTGCCACCGGTTGTGCCCCACCAGCTGCTGGTCCTCGAACGGCCGGGACGAGTCCAGGGGAAAGATGAGCTCCGGCATGACGTGCCTCCTAGGCTGCGGTGTGCGAAGTGGTGCTCGGTCGGGGCGCCTCTCAGGGCCGGGGAAGTCTGCGGTGCAGGGGGTTGCCGGTGGTCCGGGCCGCGCCGCGGGCACCGGGCGGGGGTGCGGCGACGACGTCGGGCTCGGCGGCGGTGCGCTCGGTGCGCTCGATCAGCCGTGCCGCGGGGGTGCCGGCCCGGGAGAGCCCGGCCGCGCTCATCAGCCGCCGCGCCGGGGCCCCGCAGCCGGGACAGGTGCGCTCGCGTGCGGCGGCGCCCATCCCCAGCAGCTTCTCGAAGACGCCGCAGTCCGGGCAGCGGTACTCGTAGATCGGCATGCGGTGCGCCTCCCGGGAACGCGGGGTCTCTGGACTGTCGACCGTAGTGCCGTGCCCGCGGCCGGGGAAGGGCGGTCGCCGACATCGCCCGGAGATGACGGAGGCGGGTGCGCCGGGCGTCCGCCCCGTGCGGTCCCGGCCGCGCCACGCTCAGGGCCGGTGGGGCTCGACGTTGAGGTTGTGCCGGAAGAGGTTCCCGGGGTCGTAGCGGTCCTTGAGGGCGGCCAGCCGCTGGTGCTTCTCCCGCCCGTAGGCCAGGCGCGCCGCCTCCGGGAGGTCGCCCCCGAGCTCGGCGTCCGGGCCCATGAGGTTGACGTACTCCCCGTGCTCGGCGAACGGCTGCATCCCGTTCCGCACCGTTTGGACGAAGCCGGCGAGGAGCTCGTCGTCGACGGGGTCGTGCCGGACGCCGTAGACCGTCAGCCAGTACCGCGCGGAGCGGTTGGGGAAGGCGGTGGCCTCCTCCGGCACCCGCCCGAACGCGCCCTCGAGGTGGTGGACGTCGATGCCGGCGCCCCGGCACGTGATCCCGGAGGCCAGGCCGGCGAGGACGTCGACGACCTCGCCGTCCAGCCGGGAGAAGGGCACGTTCCGCCAGTGGCCGTGCGAACCCCTGGGGAAGGCGCCGTCCCTGGCCCCCTGCCAGGCGAGCCACGGTGTCGGCCCCATCTCCTCGGCGTCGGGCGGAGCGTCCTCCCGCAGCCCGTCGACGACGTCCAGGCCGGCGGCGTGGTTCTCGGAGGCCCAGCAGAAGCCCACGGTCAGCACCGGCTCGTCGCCCATCCCGGCCCCCGGCGGCGGGATCGCGAAGCTGAGCACCGGGTTCATCTCGTCCGGCAGACCGCGCGACCACTCGGCGAAGGCGCTCAGGGCGTCCCGCCAGTGCGGCCTGCGGTAGTAGAGGTTCCCCGCGAGCACGGCGGAGGGCAGCCGGCGGGCCCTGAAGGTGAAGGAGGAGGCCACCCCGAGGTTGCCGCCGCCGCCGCGCAGGCCCCAGAAGAGCCCGGCGTTCTCCTCCTCGCTGGCGTGCAGGTGGTCGCCGGCGGCGGTCACGACGTCGGCGGAGTCCAGGTTGTCGAGCGTCAGCCCGTTGCTGCGGGTCAGCCAGCCCATGCCCCCGCCCAGGGTGAGTCCGGCCACGCCGGCGGCGCCGACGAGGCCGCCGGGGACCGCGAGACCGTGCCGGACCGTGGCACGGTCGAGCCCGGCGACCGTGGTGCCGGGGTCCACGCTCACGAGCTGGTTCGCGGGGTCGACGACGACGCCCCGCAGCCGCCCCAGGTCCAGCACCAGGCCACCCTCGACCGTGCCGTGGCCCGCCACCCCGTGTCCGCCGCCCCGCACCGCCAGCGGCAGCCGCGTGCGCTGCGCCGCGGCCAGGACGAGGTCGATGTCGCCGACGTCGCCGGCTCGCACGACGGCCCGGGGGCGGACGTCGATCAGGCCGTTCCAGACCCGGCGGGCCCTGTCGTAGTCGGGGTCCCCCGGCTCGACCAGTCCCCCTGTGAGGCGGTCCCGGAGTTCCCGGAGCGCCCTGGCCGTCCCGTCGCCCGGCGCACCGTGATCGGTGGTGCTCATGGCTCCCGCTCCTGCGCGAAGAATGTGTCGGCCCGGAGGCAGATTCTAGTCCGCCCGGCGCAGGGCGCCGCGAAAGCCCTTGTCACACCTGCATAACTCCGGGCCGGGCGTCAGAGGCCGCCCGCCTCGTCCGCACCGGCCGCCGGAGCGGCCGCGGCGGCACCGGCGGCCTCCTCCGGACCGGCCGCCCCGCCCGGTCCGGCCGGGTCTGCGGCCTCGGCGGCGTCGGCGGTGGCTCCGGCCGCCGCCGTGGGCGCCGGGGTGTCCGGCTCCGCGTCCTTGTCGTTCGGGATCCCGTCCCCGTCGCGGTCCGGATCCTCCTCGTTGCGCAGGCCGTCCCCGTCCAGGTCGGGATCGACGACGTCGGGGATCCTGTCCCCGTCGATGTCGTCGTCCAGCTCGTTGGGGGTGCCGTCGTTGTCGATGTCGGGGTCCTCCGTGTCGAGCGTCCCGTCCCCGTCGGTGTCCCGCACCGCGTCGGGAACCCGTGGCGCGACTCCCGGTTCCAGCTCGGGCTCCGGGTCGGGGACCGACACGGGGTCGGGGACCGTCACCGGGTCGGGGACCGTCACCGGCTCACGGTCCGGCGCCGGCACGGGCTGCTGCCCGGGGGCCGGCACGGCAGGGGGCAGCGCAGGGTCCACTCCGGCCGGCGGGGCCGGAGCGGGGACGACGGGGTCGGCCTCCATGGGAGCGGCGGGAGGAGCGGGGACGACGGGGTCGGCCTCCACGGGAGCGGCGGGAGGAGCGGACACCACCGGGGCCGCCGGGGCCGGCAGGTCCCCCACCGGCCGCCCGGGCCGCTCGGCGGTGCCGTTCTGCTCGTGCTCCGCCCGCTGCGCGGCGTCCGACTGCTTCTTCGCCGCCTCGGCCCGCTTCGCCGCGTCCGCCCTCTTCGCCGCCTCGGTCTTCCGGGCCGCCTCGGCCTTCTTCGCCGCCTCGGCCCTCTTGACCGCGTCCGCCTTCTCGGCGGCCTTCGCCTGCTTCTTCGCGACCTCGGACTTCTGGGCGGCCTGCGCTCTCTTCGCGGCCTCCGCCTTCTTCGCGGCGTCGGCCTTCTTCCGGGCGGCCTCGGCCTTCTGCGCGGCCGGGTCCTCGACCGCGTCCGGCACGGGGACCTCGAGGGAGTACTTGCTGCGGGAGGCGGGAATGACGCGCATGCCGTCGACCCAGTCGAAGGACTGGGGGTCGACCGCCTGGCCGTCCACCCAGGTCTCGAAGTGCAGGTGCGGGCCCGTGACCCGGACGCCGGTGGCACCGACAGTGCCGAGCTGCTCGGAGGCGGCGAGCCGGTCACCGGTCCGCACCCGGACGTCCTCGAGGTGGTTGTAGGTGGTCCTGATCCCGTCCGCGTGGGTGACCTCCACCCGGTTGCCGCCCCAGACGTCCCAGAACACGGCCGTCACCACACCGTCGAGGGCGGCGACGACCGGCAGTCCGGGCGCGGCCGAGACGTCGGTGCCGTTGTGGAACTCGCGCCCGCCGCGGTCGGGGGCGATCCGCCAGCCGAACTGCCCGCCGGGCAGCACGGCGCCGGGCCGGGTCGGCGCGATGATCGTGTTGACGGGCAGCTCGCCCTGGTACAGCTTCGGCGCCTGCCGGCCCGGGCGCACGGTCGACGCGGACTCGCGACCGCCGTCACCGCGCCCGGTCCCGGCCCGCCAGGAGCCCTTCCCCTCGCCGCCGTCCCGCACGGGCGAGACGGCGCGGTCCTCCCGCACCGGGCGGGCCGGAGGGGCCTCCTGCTCCTGGCCGGCCGCGAGCAGGCTCCACCGGCTGTTCGAGTGCTCCGCCCGCTCCGCGGAGGCCGCCGGGGCGCCGAAGGCCGAGGTCCCCCGGTCCTCGCCGGCCTCCGGTGCGATGCCCGCGCTGACGGCCACGCTGACGGCCACGAGGGCCGAGAACGCGGTGAGGGCGGTGACCGGCGAGGACGCGCGGTGGCGCAGACCGGTGGGAGCAGGGCGGCGAGAGGAGTCGCGGGGCATGACGGTGTTTCCCCCAGGATGTCGCGGACGGCGACGAGAAGATCGTGCAGATGATCGGGGCGCTGTCGCCCCGCGGCATCAGCTTAAGTGAACAACCGGTCGCGACCGAGGGATCCGCCGTCCCCTCATCGGCGCCTTGTCACACGACGACTTTATGCAAACGCAAACTCTCCCGCCCCGGGCGGAGCGCTCCCGCGCGGGGCCCTCACGGACGAGAGCCACCGGGAGGAACGGTCAGTAGGGCCCGGACCACCCGTCGTCGAGCAGCCCCCGGACGTAGGCGGCCTGGCCGAGGTGCTGCGCGGCGTCGTCGACCGTGCTGACCAGGCGCACGCCGCGGGTGACGGGCGGGCTCCAGGACGGGTCCACCACGTCGTCGAGCTGGGCGTCGGTGAGCCCGTGCACGTAGGCCACGGTGCGCTCGACCACCGCGTCGAGGTAGCCCCGCAGCACGTCGGGGGACGCCACACGCACCCGCGCGACGTCCTCCGGGCCGTGGCCGAAGCCCATGGAGGAGTCGGGGAGGTCGAGGCCGAACCGCCCGCTCCAGCCCTCCGCGGTCCACACCTCCTCGGCACCGGCGAGCCGGGCCACCTGCGCGTCCTGCTGGCGGGCCGCGTGCCACACCAGCCAGGCCACGGAGTTCGCGGTCCCTCCCGGCATGGTGTTCAGCATCTCCGGCGAGATGTCCTCGAGCACGTGCTCGGCCACCTGGGACGGGCGGCGGGCGGCGTCCTCGAAAAGGTCCTGCGGCGTCATGGTGACCACTCCTTCCGTTCCCGAAGGGCCGGACCAGCCCCTGCCGCCGAGCCTACGGCCCCGGGGCTCCGTGGAGCGCCGCCGGCGTGCTGCGGCGTCCCGGCCCCTGCGGCGGGCAGGTCAGCGCGCGGCTGGCCGCAGCACGCGGGCGACCGTGAACGCGGCCAGGACCACCACGGCCGTCATGACCAGCGCCGTCCAGTGCATGCCCGCAGTGAAGGCCGCGAAGGCGGCCTCCCGCACGGCGGGACCGAGCGCCCCCGCGCCCTCCGCGATCTCGACGGCCCCGCCGAGGGTCTCGTGCGCCGCCGCGGAGGAGCCGGGCTCGAGCGCCGTGGGCAGATCGAGGTGCCGCTGGTAGAACGCGGTCAGCAGCCCGCCGAGCACGGCCGTGCCCAGCACCGCACCGACCTCGTAGCCGGTCTCCGAGATCGCCGAGGCGGCCCCGGCCTTGTGCGGCGGCGCGGCCGTGAGCACCAGGTCGTTGGAGAGCGTCTCGGCGAGCCCGATGCCGGTGCCGACCAGGCAGAAGGCCATGAGGACCACCACGGCGCCGGCGGTCGCGGAGAGATCGGCGAGGGCGACCACGAGGAAGCCGGCCGCGGACAGGAGCATCCCCGCGGTGATCACGGTCCGCGGGCTCAGCCACTGCACGGCCCGCACGGCCAGGAAGCCGGCGAGGACCGTGAGGACGAGGCCCGGGACCATGGTCAGGCCGGCGCTCATCGGGTCCAGGCCGACCACGAGCTGCAGGTACTGGGTCAGCATGAACAGGAACCCGTAGAGCCCCACGTTGCCGAGCACGTTGACGGTCACCCCGCCCCGGAAGCCCGGGAGCCGGAACAGGGCGAGGTCGAGCATCGGGTGCGCCAGGACCGCCTGGCGCCGGACGAAGAGCACACCGGCCAGCACGCCGAAGGCCGCGCTGAGCAGGCCGTGGAACAGCTCCCCGGAGGCCGTCGCCGCCTTGACGCCGTACACCACCGGGGTCATGGCCAGCATGGCGAGCAGCACGGAGGGGACGTCCACGGGCCCGGGCCGGGGGTCGCGCGACTCCGGCACCAGGACGGGACCGAGCACGAGCAGCGGCAGCAGCACTGGCACGGACATCAGGAACACCGAGCCCCACCAGAAGTGGTTGAGCAGGAAGCCGCCGACGATCGGCCCGAGCGCGGCGCCGCCGCTGAAGCCGCCGGCCCACACCGCGATCGCGATCCGGCGCTGGCCCGGGTCCAGGAAGATGTTGCGCAGCAGGGACAGGGTGGCCGGCATCAGCATCGCGCCGAAGAGCCCCATCGCGGCCCGTCCGGCCACCAGCAGTTCGGCGGTGGGCGCGAAGGCCGACGCCGCGGAGACGGCGGCGAAGCCCGTGCCGCCGATGAGCAGCAGCCGCCGGCGGCCGATCCGGTCCCCCAGGGACCCCATGGGGATGAGCAGGCCGGCGAGCACGAGGGGATAGACGTCCACGATCCACAGCAGCTGCGCCCCGGTGGGGTGCAGCGCCTGGGAGATGGTGGGCAGCGCGAAGCTCAGGGCCGTGTTGTCGACCGACACGAGCAGGACGGGCATCATCAGGACCGCGAGCGCGGCCCATTCGCGCGCACCGGCCGTGGGGCGGGGCGTCAGCAGAGTGGTCATGGTTCACCTCCGGGGAAACGGATCGGGATCGGACAGCCGCATTAACTGTACCGTCTAGACGGTACAGTTATGGGCGAGCTGGCACAATGGGCACCACGTCCGATCCAGGGAGGTCTTCCTCACATGCCGCGCCCACCCGTGGCCCGGGACAAGCTCCTGGCCGCCTTCGAGCAGATCGTCCTCGACGACGGCGAACGAGCCGCGACCCTCGACGCCGTCGCCGCCGCCGCCGGCGTGTCCAAGGGGGGCCTGCTCTACCACTTCCCGCACCGCCAGGCCCTCGTGGACGCGACGCTGCAGCGGCTCGAGGAGCTCATGCGCCTGGACCTCGAGGCCATGGCGGCGGCGCCGGACGGGGCCGCCCGCTACTTCCTCGTCACGTCCCTGTTCGAGGACAGCCGGCTCGACCGGGCCCTGATCGTGGCCTCCCGGCTGGTCCAGGCCGGGGACGAGAACGCCCGGGCCGCCCTCAAGCGGCTCGAGGAGGCGTGGTACGAGCTGATCCTCGCGGACGTGGGGGACCCGGTGGTGGCGACCGCGGTCCAGCAGATGGGTGACGGGCTCTACCAGAACGCGTCGATCGGACTGCTGCCCGACGGCAGCGCGCAGCGGCACACCATCCTGGAGAACCTCCTGGCCGCGGTGGACCGGCTCAGCCCGCGGCCCTGAGCTCCCGCTTCAGCTCCGCGCCGCGGCTGCGGCCGTGCGCAGCGCCACAAGGATCCGCTGCCGCGTCTCGACCCGGCGGTGGCCGTTGCGCAGCGAGGGGTGCGGCACACCCAGCACGGGCAGCAGCCGCGGCGGATCCTCGACGGTGAGCAGCCGCATCATCCCCGTGAGCGCCGGGGCCCCGAAGGTCACGACGACGCGCAGCTCCGGCAGCGAACCGACCAGTTCCCGCAGGGCCGGTTCCGCCTCGACGAGGTCCTCCGCCCTGGGCGGCCGGTGCCGCCCGTCCGCGTCCCGCAGCGACCAGGGCACCACGTTCCAGCGCAAGTAGTCGCCGCGGGCCAGCCCGGACTCCTCCCGTAGCGCCTTGAAGACCCGGGCGGTGGGATCAGGGTTGTCCTCGGAGCTGAAGCCCCGCTCCCCGGCCGCCACGGTGGCCGGCCCGGGCGCCTCCATGAGCACGAGCACCCGGGCGCCGGTGCCGCCGCCGTCGGGATCGGCCCACGGCACGAACCTGCCGCCGCTGCGCCAACTCCGGACCAGGGCGTTGAGCGGGGCCACGTGGGGCTCGTCCACGCGGGCACGCTTGGCAGTGGGCGAAACATCCGTCCCGGAGCTGCCGGGAACGCCGGGAGGCGAAGAAGACGGCACACGATGATCATCCCCGCTGACGAGCAAGCAGACCAGCCGATACGGCGCGCGGCCGAGTGCAGGGACACCTTCCCCCACCTGTCACGCACGCCACCTCCGATGGAGGAGACAGCGCAAGGAAAATGAATCACCATATCGACGGAAAAGGTGAAGTTATTGGAGCGTTACTACTTCACAGTGTTTCTCCATTTGTAATTGCTTCATTCATCGTCATACAGATTTCCGCTCCTACATTTATTCTCATCGGCACACAGGGACGTCATCTCGGCAAGGGGCGAGCCATGGTCACGAAGAACCCGCAACGGCTGGCAGAGGTCGGCCCGATCGACCCACGGACCGGTTTTCCACTGTGGTACGAAGACGCCACGGGTACGCGTCTGGATCTGGCGTGGCAACGCGACGACCCGAACACCCCGGTCATCGCTGGTCTGGATGAGAGCGGGACGCTGCGGGGCATCGCCGACTTCCCAGGCGAGTCGTTCTACATGACCGCGGAGGCGGAGTTGCCCCTGGGCGGAGGGGGACAGGATGGGGAAGTGAGGGTGATCCTGGCTCTGGAGGCCACCTTCGCCACCGAAGGCGTGGCGGACGGCCAGCAGATCGTCTTCGGACGCATCCGGTTCCGGGTCCGCGATGGCCGCCCCGAAACGACGTACACGCTCACGCACCCCTACGGCACGGTCCAGGCCACCACCGATGACAGGGGCCGGGTGACTGCGACGGAAGACGTCGGCCTGACCCCGTTGGAGTTCACCGGAGCTCTGGGCGGACACATTGCCCCTTTCCTGCGGTGGCCCCCCGATCCTGCTCTTCCCGAGGGCTACATCGGTGACGGCACCACCGAACACACGATCACAGGCAGCCCCTTCAACACCAACTTCGCCCTGGTGGATGGCCCGGGAGCGGGTACAGCTGGGGGTAACTCAGATCCGAATGATCCGGGGAACCCGGACAAGGTCTACACGGACCAGTTCGTGCTGCAGGGTCGGAGCGCCACGATCCACGGGGTGGAGATCACCCGCGCGATCTACCGCCGAGCGGCGTCGGGGACGGTGACGGTGGAGGTGTTCGCCCGGTCCGTCCCTGGGCAGCAACTCGGGGCATCCCTCGACGGTGGGCCCCAGACGCCCCTGCAGGGCGGCAACACCCCCAACTACCTCTCCCGCATGCCGGCGGACAACACGGTTCCGACGCAGGTCACGCTGACCAACCAGACCGATCCCATTGCTCTGCCGGTGACCGCGAGGGTCACCGATGCTGTGGAGATCATCCAGGCCGACTACGACAGCACCAACCAGACGCTTACCGTCAGCGCCACCTCCAGTGACCAGAGCGGCGCCCCGGCACTGACGGTTACCGGACGTGGCGGGCTGTCCGGCCCGGTTGGGGCTTTTGCTCTCGATGCGCCGCCGGCCACGGTCACGGTCGTCTCCGCCGCCGGCGGCACCAGCACAGCGAACGTCAGGGTCGTGGCCTGACCGGGTCCTGCCAGACGCTTTCCACCCATCATTCAGAGATCAGGGGACCGTCATGGAATACACACTGACAGGCGACTTTCTCGAGGCCTGCGACTGCACCGTCATCTGCCCCTGCTGGGTGGACGACGACCCTGTGGAGGGACACTGCACCGGGTTCGTCCTGTGGGAGTTCACCCAGGACGGCCAGGGCATCGAGTCGAGGATCGATGACCTCGTCGTCACCGGATGCAAGGTCGTCAGTGTCGCGATCCACTCGGGCAACCGCCGCGACAGCGCGGCCCCAGCCACTTCGATGATCTACATCGACGTCTCGGAGCGCACCAACAAGGGAGCCACCGAGGACCAGCTCATTCAGGCCTTGCGGAGTGCTTTCGCCGAGCATCCCACGAAGAAAGGAGGGGGCATCGGGCCGCTGGCTGAGCTGGCCGAGATGAGTGGAACTGTGGTCGGGGCCGAGTCGGCCAGGATCTCCTTCGACTTCGACAAGGACGGCGACGCGGACAAGAACGAACGCTTCTGGACGGCCACAGTCACCCGTACCCGAACGAACCCGGAGGAACCGGAGGCGAGACCCATTGAAGACCGGCTGATCCATGCCACCGGGCAGCCGGAGCGGTTCGACGTGGCCGAGGACGCTAAGAGGCAGCCGCTGGAGCTGTCCAACACCGCGCTTTCCTACGAGCTGCAGGCTCAGAACCCGGTGACTGCCCAGGCGGGGGAGGAACTGATCATCAACGTCGGGGCCCTGCCCGGAGGCAACATCCACGTCAAGGACCGATCAGGCATGCGCGGCACCTTTCGCTACCACCACCCCGCAGCCTAGGAAGCGCCGGCATGACTACCACCTCCTCGGCGACTCCTCACCGGTCCGTGGCACCCCGCCGCCTCGACATGAATCTCCTTGTTCTGGGCACGCTTGTGATGGCAGCGATGGCCTGGGGAGTCCTGCTGTTGACCCACGGGCCCGGGGGCCACGGCCTGGAAGGCCACACAGTGACCTCTGAGGTGCTCGCCCCGGGCGGGGCCGGGGAAGTACACGCTCAGCATGGTGGTACGACCGCGTTCGTGATTCCTCCTGCTCTGGTCGGTGGTGCGATTGCCATGGGCGCCTGGGGTTTCATGGTGGTCGCCATGATGCTTCCGCCAGCACTTCCGCTGCTGCAGACGGTGCGACGGCTGGTCTCCCACCAACCGGACCCGTGGCGTCTGACGATTTTGAGCGCCATGACTTTCGTGGGGGCCTGGATGGTTGTCGGGGCGGTTCTCGTCGCAAGCGATCTGGGTGTCCGGGAGTTGGCTTCCAGCGGATGGCTGGTGATCGATCCCCGCTGGGTGACAGGGGCCGTCCTGATTGGCGCCGGTGTCTATCAGTTCACCCCGCTAAAAGATCTGTGCCTGCGCGGCTGCCGGAGCCCACGCAGCTTCGTGCTGGCGCACTGGCAGGGTCGACGCTCCTCCGGCGCGGAGACCTTCGCCCTGTCCGGTGCCTACGCGCTGTCATGTATCGGGTGCTGTTGGGCGCTGATGCTCATCTGCTTCACCGTCGGCACCGCGGCCCTGCCTGCGATGGTCGCGTTGAGCGTAGTCATGGCCGCAGAGCGTCTCGTCTCGTGGGGCCGGCGCCTCGTTCGACCGGCCGGGTTCGCCCTCATCGCTCTGGGAGCGGCTACGGCGCTGATTCCCGTTATTTCACAGTCACATCTGTTGTAGACCTTTTCTGCCGCTGAGCGGCTCGATCACGGAGCTCACCATGTCGCGCACCCAATTCCGCACGTACCACGTTGTGGCCATGTCCTTCCCGATCGTCTACTCGCTCGAGGGCGACCACGATCCTAATGGTCTGCTCTACACCTTGCGCGTGTACCAGCCCCTCTTGGAGTGGGTGAAGGAACAACGAAAGAAGAACGGCGAATACCTGACCACGATGCACCGTAAAACCCAGCTCATGGAGACAGTGGTCTACGCCGTGCCACGGTTCCTCGAGATGCGCCGGATCCTATCCGAAGGACGGGAAGGGAATCGCTACCTCCTGCAGGAGTTCGGTGGTGAATCCGAGGTTCTCGACCGGGAGGACCGGGACTCCCACAGCCCACGGTTGGAACCGCACGACCGGGCGATACGCCAGAACTACCGGGCCACGGTGGATGAGTTGGTCTCCGCTTTGCGGGAACTGACCGCCGGGCGGATCTCCAGCCTCCACCCCAAGTCTTTGCAGAGCCCTAAGCGACAAGGGGAACAGCAGGCGCAGGAAGAGCAGGACGATATTGAGCAGGCCCTGCAGCAGCTCCTGGGGGAGTTGAGCACCTCATGGCTAGGGCAGCTCGAGGAGGCCGAGCGAGCCATCGAGGAGCAACTGGAAAAGCTCCGCCACGACTGGCCGGAGACACTGGCTTGGTACCGGAGGCATCGCCCTGGCTCTCAGCTGAAGGATAAGGACATCGAGCGGCTGATGTTCAACGACCACAGCCCTGACGTGCTCCATGAACATAGACATGAACGCGAACAAACTCCGCCGTACAACCGGTGCAATCCGCTCAAGCCCATCCCCCTGGTGCGTCCGCTGGTGCTGCGGGCATGCCGGGGAGAGCAGGTGAAGGTGCGGTTCGAGAACAGCATCCGCGGCCGCGAAGTGGGCATGCACGTGCAAGGAGACGGGCTCGGAGGCACCATCCCAGGTCGCGGCACCGGTACCGGGGTCCGGTACGGGGATGGGGCGTGCGTGGGCGACAACGACCCCACCACTGTCCCCTACCAATCGAAGATGACGTACCGCTGGACGTGCGCTCGGGAGGGCGTGTGGCCGATCAACGATCTGGGCGACATCCGCGGAACCGACCGTGGCACCAACAACCACGGGTTGTTCGCCGCTCTGGTCGTCGAGCCCGAGGGCGCGAGGTGGTACGACCCCGAGACCGGGCAACGGCTCGACGACACGGACCACCCCGACGGGCTCTACGCCGACGTCGTGCCCCGGGAGGAACACGGCCTCAAGGACGGGAAGGTGGCCACTCCCCAGGAGGACTGCCGCGACGACCAGCATGAGGATTGCCGGGTGGGCAATCGGTGCCGGAAATGGCGGAAGGAAAACTTCATCGACTTCCACCACGCGAAGAAGGATCCGGAGCAATTCGCCGGCAACTGCAGTTTCCGCGAGTTCACCGTCTTCTTCCACGACGAACCTGAGACGCACAGCGGCATCCCTCACCCCCTGCCTCACTCGGCGATGCCCCTGTCCTACCGTGCCGAACCCATGCACAACCGTCTTCCCTACCGGCTGCACCAACGCCTGCGCAAAGGCGCCCCGCAAGCAGAACCCGACGAGAACGGGATCGACCACTCAGCAGTCGAAGTCAGAATCGACCAGGAAACACTCGGAGAAGAATTCTGGGTGGCCAAAGACGAGAACGGCACATTCCTCGAGCGCGTCTCCGGTGAGGAACAGCATCACAGTTCATGGCTGTTCGGCGAACCGGTGACGCCGATCCTGCGCGCCTACCGCGGGGACCCCAGCCGAGTGCGGCTGGTGCACGCCGGGGTCAAAGAGACCCACGTCTACCACCTGCACGTCCACCAATGGCGAGCCGTCGCCCAGGACACCGCTGAGCCCTCAGTGTGGAAGACGGGCGAGCACCACGGCTCGCAGCTGCTGGACTCCGTGTCCATCGGCCCGCAGACAGCCATGACCATCGACCCGCTCTACGGCTCGGGCAGCCGCCAGCACGCGGTGGGCGACATCATCTGGCACTGCCACCTCTACCCCCACTTCCACCACGGCATGTGGGGACTGTGGCGCAGCTTCGACCGAATGGTCGACGGGGAGAGGGCCTACCCCGACGGCACGCCCTGTCCCGCGCTGAAGCCATTGCCCGGCCGCAACCCCGACCCCTGGACCGACGAACAACCCGGGTTTCCGTGGTTCATGGACTCCAGCTATCCACGCAAGTCTCCACCGCCGCCCTCACCTAACAAGAACGACGTGCAGAAAAGGGATGCGAACGCGACGATCCCGGTTGACGGGCGACGCCAACTGTTGCGGATGCCCAACTGCTCTGAGAAGGAGCGGGCAGCTTTTGCACCCAACTGTCGATCAGGTGCACAGCCCGGCGCCCTCTTCGTCGACTTGGACGGCCTCGCCCAGGACTGGAACACCAAGGCGAAGGTGCCCGAGCGACGGATCATTCACTACGACATCGCCATGGCGGAACGGGGAATGATCTACAACTCCGCCGGCTGGTACGACCCCCACGGCCACCACTATCGGCTCGAGGGAATCAGTGTCACCCGTCTCGACGATGACGGACCCCGGGAGGGGGACCCGGTGCCGTTCAAGCCGCCGGTCACCGAGAAGGACGGCGGGGTGGACGCGTTTTTCCCACGGGCCAATCACGGCGACATCGTGGAACTGCGCCTGCACAATACGGTGGGCACCGTCGAAGGCGACCACTTCGACTTCCCTGGTCACCCAGTGGAATGTGGCTTGCACGTCCACCTGGTGAAGTTCGACGTGCTCGCCGCCGACGGCTCAGCCTCCGGCTGGAACTACCTCTCGGGTGCCAGTTCCCCCGATGCCATTCCCGACGATGAGATCGGCGATCCCCCCGCGAACGTTTCTTTGCACCGGTGGGTGGTGGATGAGGAGTTCGGCCCGTGCTTCTTCCACGACCATCTCTTGGCGAACTTCCGGCAAAAGCGGGGCCTGTTTGCAGCCCTGATTGCCGAGCCCAACGGCACCCGCTGGTACCTGCCCGACCAGCAGACCCCCGCATGGGTTGGATCCCAAGCCGTGATCGTGCCGCGGAATTCGGACGAGCACGGGGACGTCGCTTTGAAGGAACCCTTCCGGGAAGCCGGATTGGCACTTGGGGACTTCGTTCCGCTGAACCGACCGAAGGACGACCGTCCTCCAATCCCCGTCCCTCCTCAACCTCGGCCAGAGGATGATCCGCTGAATGAGCCGAACCTGTTGGGTGGTGATGACGATCCCGGTGTTATGGGCGTCAACTACCGGTGCGCCCCCATGCGATATCGCGGCAAGGACCCCTCCGAGTGGTTCAGTTCCAGCCGTTCCTCGTTGGAGAACGAGGAAGAGCAGCAGCGGAAGGTCCTCGACGTGCAGGCCCCGCAGATGTCTCCGCCCCTGCCTGTGCCGCCGAAGCACAAGGGTGACCCTGACACGCCGGTGATCTACACCTACCCGGGGGAACGACTGCGCATCCGCATCTTCCAGGGCTCCCACGAGGAGCAGCACAGTTTCATGCTCAACGGCATGCGATGGCGCAAGGACTGGCAGAACCAACAGTCGCCGTGGGTGAACCAGCAGACACTGGGCATCTCTGAGGCCTTCACCATGGACATCAACCCACCGGAAATCGGAGCCGACGGAGAACCCGTGGTGACGAGCCCGTACGGTGTCGGCGACCACTTGTGGCAGTTCACCGTCATGGACGACCTGTGGCTGGGATGCTGGGGTCTGATCCGTTCGCTCCAGCCCAGCTCGGAAAACTTCCGAGAGCTCCCGCCGTTGCGGTCCATCACCAAGCTCGTGCCCGAAACCGAGGATGACAGGGGACGCGGGGCGCCTGCCACCGAGCAGGAACTGAACGAGGCACTGGACCTGTTCCGCCTCTCCCAGTCCAACGGATTCCTCCCCGCTCGCCCCCTCCGGATGCCCGGAGGAACGTCGTCGGGAGGAAAGGTGCGGGAGTACGTAGTGGTCGCCCAGCGCCACGAGCACCAGTACGCCGGCCAAGCGCTGACCGACCCGTGGGGTCTTATCTACCGGACAGCCGAAGAGTTCGTCGCCGAGACCAGAACCGACGGAAGCGAGACCGGAAATCTCCGGGCAGTGGACGTGGACGATTGCGACCAACCTCTGGTCCTACGGGCACATCCCGGGGAATGGATCAAGATCACCCTCATCAATGAGGTACTCCTACCGCAGGAGAACCTCCCCGACCAGGACTTCGCGACAAAGAATCCCCGGCTGCCGGACTTCGGACCGGAAGTGAGCCCGCCGCGGCTGCCCGTCGAGCACCGTGACCATCTGGGCTACCCGGACCGTCGAACGGTCAGCCCCCGGGTCTCCCTGCACCCCAGCCTGCTGCTGTACGACGTGCACAGCGACGACGGCGCGTACGTGGGGCTGAACCAGGACGGCACCGTGGCCGCCCTGGACGTGGACGATGGTGCTCACGTCGTGCACGGCGGGCACGACGACGCGGTCAATGCCGTGGTGCACCGCACCGACCACGGGATCGGGCACCGGGACGCAAACTGGCGGGAGTATTGGTGGTACGCAGATCCGGCCCTGGCTTTTGACACATATCAGGACGGGCGCGAACGAGGCCAAACCTGCTACCTGTTCGATATGGGCGACATCCGCAATCACCGACATCACGGCCTGATCGGAGCTGTCGTGATCGAGCCCAGAGACATCACCCCGGTCGACCCGCAGAACGAGGACGAGCCGAAGTGGACAGGCTCCCATGTCCATCTGAAGAAAGGCGAGGAAATCATAGCCCAAGAATTGGTTTTCTTCCTCCAGGACGGGCTGCGTCACTTCCTGCACGGTGATATCGATCAGCCACTTCCTGACATCTCTCCGAGCGACCCGCCCGTGGATGTCGGGCAGAAGGCCATCAGCTACCGATCTCCGCTGACGCCACACCAGAACCCCATGGCGCTGCCCAACCTCACCGCCCCGATCCAGCACGCCAGCAGGGACCTGCCCATCTGGTGGCGACTGGTGTGCGCAGGCGACAAACCTCGAAACCACACCTTCACTGTCCACAACTTCGCCTGGGACGTTGCCCCCTGGGTGCGAAAGGTAAAGAACTCTAGTCCCGAAGCCGGGTCGGTCACCGCCATCTCGGCCGGCTTCACCCAGGACCTGGTCATGGAGCCCGAAGGACGCTGGGATCCAGGGGACCACGCCTACCGCAGCGGTTCCTTCCGCTGGGCAGCCAGTCAGGGGATGTGGGGCATCATCCGCATGGATGACAAGAGCGCCCACAGCAGAAACGGAACGGGACAATCAGCACTACAGCGGTTGAGGTCACACTGGGCCAGCAAACTGCCCGAGCTGGTCAGTTCACGGCGTCGTCACATTCCGAAACAGGGAGGCAAGATAGGCGGAAGATCAACCAAAAGCAAAAGTCATGATGTAAATGCGGAAGGAGGAGCGTCAGGTCGCGGCGGAGGGCGTGCTGGGCGAACATCCAGTAATGCGGACGTCGGGCAAGAAGAACGTGCTGTCACGGCTCATGACTGCCTGCATGAAGTACGGGAGTACTTGCAAGGGCATATCGAATCCAACGAATCAGATTCCGCCCTTCACTTCGTCTTGAAAGACAATCCCCAAACCCTATCCGATTTGATGGAAGAATTCCGGTACTGCTCCGACCGGCTCGGTAGCATTCTCAACGAAATGCCACGGCCGGAAAGAATCCTAGCCATGGAGCAGGGAGACCCACCTCGTACGAAATCAGAAGAAAATTGGTTCGACAATTTGGAGCGTCATCGAGTCACCAGGTCCAGTGTCAGGCTGAAGTTGAATTCATTCCGCCGAGCAGCTGGTACTCGCATCAACAAGAAGTTCAAAGACTTGAAAAATCCTCGCAGTGTGGCCATGGCCCTGGATGTTGCCGTCACAGTGGTAGGAAGTATTTTGTCAGACGTTCCCGGATCGAGTGCAATCTCAGAGGCATTGGAACTGGGAAAACAAGTTGCGGAATCTTCTCCCTAGTGGTCCGTCTTTGAAGTCGTTGAGCAACTGGCCTTTTCCAGGATCTCGCTGCTGGTCCTTGTCCACGCCAAAAAATGAGACCGGTCGTTCCAGCCGGTGACGAAGGCCCGATTCCGCTTGTTGCACCCGGCTGCCGAGGCGATGTCGGTCCGGCGATCGATGATGCCCAGCCACGACTCGGCCGGGTTCAGCCATCACGCCGACGTCGAGATGAAGTGTCTGCGGAACCTCGAGTTCTCGGCCAGCCGAGCCTTCGCCGCATGAATCTCGTGCACCGCAGAGTTGTCCATCACAAAGTGTAGTTGCACCCTGAGGCAGGTCAGGATCGCCTGTTGCAGGAACGTCAGGACCTGTTGGCGAGCCCGCCGCCGTAGCCCCGCCGCGGCCCTGGTCGTAGAGAGGGGAATCGGGCTCGTCACCGCAGTCACCATCCTGGTCATTTGAACCCCTCCCGGACAGGTCAGGGACGGAACTGCCTTCACCTCGCTGGGCGGAGCGCGCACCCTCGTAACGCCGCCACAGAGTGGGTAGTTGACGGAATGACCGTGTTTCACGGAGGTGTCCACGGCGAGGAACTGCCCGGGCACGTCCGTGCGGGATCAGAGCGGACGGACGTGCTCGGGCCGGAGGCCGATGCCGATGGCCCGTCCGGTCACGTGGGGCAGGAACGGCAGCGCCCGCACCACGCCCAGCGGCACCGGCGGCCGCGGCGCCTGCCCGGGCCGGGAGGGGACCAGCCGGCGGGCCAGCACGAGCTGGAACAGCTGCGTGACGCGCGCCGGCCACGCCCGCCGCCGCTGCACCCGCGCGAGGTCCCGCGCCCGCACCCCGCCGTGCAGCAGGCGCGGGCCGAGGAGGTTCGCCGCGGCCACCGCGTCCTGGATCGCCAGGTTGATGCCCACGCCGCCGGCCGGGGACATCGCGTGGGCGGCGTCGCCGAGGAACAGGACGCCGGGCCTCCACCAGCGGCGCAGCCGGTCCACGCGCACGCGCAGCAGCTTCACCTGCTCCCAGTCCTCGATCGCGGCGAGCCCCTCCCCCAGCCCGGGGGCGAGCGCGCGCACCCGGTCCCGGAAGGCCTCCAGCCCCTGGGCGCGCAGGGCGTCGTGCTCACCGGCCCGCACGATCATGGCGGCCTGCCAGTAGCCGGTGCGCGGCAGGGCGACCACCGCCCCGTCCCCGGCGTTGAACAGCGGCTGCTCCTGGCCCTCGCTGCGGGGCACGCGGAACCACAGCACGTCCATCCGGGACGGCGAGGCCCGCGGGACCAGGCCGGCGGCGGCCCGCAGCACGGAGTCGCGGCCGTCGGCGGCCAGCACCAGCTCGGCCCGGACCTGCACCGGGGTCCCGTCGTCGTCGTGCGCCGTGACGCCGGTGCACCGCCCGTCCTCGACGAGCAGGCCGTCGGCGGCCGTGGAGCGCAGCAGCCGGAAGCCGGGCAGCGCCTGGCCTTTCTCGGCGAGCAGGTCCAGGAAGTCCCACTGCGGCAGGAACGCGATGAACGGGCAGCGCACGGGCAGACGGTCGAAGCGGCCGACCACGACCGTCTCCCCGCCGAGGGAGACGGTGGCGCGCTCCACGCGGGTGTGCGGCAGCGCCAGGACGTCCTCGAGCCAGCCGAGCTCGGCCATCACCTCCAGGGTGGAGGGGTGCAGGGTGTCGCCGCGGAAGTCCCGCAGGAAGTCCGCGTGCTTCTCCAGCACGACCACGTCCACGCCCTGCCGCGCGAGCAGCACCCCGGCCAGCAGCCCGGCCGGGCCTCCGCCCACCACGCAGCACGTGGTCCGCACCTGCGCCACCGTCCGCCCGGTCGCCTGCTCCGCCGCCACGGGTGCCTCCCGGACCCTCGCCGAACCCTCGTCCCTGCCGAGGGTCCCACCGCGGCCCCGGCCGCGCAAGAGCGCGGCACGGGGGACCGGCACGCCCCGGCCGCCGGCCGATCCCGTCATGGGGCGCCGAGTCCTTTCCACCGCCGCGCGGCCACGCCAGAGTAGGAACCGCAGACAGGAGCACCGACCGCACCGGCAGGAGATCCCCGTGGGCCAGCTGATCATCACCGAGTTCATCACCCTCGACGGCGTCGTCGACTCCCCCGGCGGCGGCCCGCACCCGCACGCAGGCTGGACGTTCCAGCACGTCCCCTACGACGAGGCCGCCTACGAGCTCAAGGACCGGGAGCAGAAGGAGGCGGCGGCGATGCTGATGGGCCGGGTCAGCTACGACGAGTTCGCCCCCGTGTGGCCCTCGATGGAGGAGTTCGCGGAGTACAACGCCATGCCCAAGTACGTGGTCTCCTCCACCCTGGAGGACCCGCAGTGGCACAACACCACCGTGCTGCGCTCCCTCGACGAGGTCGCGCGGCTGCGGTCCACGGTCGACGGCACCGTCCTGGTCCACGGCAGCGCCACCCTGGCCCAGGGCCTCGCCGCCGCGGGACTCGTGGACCGGTACCACCTCCTGGTGTTCCCCGTGCTGCTCGGGGCGGGCCGCCGCCTCTTCGACGACAGCACCGACACGTTCCGCAGGCTCGAGCTGGTCGAGCACGAGGCCTACGCCAACGGCGTCCTCAAGGCCGTCTACGACGTCGTCCGCTGACCGGCGGGCGCCTCCCGGGGCTCACGCGCCGTCCTCCCGCCGCTCCTCGGGGCCGCGCTCCAGCAGGCCCTCGTGCTCCTCGACGAGCCGCAGGGACAGCTCCTTGTAGCCGACCGAATCGAACAGGACGATGATCCGGTCCGGCTCCGCGCCCATGACGATCCCGTGCCCCCACTCGCGGTGGGTGACCGGGGTCTGGATCTCCCACCCGTGCGGGGTGGCGGCGGCCCGCTCCTCGGCCTCGGCGGCGGAGCCCGTCTCCGCACAGTTGTCGCAGTTGCCGCACCAGCCGCCGGTCTCCTCGCCGAAGTAGTTGAGCAGCCAGTCCCGCCGGCACCCGTCCGTCTCGGCGTAGCCGCGCATCATGTCGATCCGGGACCGGTCGATCCGGTGCCGGGCCTCGGCCTCCGCGAGCGCGGCGGCGACGGCGGATTCCGGCGTGGCGCCGTCCACGGCACGGCAGCCCTCGCGCCGGGCGAGCACGCCGCCGCTGTGCTCGAGGAGGTGCAGGGCCCGGGCCTGGGCGCGCGGGCCGAGCCCGGTGTGCTCGCGCAGCTCCCGGGACCGGACCGGCCCGTGCCGGCGGACCGCGCGGAAGACCTTCTCGAGGTCCTCCGGCTCGGGGGCGGCCCCGGCGAAGTACTGCTGCAGCCCCAGGTCCTCGGAGCGGTAGTGCAGCACGGCCAGGGCGGGCCGCCCGTCCCGGCCCGCCCTGCCGATCTCCTGGTAGTAGCTGTCCAGGGAGTCGGGGATGTCCGCGTGCACCACGAAGCGCACGTCCGGCTTGTCGATGCCCATCCCGAAGGCGGTGGTGGCCACGACCACGTCGAGCTCGTGGTCGTGGAACCGGGTGTGCACCTCGTCCCGCTCGGACTTCCGGCGCCCCGCGTGGTAGGCCTCGGCGCGCACCCCGCGCCGGGTGAGCTCCGCGGCGTAGTCCTCGGTCTCCTTGCGGGTGGCGACGTAGACCAGCCCGGGGCCCCCGAGTCCGGCGACCTCGTCGAGCACCGCACGGCGCTTGTCGGAGGAGCGGTGGTGGCGCACGACCCGCAGCTCGATGTTGGGCCGGTCGAAGCTGTGCACCAGGACCAGGGGGTCGCGCAGGCCGAGCCGGTCGACGATCTCGGCCCGGGTGTGCGGGGAGGCGGTGGCGGTGAGGGCCACGACGGGCGGGCGGCCCAGCCGTTCGGCCGCCTCCCGGAGCACGAGGTAGTCGGGGCGGAAGTCGTGGCCCCAGGAGGAGATGCAGTGCGCCTCGTCCACCACGAACAGGGACGGCGGGTGCGCGGCGAGCCGCTGCGTCGTCTCCTCCCGGGCCAGCTGCTCGGGGGCGAGGAAGAGGAACTTCGCGTCCCCGCGCTCCACCGCCGCCCAGGCGGCACGCTCGCGGCGGGCCCCCACCGCGGAGTTCAGCGCGAACGCGACCTCCGCCCCCAGGTCCTCGTTGATCGCCTCGACCTGGTCGTGCTGGAGGGCGATCAGCGGGGACACCACCACGGCCGTCCCGGGCAGCGCGGCGCCCGGGACCTGGTAGATCGCGGACTTGCCGTGGCCGGTGGGCATCACCGCCAGGACGTCCCGGCCGGTGGCCGCCGCCGCCATCGCCTCGAGCTGCCCCTCCCGGAACTCGTCGATGCCGAAGCGGGACGCGGCGACCTCCCGGAGCCGTTCCGCGGAGACCTGCGCGGTGCGCTGCGCCGGGCCGGAGCCGCTGTCCCCGGCGGTTCCGGCGCCGGCGGAGAACCCGTGCTCACCGGTGCAGACCAGGTCTCGGGTGATGCTCATGGCGCGCCTTTCGGTCGTCGTCGTCCCGCAGGGACCTCGCGTAACAGCAAGGGTACTTATCGAATCCGGGAAGTGCCACGACCGGCCGCGTGCGCACCGGGACCGGGCGGACGGGGGCGCAGAATGGGACCCGTGGAGATCATCGTCGTCGCCGCCCTCGCGATCCTCGTGGGCTCGGTCCTGCAGCGCGTCTCGGGCACCGGGGTCGGCCTGGTGGTGGCCCCGACCCTCGCGCTGCTGCTGGGCCCCGCCACGGGCGTGCTCGTGACCAACGCGACGACGACCGTCTCCGGGTTCCTCATCATGCTCTCGGTGTGGCGCCACGTGGACTGGCGGCGCTACGCGCTCATCGCCCCGGCCGCCGCGGTGGGCGCCGTGCCGGCGGCGCTCGTGGTGCGCGAGCTGCCCGCGGCCTGGCTGCAGGTGGTCGTGGGCGGCGTGGTGCTGCTGGCGCTGACCACCATGTTCGGGCTCCCCCGCCTGCCCGAGTGGCCGGGGCGGCTGCCCACGGTGCTCGCCGGGGCGATCGGCGGCTTCTTCAACACCACGGCGGGGGTGGCCGGGCCGGTCATGGTGATCCACTCCCGGCTGGCCCGCTGGGATCAGCGCTCCTTCGCCGCGACCCTGCAGCCGGTGTTCATGACGATGGGCGCCCTGTCGGTGCTCACCAAGACCCTGCTCGGGGCGGCCGGCACGGACGGGATGCCCCCGTGGTGGGTGGCGCCCGGCGTGGTCCTCACGGTGGTGCTGGGGATCCGGATCGGCGCGGTGGTGGCCCGCCGGGTACCACTGAGCGCCGCCCGCACCACCGCACTCGTGCTCGCCGGCCTGGGCGGAGCCGTCACCCTGGTCCGGGGCCTGCTGGCCCTGTCCTGAGGCGTCCCGCCCGGTGGGTGCTGCGCGTCAGAGCAGCCGGACGTACGTGCGTGAGACGCCGAATCCGACGATGTCCGCCCGGCCGTCACCATTGACGTCGGCGAGCTCCCGCGGATGCTCGCCCACGCGCCAGCCCTGGGCGACCCCGAAGTCGCCGACCACCAGGGACGCGGGAGCCAAGGTGCCGTCCGCTCGCGACTCGGCCGCGTAGACCCCGGCGTCGCCGAAGCCCACCACGTCGTCCCGGCCGTCCCCGGTGACGTCGGCGACGGCCCGCGGGTGCAGCTCCACGCGCCACCCGCCGTCGTACCCGAAGCTGCTGGATCTCAGTTCCGCCTCGTCGAACCAGCCGTTGGGGATGCCGTCGGGACGGGAGGCGGTGGCGATCCAGGTGCCCGCGTACCCGAAGCCCACGATGTCAGCCAGCCTGTCCCCATCGACGTCCCCCAGCACCCGGGGGTGCCGGTCGCCCCGCCAGCCGTAGTAGCCGGCGGTGAAGTTGCTCCCCCTGGTCTCGGGGTAGGTGAACCCCCCGGGCTCCTGGAAGAAGGAGACGACGACGGAACTGTCGGAGAAGCCGATGATCTCCGCCACGCCGTCCCCGGTGATGTCGGCCAGCTCCCGCGGGTGGTCCTCGACGGTCCACCCGCCGCGGCTGCCCATTTCCGGACCCACCCGCATCGTCTGCAGGACGGCGGGAGCGAAGGTGCCGCCGGGGAGCGACCGGGAGAGGTACGTGCCGGCGTCACCGAAGCCCACCAGGTCGGCCCGCCCGTCCCCGTCGACGTCGGCCGCGCGGCGCACGTGCAGGTCGGTCCGCCACCCCTGGGCCCAGCCGAAGTTGCGCACCACGAGCGCTGCGGGCCCGAACGTGCCATCGGCCCGGGCATAGGCCACGTGCACGCCGGCGTCACCGAAGCCGAGGAGATCGGCGCGCCCGTCGCCGTCGACGTCCATCACCTTCCGGGGGTGACGGTCCACCCGCCAGCCCTGGGCCCAGCCGAAGTCGCGCACGGCCAGGACTGCGGGGGAGAACGTGCCGTCGGCTCGGCCGCGGGCGACCAGGACGCCGGCGTCGCCGAAGCCGACAACATCGGCGCGCCCGTCTCCGTCGACGTCGGCCACCGCTCGGACGTGTCTCTCACCGCTCCACCCCTGGGCCGCGGAGAAGTCGTCGACGGCGGCTGCGGGGGCCACCGCCGTGACGCCGGGCGTCGCCTCCGCCGCCGTGCCGCCGCCCGTGAGCACCAGCACGGCCGCCGAAAAGCCCGCGGCCCCGCGCGACCGGGATCGTCGGAGCAGCCCCGGCCACATCGAGGTCTTCATGGGAACGCTTCCTTTTGGGGCACGAGCCCTGTTCGTTCGCACCGGCCCGGCTGTCCGAAGCCCACGACATCCGTTCGGCGGCGCCGGGCCCGGCCGAGGATCGGGCCCGTTCCCAGGATAGGTTCGGCGACGAGATGCGCTCACAACGAAACCATCACGACGCCGAGCAGCCCCTCAGCTCCCCCGCGCCTCCCGCGTCGCGGCGTCGTTGGCCTTCCGGATCGCGTCGACGAGCTCCTTCTTGGTCATGTAGGAGCGGCCCTCGACGCCGAGCCGCTTCGCCACCTCGTAGAGGTGCTGCTTGGAGGAGTTCGCGTCGACCCCGCCGGCGGTCTCCGCACGGGAGTCGCGGCCCCCGGCGGCGTGCTCGTCGGAGGGCCCGGGCTCCTCCTTGCCCTCCCAGTGGTCGCCGACCTTCTCGTGGGTGTGCTTGAGCGCGCTGTAGGCCGTGCGCGCCGCGCGCGCCTCGTCGTCGTACTGCTCGAGCGCGGAGTCGTAGGTCTTGGCGAACGTGTCCTGCGCCTTCCGCCCCGAGCGCTGCAGGGTGGAGGGCAGCTCGCTCTTCTTGGCGTGGTCGTCCTGGCCGGTCTTGGGCACGAGGTGCTCCTTCCGTAGGGGTGCGGGGGGCGCCGCTCAGAAGACGGGCATGCCGCCGGTGACGCCGAGGACGATGCCGCTGACGTAGCTGGCCTCGGCCGGGCTGGCGAGGAAGACGTAGGCGCCGGCCAGCTCGGCGGGCTGGGCGATCCGCCCCAGGGGCGTCTCCTTGCCCATGTTCGCGACCGCCCCGGGCTCCTTGGTGGCCGGCCCCAGCGGGGTCCACACGGGCCCGGGGGCCACGGCGTTGACGCGGATGCCGTCGGGGCCGAGCTCGGCGGCGAGGTTGGCGGTGACGTTGTTGAGGGCCGCCTTCGTGGCGGCGTAGTCGACCATCGACACCGAGGGGTCGTAGGCCTGCACGGACGTGGTGTTGATGATGCTGTCCCCGCGGCCGAGGTGCGGCAGCGCCGCGCGGCTGATCCACAGGGTGCCGTAGAGGTTGGTGCGCACGGCCCGCTCCAGGTCCTCCGTGGCGAGCCCCTGGAGCCCCGCCTCCCCGCGCGCCCAGTGGAAGCCCGCGTTGTTCACGACCACGTTGAGCCCGCCGAGACCCTCGACCGCCCGGTCCACGATCTCCTGACAGTTCCGCTCCTCACGCACGTCGCCGGGGACCAGGACCGCGGTGCGCCCGGCCTTCTCGATCCAGCCCACCACGTCCTGGGCGTCCTCCTGCTCGTCGGGGAGGTAGTTGATCGCGACGTCGGCGCCCTCCCGGGCGAACGCGATCGCCACGGCCCGGCCGATCCCGGAGTCCCCGCCGGTGATCAGGGCCTTGAGCCCCTCGAGCCGGCCCCGCCCCTCCCAGGACGCCTCCCCGTGGTCCGGCACGGGGTCCATGGCGGCGGTCAGGCCCGGGGGCGTCTGCTGCTGCTCGGGCATCCCGCCCTCGTCGTCGGCCATCGCGCGGGCGTGCTGGGAGACGGGCGCCTCGGGCATCTGGGGCTCCTTCGATCAGGTTGCTTATCGTTGCCTGCTCCCACCCTAGGAGGGCCGGGCACGCCTTGTCTTCCCCCTGCGGGCACAAAGTTCCGCGCCGGCCATGGACATCGCTCGACGTTCCTCGAGTTCCGTTGATAGGTTCGCGGCACGCCCTGCCCCGCGCATCCCACCGCGCACCGACGACCCGGGAGAGACCGCATGAGCCCCGACATGAAGCCCCGCAGCCGTCAGGTCACCGACGGCATCGACGCGACCGCCAGCCGCGGCATGCTCCGTGCCGTGGGCATGGGCGACGCCGACTGGGAGAAGCCGCAGATCGGCATCGCGAGCTCCTGGAACGAGATCACCCCGTGCAACCTCTCCCTGGACCGGCTCGCGCAGGGCTGCAAGGAGGGCGTCCACGCCGGGGGCGGCTACCCCCTCCAGTTCGGCACGATCTCGGTCTCGGACGGGATCTCGATGGGCCACGTGGGGATGCACTTCTCGCTGGTCTCGCGGGAGGTCATCGCGGACTCCGTGGAGACGGTCATGCAGGCGGAGCGCCTCGACGGGTCCGTGCTGCTGGCCGGGTGCGACAAGTCCCTGCCCGGCATGCTCATGGCCGCCGCCCGCCTGGACCTGGCCTCGGTGTTCCTCTACGCCGGGACCATCGCGCCGGGATGGGTGAAGCTCAGCGACGGGACGGAGAAGGACGTCACCCTCATCGACGCGTTCGAGGCCGTGGGCGCGTGCAAGGCAGGCCTGATGGGCCGGGCCGACCTCGACCGGATCGAACGGTCCATCTGCCCGGGCGAGGGCGCCTGCGGCGGGATGTACACGGCCAACACCATGGCCTCCGTGGCCGAGGCCCTGGGCATGAGCCTGCCGGGTTCCGCGGCCCCGCCCTCGGCGGACCGGCGGCGCGACCAGTTCGCCCACCGCTCCGGGGAGGCCGTGGTCGAGATGCTCCGGCAGGGCATCACGGCGCGGGACGTCCTGACGAAGGAGGCCTTCGAGAACGCCGTCACCGTGCTCATGGCCCTCGGCGGGTCCACCAACGCCGTCCTGCACCTGCTGGCCATCGCCCACGAGGCGGAGGTGGAGCTCACCCTGGAGGACTTCAACCGGATCGGTGACCGCGTCCCCCACCTCGCGGACCTCAAGCCGTTCGGCCGCTACGTCATGAACGACGTCGACCGGCACGGCGGCATCCCCGTGGTCATGAAGGCGCTGCTCGACGCCGGGCTGCTGCACGGCGACGCCCTCACCGTGACGGGGCGCACGGTGGCCGAGAACCTGGCCGCCCTGGACCCCGATCCCCTGGACGGCGACGTGATCCGCACGCTCGACAACCCCATCCACCGCACGGGCGGGATCACGGTGCTGCACGGCTCCCTGGCGCCGGAGGGCGCGGTGGTGAAGTCCGCCGGCTTCGACGCCGAGGTCTTCGAGGGCCCGGCCCGGGTCTTCGAGCGCGAACAGGCGGCGATGGACGCCCTCGAGGCCGGCGAGATCACGGCCGGGGACGTGCTCGTCATCCGCTACGAGGGCCCCAAGGGCGGTCCGGGCATGCGCGAGATGCTGGCCATCACCGGGGCGATCAAGGGCGCGGGGCTCGGCAAGGACGTGCTGCTGCTCACCGACGGGCGGTTCTCGGGCGGCACCACGGGCCTGTGCATCGGCCACATCGCGCCGGAGGCCGTCGACGCCGGGCCGATCGCGTTCCTGCGCGACGGCGACCGGATCCGGGTGGACCTGGCGGCCCGTTCCCTGGACCTGCTGGTGGACGCCGAGGAGCTGGCCGGGCGCCGCGAGGGCTGGGCCCCCCTGCGCCCGCAGTACGAGGGCGGCGTGCTGGGCAAGTACGTCAAGCTGGTGCGCTCGGCGTCGCTGGGGGCCGTCACCGGCTGACCGGCCGTCCCGCCGGCCGGCAGTCCCCGGCGGCCGGTGGTCCCCGCGCCCGGTCCGGACGCGGCTCGGCCGCACCGGGCACCCCTTCCGTGCACCGGGCCCCCGACCGCGGCGGTCGGGGGCCCGGTGCACGGAAGGGGCCGGCTCAGAGCGCGCCGCCCGCGGGGCGGTCGTCGATGCGCCGGCTGGTGGGGTCCACGTCCAGGTCCGCGTCGACGGTGTCGTCGGTGAGCGCCTCGTCCACGGTGGGGATCGGCGGGACCTCCCCGGTCACGGTCTCGCCGGGGGTCACCGGCGCCGCGGGGGCCGCCGGTGCCGCGGGCGGCGCCGTCGACTCGAGGGTGACCGGCTCCGTGTCCGGAGCGGAGTCCTTCTTCTTCGCCGCGGCGGCCGCCCCGGCGGCCGCGACACCGGCCGCCGCGACGCCGGCGGCGACGGCCTTGCCCGACACCCCGGCCTTGCCGTCGTCCCCGCGGGAGGCGGCGGCGTGCTCGACTCCGGGCGTGCCGACGGGAGCGCCCTCGTTGACGGAGCCCCGCCAGGCGCCGGTCGCGTAGCCCTCGTCCTCGATGAACTTCTTGAACCGCTCGAGGTCGCCCTCGGCCTGGTTCTCGACCACGTTGAGCTTGTCCCCGACCTTCTCCACGAGACCCTCGGGCTCGTACTCGAGGACCAGGTGCACCTCGGTCCGGCCGTTGCCCGCGTCGTGGAACATCACGGTGCCGGCGTTGGTGGCGCCCTCGGTGGCGGCCCAGGAGACCCGGCGGTCCGGGACCTGCTCCACGATCTTCGCCTCCCACTGCCGGCGGACGCCGCCGATCTCGGCAACCCACTCGAGGCGGTCGTCGCCGAGCTGCGTCACGCTCTGCACGCCGCTCATGAAGTGGGGGAAGTCCTCGAACTGGGTCCACTGGTTGTACACGGTGGTCAGCGGCACGTCGACCACGACAGTCTTCTCGACCTTGGTGCTCATGGCATCTCCTTCGTTCCGTCTCGACGATCAGCGGTGACGAAAAACAACAAATTCGCCAGTCTGCTTACGGTACCGCGCACGGCCCCGCGAGACCAGGGTTCCGGGACCCCCGGAGGCGCCGCGGAACGCACCGGCCGGCCCGCCGGGGACGCCGACTATGGACTTGACGTGGGCGGACGAGGAGAATTGCCGCACGACTCGCGGGGGGCTCGGCATGGCGACACTCGAGACAGAATTCCGGACACTGGTGTCCGTCCAGAACGCGCGAGCGCCCGACGCCGTCGAGGGGCACCTGGCGTGGGGACGGCTGGTGGACAGCGACTACGTGCTGGTGCAGGGCCCGCCGGACTGGCTGGGACGGGACGTCGACCCGGAGGTGCTGATCGCCCGCGTCGCGTCGGGGCGCACGGACGAGGTCGAGCGGATCAGGATCTCGCGGATCCTGCTGCACGGCGTCCTGCACGACCCGGACTCCGAGATGACGGGCATCCGGCTCGAGCACCCGTCCGGGTGCCCCGCGCAGGGCCCCCCGGACGGCGCGGGCTCCGAGCGCCGGCTCGCCACGGGCGCCGAGCTGTGCTCGGCCGTGGAGACCGCGCTGGGGGCACGGCCCGCCGAGGTCCCGGACTGCGCCGAGGACGCCCTGCGACCCGTGGTGGCGTGGGAGGAGATCCGGCGCCACTCGATCGTCGAGGACTGCCGCCTGCCCGCCCCTCCCGTCGAGCGGATGTGGATCTGCACCGTCTTCGGCAGGTCCGTGTGCAGCTGAGCAGGGGGGCCGATGAGATCCTGGAGACACCCCTCGCGCGTGGCCCTGGACCTCGTCGCGGTGCCGGTGCTGTGGGGCATCGAGCTCCAGATCACGTGGGACCGCACGGCGGAGCCCGGCGCGGTCGCCCCCTGGCTCGTCGTGCTCTCGGCGGCGCTGCTGTATCTGCCCCTGTTCTGGCGCCGCCGGTGGCCCCTGGCCGTGCTCCTGCTGGTCGTGCTGGGCGCCGTGGCCGTCGCACTGCTCGGCTTCGGATTCCACCCCATCTTCTGCGTCTGGCTGGCCCTCTTCGCGGTGGCCGCGCACTGCCCGGACCGCAGGGCGGTCCCCGGCCTGGCGATCGCGTTCCTGCCGGTCGCCACCAGCGTGCACGCCACCGTCCAGGACACCCCCGACCCGTCGATGCGGGCGGCCTCGTTCCTCGTCGCGGTCCTGTTCCTCACCGTGGCCCACCTCGTCGTCTTCGGCGTGGGCCGGTGGGTCCGCTGGAGCGTGGCGCAGCGCGAGCTCGTGGCCCGGCTGGCCGCCGCCCGGGCCGAGGCCGAGGAGCGCCAGCGCATCGCCCGGGAGCTGCACGACGTCGTGGCGCACGCGGTGAGCCTCATGGTGCTGCAGGCCGGAGGGGCCGAGCGCGTCATGGAGCGCGACCCGGACCGGGCCCGGGCGGCGCTGCGGCAGGTCGACGAGCTCGGTGAGCAGGCCGTCACGGAGCTGCGGCGCATGCTGGGCCTGCTCTCCCCGGCGCCGGCGGCCCGGGCGGAGCAGGAGCCGGTGGGCCTGCAGCGCCTGGACGGCCTGCTGGACCACCTGCGCGCGGCGGGCCGGGAGGTGGAGCTCTGCGTGGCGGGCGAGCCCTGCGCCCTGGAGCCGGCCGTGGACGAGGCCGCGTACCGCATCGCGCAGGAGGCCCTGACCAACGCCGTCAAGCACGCCGCCCCGGACCGCCCTGTCCGGGTGGCCCTCGACTGGGGCCCCCGGGACGTCGAGCTCTCCGTCCGCACGGACGGCGCCGGGGCCCGCGGTCGCCTCGCCGCACGGCTGTCGACCGGGCACGGGGTGCGGGGGATGGCGGAGCGCGCCCGGGCGGTGGGCGGCGAGGCGACGGCCGGACCCGACCCGCACGGCGGGTACCTGGTGTCCGCGCGGCTTCCCGTCGGCCCCGCCGACCCGCACGGCGCCGCGGCGGCCACCGCGGGCGGGGAGGCCACCGGATGACACGCGGCACGGAACCCGCACCCGTCCGGGTGCTCCTGGTGGACGACGAGGCGATGGTGCGCTCCGGGCTGGCCATGCTCCTCACCGCCGAGCCGGACCTGATCGTCGTCGGCGAGGCCGCCGACGGCGCGGCGGCCGTCGAGGAGACGGCCCGCCTGCAGCCGGACGTGGTGGTCATGGACGTGCGCATGCCCGGCACGGACGGGGTGGCCGCCACCCGGGTGCTCACGTCCGACGCGTTCCTGGACCGGGTGCCGAACGTCGCCACCGTCCTGATGCTGACGACGTTCGACGAGGACGCCGCCGTCCACGCCGCGCTGCGGGCGGGCGCCTCCGGCTTCATCCTCAAGAGCTCCGCGCCGAAGGTCCTGGCGGACGCCGTGCGCTCCCTCGCCCGCGGCGGGGGCTGGCTGGACCCGGACGTGACCCGCAGGCTCCTGACCGAGTTCAGCCGGCACCCCGACCCTGCCGTCCCGCCGCCGGAGCAGCTGCAGCAGCTCACCCGGCGGGAGCGCGAGGTCCTGGTCGCCGTCGCCCACGGCCTGACCAACACGGAGATCGCCCGGCGGCTGTTCCTCAGCGAGGCGACCGTGAAGACCCACGTCCACCGGATCTTCCTCAAGCTGGGCGTCAGCGAGCGCGCCCAGGCGGTGACGGCCGCGTTCAAGAGCGGGCTCGTCAAGCCCACGGACAGCTTCTGAGTCCTGCCCCCGGCCTCCCGCGTACCACCCCGGTTGTACGCCGGAGTTCAACTCCCGGGTGGACGCCGCACGGTGCCCCCGACTGCGAATCTTGTCCTGTCGGTTCGAGAAGTTCCCCGCCGGACCCCGGGGGAGGAACCACCGGCAACCACGCAGTCCCTCTTCCGCAGGAGACCCGAAATGTCCATCGAAACCACCTCGTCCGCAGCCCCGCAGCCGGCCGGCGCCCGCCGCTACGCCCGCAAGGCGGTGCTGTCCCTGGCCTCCCTGACCCTGGCCGCCGGCGCCCTGCCCCTGCTGGGCTCCCCCGCCCAGGCGGCTCCGGCGCCGGCCGACTCGGCACAGTCCTCGGTGCTCGGGACGGAGTCGCACAAGCCGCACCAGAAGCACTGCTCGGTCGACGCCCACAAGCCCTCCTGGACGTGGCACCACGGGAAGAAGATCGTCAAGTACCCGTTCCACGTGAAGTGCCCCAAGGGGTACAAGGTGGAGGTCAAGCAGCACTACTACGCCGTGAGCAAGCACGGCCACCACCACTACACCGGCGGCGACCACTACTACTACTGGGGCGGCGCCTGGGGCGGCGGGCACTACAAGCACCTGGACCACCACGACGACAAGAAGGTCTACCACGTGGTCAAGTACCGCTACTACGACGGCTACTCCTGGTCCCCCTGGTACCAGGACACCAGCCACTGGACCGGTCTCGGTCACTGACCGGACGGCGCCGGGGCCGGCCGCACACCGGCCGGCCCCCGGACCGCCCCCTCCTTCCTTCCGCTCTTCCTCCCTCACCTCCCGTTCCCGGGGCCGTTCCCCGGCGCTGTGCGCCGGCCGGACGGACTCCCCTCCAGCTCAAGAGCCGATCATGGACCTCACCCATCAGCACCCCACCGCCAGGGCCTGGGACCTCACCCCCGGCGACACGTTCCACGGCCGCACCATCACGGCGGTCCACGGCGTGGTCGGCCTGGCGCTCAGCCCGGTGGCCGTCATCTCCTTCACGGAGGACAGCTGTGAGCCCCGCGCCCAGGCCCGCATCGGGGCCGCCCACTGCGAGACCCACCAGTACTACGACGAGATCATGCTCAGCGCCCGCGCGTGGGTCCGCACCCACGGCCTGCACGAGGGCGACGACGTGGACCTGGACCGGCTGCGGGCCGAGGTCATGGGCGCGGCCGCCCGGAACTGACCCCACCCCTCCCCGGCGTCCCGCCCTCCGCGAGCAGCGGCGCCACCCGGTACGGGATGACGGTGCGCAGGAACATGCTCGTCGACGTCCGCAGGATGCCGGGGCACAACCGGATCTCCTCGGAGACCCGGTAGAGGTCCTCGGGGTCCTTCGCGACCACCCGGCACAGCAGGTCCGTCTGCCCGGCGGGGGCGAACACCTCGATGACCTGGGAGATCGCCTGCAGACCGGCGATCGCCTCGTCGAGCTGGTGCTGGTCGAGCTCCACGGCCACGCTCGCGGCGAGACCGTAGCCGAGCGCCGCCGGCGTCACCCGGGTGCTGTGCGGGCGCAGCGCGGGGCTCGCGCGGTAGCGCTCGAGCCGGGCCTGGATGGTCCCGCGCGCCAGGCCCGTGCGCTGCGCCAGGGCCAGCACGGTCATCCGCGGGTCCTCGTCCAGCGCCGCCAGGATTCTCCGGTCCGTCGGGTCCAGCGGCCCCGTCCCGGCCCCGCCGTTCGTCATGCTGACCACAGCAGCCCCTCCTTCCCGACCGAAACTGGTCGATCTGATCAGGTTCAGAGTAGACGTTTGCGCATCGTGCTGACCACGGTGTCAACTGGTGATCACACGGTGCGCCACCGGACCCGGTTCCGCGCATCCCGGCCGGCGCCGGACGCCCACGAAGCGTCCTGCGCTCCGCACCGCTCGGCACCCCGCGGCGGCAGAGGCCCTCTCCCGGCCCGCGGGAGCTCCGAGGAGCTCCCGCGGGCCGAGCGCTGTCCCGGAACAGCACGGCCGCCGCCCGGACCGGGCCCTGCCCGGTCCGGGCGGCGCCGGTCAGTGCTGCCGGGCCACCGACCGGCGGCAGGAGAGGAAGGTCGCCACGAGGTCCCAGACGGTGACGCCTACCACGACCGCGACGCCGATCTGCGCGAACTCGTCGCCCACCCAGCCGCGCTCGCGGAGCACCGGGTTCACCACGGACTCGGTGCGCAGCACGGTGACGAGCAGCGCGGCCATGGCGAGGTCCAGCACGGCGTTGATCCCGAACAGCGCCCACGACCACCGGCGGCGGCGGAAGCGCAGCAGCTCCCACCCCCAGGCGAGCAGCACGATCCCCAGGTAGAGCGGCACCCACGGCGTCCACACGGCCGGGTCGAGCAGGGGCTCGCCGGCGAGCGGGCCCTCGCGGAACAGCGGCCGCGAGAGCAGGAACGGCGCGGCGAAGGCCAGGCCCAGGGCGATGGTGGCCCAGACCAGCTCCCCCGCGGTGCCGTCCCGTTCGGGGCGCGGCGGCGGCAGCCGCTCGACGGTCCACCGCGGGGGCGCCTGCCCCCCGGTCCCACCCCGGTCGCCGCGGCGCGCCGCCTCCGCGGCCTCCGTGCGCTCCACCACGGCGAAGACGACGACGGCGATGCCCGCCCCCATCAGGGCTCCCTGGATCGCGGCGCCGACCGCGGGGGCGAGCGAGAGCACGAGATAGCTGACCAGGTCCTCGCGCCCCGCCTCCCCGAAGAGCCGGCCGAGCAGGGTGAGCCCGCCGAAGAGTCCGGCCAGCACGGGCACCAGGACCCGCAGCAGCTCGAGGAAGTCGTGGTAGTGCGCAGGGCCGATCAGGTGCCGGGGACCGGGACCGTAGTCCTCGGCCAGCAGGGCGGGGTCGCCGAGCTCCTCGAGGGCGCGGCGTTCCGCCTCGTCCGGCGGGAGTCCCTGCGCCACGCCGTCGTCGACCATGTCGGCGACGGTGCCCCGCAGCTCCCGGGACACGTCCGCGCGGGCTCCGGGCGGGAGGCGCCGGGCGACCTCCTGCAGATAGCTCTCGGTGCGCGGGGTGAGGGTGCTGGCGGACACGGCGATCAGTCCTCGGGAGGAGTCGGGCGGGAGAGGGCGGACAGCGCCGCGTGCAGCCGGAGCCGTTCGGCCTCGAGGGCGTCCCGGGCGCGGGCCCCGAGCCCGGTGATCCGGTAGAACTTCCGGGGCCGGGACTCGTCGGTGTTCCAGTCGCTCTCGAGCAGGCCCTGGGTCTCGAGCCGGCGCAGGAGCGGGTAGAGGGTGCCGGCCTCGACGTCGAGCCCGGCATCGGCGAGGGTCCGGAGCAGGGCGTAGCCGTAGCGGGGCTCGTCCAGGACGAGCAGACAGGCCAGGACCGTCGTGCCGCGGCGCAGCTCCTGGGTGTGGGAGGCGACGACCTGGTCGACCGGTTCCGGTGCCATGCCCACATCATAGTGTGCGTCACACACTATTGGAAGAGCCATCCCGTGCGGCCTGCCCCCACCACCGCCGAACTCACCGGCTCCGCCCGAGACCGGCGGATCTCGTCTGCGGTCTCGGGCGGAGCCGGTGAGTTCGACGAAGGAGGGCGGGGCGGGGCGGGGCCGCGGGCTCCGTCAGGACGCGATGACCTTCGGCACGCCGAACGCCTTGAGGCCCTCCACCCCGAACTCCACGCCGAAGCCCGAGCCCTTGATCCCGCCGAAGGGCATGCGGGGGTCGATCGCGCCGTGCTTGTTGATCCACACCGTGCCGGCCTGGATCCGCGCGGCCACCTCCCGGGCGCGGTCGGTGTCGGTGCCCCACACGGAGGCGCCGAGCCCGACGTCCAGCCGGTTGGCCATGCGCACGGCGTCGTCCACCGAGGAGTACTTCACGATGGGCAGGGCCGGCCCGAACTGCTCCTCGGTCACGAGGGGGTTGTCGTCGTCGAGGTCGGCCACCAGGGTCGTCGGATAGAAGTGCCCCGGCCGGTCCTCGTCCGGGTCCCCGCCGAGCAGCACCCGCCCCCCACCGGCCCTGGCCTTCTCCACGAGGTCGGCCACGATCTCGAACTGCGACCTGTTCTGCAGGGGGCCCAGGACGTTGCGCTCGTCCCGGCCCTCGCCCATCGGCATGGCCGCCGCGACCTCGGTGAGGGACTCGCACACGGCGTCGTAGACGTCCTCGTGGACGTAGAGGCGCTTGAGGGCCGCGCAGGTCTGGCCCGTGTTGATGAACGCGCCCCAGAACAGGCCCTCGGCGATGGCCTGCGGATCGGCGTCCGGGAGCACGATGCCGGCGTCGTTGCCGCCCAGCTCGAGGGTCAGCCGGGTCAGCGTGTCCGCGGCCGAGCGCATGATCGCCTTGCCCGTGGCGGTCGACCCGGTGAACGTGAGCTTGTCCACGCCGGGGTGCCGGGACAGTGCCTCGCCGACCTCCCGGCCGCCGGGGACCACGGTGACGAGACCCGCGGGCAGCACCTGGTTCACGACGTGCGCCAGGCCCAGGACGGAGAGCGGGGTGTGCTCGGAGGGCTTGAGCACCACGGTGTTGCCCATGCGCAGCGCCGGGGCGATCTGCCAGACCGAGATCATCATGGGCCAGTTCCAGGGACCGATCGCCCCGACGACCCCGATGGGGTCGTAGGTGAGGACCGCGGTGCCGGACTCGTCGTCGAAGACCGTCTCGGGCTCGAGCGGCAAGGACGCCGCGGCGCGCATCCAGGCCGCCGCGCCGCCGACCTCGAACATGGCGTTCGGCCCCTGGTGCACCGGCTTGCCCTGCTCGCGCGAGAGCAGCTCGGCGAGCGCCGGGGCGTTCGCCTCGATCGCGTCGGCGGCCCGGTGCAGCAGCGCGCAGCGCTCGGCGTCCGGGACGGCGGCCCACTCGCCCTGCTCCTGCCGGGCGCGGGCCAGGGCCTGCTCCAGCTCCTCGACCGTGGACTCGTGGACCCGGCCGACCAGCTCCCCGGTGGCCGGGTCCAGGATCTCGCGGCCCTCCGGGTCGGTGACGGCGGCGAGCAGGTCGCCGTAGGTCATGGGCGCGGTCTCGGTCGTGGTCTCGGTCGTGGTGGTCACGGGGTCTCCTTCGGGACGGACGGATCAGGACTGCCCCCATGGTGACCCGGGACACGTCACCGCGGCTTGTCCGTGCGAGCACGGCTCTTGACCCACAGCGCGGACCGGCGCGCTGTGGGTCAAGCGCCGTGCACGCCGGGACAAGGTGCCGCGGTGTGCCCCGGACCACACTGGGGCCATGGACAACGAGACCGCCAAGACCTACGTCGTCGTGGGCGCCGGCACCGCCGGCAGCATCCTGACCCGCCGCCTCCTGGACGCCGGCCACGAGGTGATCCTCCTCGAGGCCGGGGGCAAGGACCTGAATCCGGCGATCCACCTGGTGTCCCGCCTGGGCGAGCTCTGGCACTCGCCCGAGGACTGGGACTACTTCACCGTGCCCCAGCGGCACGCGGACGGCCGGGTCATCCACTGGCCCCGCGGGCGCGTGCTCGGCGGCTCCCACGCGCTCAACGCCACCATCTGGGTGCGCGGCGCGGCGCAGGACTACGACGCCTGGGCGGCGGACGGCTGCCCGGGGTGGGGCTGGGACGACGTGCTGCCGTGGTTCACCGCGGTCGAGGCCTACGTGCCGCCCGCCGGGGCGGTCCCGGACGGCAGCCGGGGCACCGACGGGCCGGTCCCCGCGGTGCAGGACTACCCGCTCAACCCGATCTTCGAGTCGATCGTCGAGGCCGCCGAGCACGTGGGCGTGCCCTGGAACGAGGACTACAACGCCGGCACGCTCGACGGCGTCTCCCAGCAGCAGATCAACGTCCGCGACGGACGGCGCTTCAACACGTACATGGCGTACGTGGCGCCGGTGGAGGACCACCCGCGGCTGACGGTCCGCACCGGCGTGCTCCTCCAGAAGGTCCTGCTCGAGGAGGCCCGCGCCGTCGGCGTGGCCGTCGTGCCCCTCGACGACCCGGACGGCGTCCCCGAGCGGATCCACGCCGACGAGGTGATCCTGTGCGCCGGGGCGCTCGACTCCCCCAAGATCCTCCTGCGCTCCGGCATCGGCCCGGCCGAGCACCTCGCCGACGTCGGGGTGCCCGTGGCCCACGACCTGCCCGGGGTGGGCGCCAACCTGCACGACCACCTGCTGGCCCCCGTCATCGCCGAGGCGACGAACCGCACCATCGAGCACCCCGCCTCCGACTGGTCCGTCACCCAGACCCACCTGTTCTGGCGCTCCCGGCCGGAGCTGGACGCGCCCGACACGCAGCCGATCCACTTCTCGGTCCCGATGTACGACGACGGGATGACGGGGCCGGCGAACGCCTTCACCCTGCACTCCGGGCTGGTCCGGCCGTACTCCCGGGGGACCGTGCGGCTCACCGGGCCGGGGGTCTCGGACCCCGTGGAGCTGGACCCGAACATCTTCGACGACCCGCGCGACCGCGAGGCGCTGCTGGCCTCCTTCCGCCAGGCCCGCGAGATGGTCGCGGCGCCGCCGCTGGCGCAGGGATGGGGCGCCGAGGAGCTCTACCCCGGGGCGGAGGTGCGCACCGAGGAGGAGGAGATCGCCTACGTCAACAGGTTCGTCACCACCTACCACCACCAGGTGGGCACGTGCCGCATGGGCACCGGCCCGGACGCGGTGGTCTCCCCCGAGGACCTGCGCGTGCACGGGATCGACCGCCTGCGGGTCGTGGACGCCTCGGTCATGCCGCGGGTGCCCAGCGGCAACACCAACGCGCCCACGGCGATGATCGCGGAGCGCGCCGCGTCCCTCATCACCGGAGGGTGACGGCGCCCCTCAGTCGTCCCAGCCCTGCTGCGGCGTGGCGCAGGACTCCCGGAACACGTACTGGGAGATCCGGCGCCGCTCCCGGCTGGACCAGTCGATCGCCGGGCGACGGTGCTCCTCCGGGACGTAGCCCAGCCGGTAGACGGCCATGAGCTCGAGGTCCTCGGGCACGTCCAGGAGGTCCACGATCTCGGCCCACCGGGCGGGGGCCTCCATGGGGAAGGAGATGAACTGGATGCCCATGCCGAGCTCCACGGTGGTCAGCCACAGGTTCTCCATGGCCGCGCCCATCGAGAAGAGCGAGTAGAACCCGGAGAGCTCCCCCGGGCGGTACTCGCGGCGGTCGAGCATCACGCCGAGCAGCAGCGGGGACCCCGCCACGAGCTTGTGGTTCTCCGCGCCCAGGGTCTGCGGCACCCGCAGCCGGTTCATCATCGCCTGCCCGCCCGGGGTGAACGCCTTCTTGGTGAAGGGGCGCAGCACCGCGGGCAGCTTGTCGAAGAGCATCCCGAAGCGCTGCTCGTCCATCTCCTGCTTGCTGAAGCGGAAGTAGCGCTTGTACCGGTCGAAGAACGTCCCCTCGGCCATCACCTGCGTCATCGAGTCGGCGCTGATCCGGGCGATCCGGTCGATGGTCCCCCGGTCCTCGATCAGCACGAAGCGCCAGGGCTGGCTGTTGAACTGGGAGGGCGCGGCCGCGGCCGTGCGCAGCAGCAGCTTCTGGTGCTCCGGGGACACCCGCTCCGGCAGGAACGGGCCGTTCGTGGTGCGGCGGTTGAAGACGACGTCGAGGAACTCCATGTGCTCTCCGGTCAGATCGGGCGGATCGGGTCAGGACGGGCGGGTCGGTCCGCGGGCGGCGCGGGCGCGGCCCAGGGCCGCGGCGTAGAACGGTGCCGCGGACAGCGCCGCGAGCGCGTGGCGGCGCGGGTGCCCCTGGGCCGGCGTGCCGATGCGCGGGAGGGCGAGCAGGGGCAGCAGCGCCGGCGCCAGGGCTCGGCCCGCGGCGCGCCCGGAGGCGGAGGACGAGCAGGCGGCGAGGAGCGCGGCGGCCGCCGTCGTGGTGGTGGTGGCGATGTAGAGGGCGTGGTGGATCCAGCGGAACCGGCCCGTGCGCACGAGCCCGGCGCCCACGGACGCGCCCAGGGCGGCGTTGGCGGCCCAGCACGCGCTCGCGAGACCGATCCACGGCGCGGGCGACGAGCCCACGGCACGCACGGTGTGTCCCACGCGGCCCCCTTCTCCCGTCTGCTCCTGCCCGGCGCCGGCAGAGATCCCCAGTCTAGTGACGGCACGGCACGCCGCTCCCGGCCCGCCGCGCTCCTTGGCGGATCGTGTCGTCCTGCGCAGAATGGGCAGATGCCCTCCGTCCTGCCGCGCGCCCGGCCCGACCTCTCCCGGCGGGACGCCGGGCTGCGCGAGCTCATGGACGACCCCGGCTGCGACCTCGCCGCGCTGGAGCGCACCTACGCGCGCTTCGACCTCGTCAACTCCCTGGTCGCCGGCTGGTCCGCCACCTACCGGCACCGGATCCGGCCCCTCGCCGCGACCGGCCGCCCGCTGAGCCTCCTGGACGTCGGCTGCGGCGGCGGGGACGTCGCGCGCGCCCTGGCCCGGTGGGCGCAGCGGGACGGGATCGACCTGCGCATCACCGGCATCGACCCGGACGCCCGCGCCCACCGCTGGGCGTCGGCACGGACCGCCCGCTGGGCGGTCCGGCACCCGCGGGCGGCGCCCCCGGCCTTCCGGCGGGTCACCAGCCGGGAGCTCGTCACGGCCGGCGAGACGTTCGACGTGGTGGTCTCCAACCACCTGCTCCACCACCTGGACCCCGGGCCCGTGCGGGAGCTCGTGGCGGACTCCGAGCGGCTGGCCGGCCGGCTCGTGGTGCACAACGACCTCGTGCGCAGCCCGGCGGCCTACCGGCTGTACGCGGTGGGCGTCCTGCCCCTGGCCCCGGGCTCGTTCCTGCGCACCGACGGGCTGCGCTCCCTGCGCCGCGCCTATCTGCCCCACGAGCTGCGGGAACTGGCCGGTCCGGCGTGGGCGGTCGGCCCCGGTTCGTTCGGGCACCAGCAGCTGGTCCAGGACCGTTCACTCCGGGTTCACACGCGTCCTCCACGCTGACACCGACACCGACACGACGGGCCCGGCACCGGCCGGGCCGGGAACGGAGCACCAGTGAAGATCCTGATCCTCGGCGGTGACGGCTTCTGCGGCTGGCCCGCCGCCCTGCACCTGTCCGCGCGCGGCCACGACGTGGTCGTGGTCGACAACCTCTCCCGGCGCGCCATCGACGTCCAGCTCGGGACGGAGTCGCTGACCCCCATCCGCGGCCTCGACGAGCGACTGGCGGCGTGGGCGGAGCGCACGGGCCGGCGGCTCGGCACCGCCGAGATCGACCTCGCCGAGGACTACGAGGCGTTCCTGGACCTCCTCGTCATCGAGCGCCCGGACGCCGTGGTGCACTTCGCGGAGCAGCGGGCGGCGCCGTTCTCCATGAAGAGCCCGCGCACCAAGCGCTACACCGTGGACAACAACGTCAACGCCACCCACAACGTGCTGTGCGCGATCGTGGAGTCCGGCCTGGACGTCCACCTCGTGCACCTGGGCACCATGGGCGTCTACGGGTACGGCACCGCCGGGATGCGGATCCCCGAGGGCTACCTGGACGTGGAGGTCCCCGGCCCGCGCGGCGGCGTCGCCCAGCAGATCCTCTACCCGTCACACCCCGGCTCGCTCTACCACATGACCAAGGTGCTGGATCAGACCATGTTCGCGTTCTACGCCAAGAACGACGGGCTGCGGATCACCGACCTGCACCAGGGCATCGTCTGGGGCACCGGCACCGCCGAGACGGCGCTCGACGAGCGGCTCGTCAACCGCTTCGACTACGACGGCGACTACGGCACGGTCCTCAACCGCTTCCTCGTCCAGGCGGCGGTCGGGCACCCGCTGACCGTGCACGGCACGGGCGGGCAGACCCGCGCGTTCATCCACCTCCAGGACACGGTCCGGTGCGTGGAGCTCGCCCTGCTGAACCCGCCGGAGGCCGGGGACCGGGTCAAGATCTTCAACCAGATGACGGAGACGCACCGGGTCCGCGACCTCGCCCGCCTCGTGGCCGGGCTCACCGGCGCGGAGGTGGAGACGGTCCCCAACCCCCGCCAGGAGTTCGCGGAGAACGACCTGCACGTCGAGAACGCCGCGTTCCTGGACCTCGGACTGCGACCCACCACCCTGTCGGAGGGCCTGCTCCGGGAGGTCGAGCAGACCGCCGTGCGCTGGGCCCACCGCGTGGACCTCTCCCGCATCCCGGCGACGTCCGTGTGGAACGCCCGCCGCCGCCCGGGCGTCCCGTCGCGGCCGGCCCACCCCGTGGCCGTGGGCGCCTGAGCCGGCGGATGCGGATCGCGCTGTACACGGACGTCTTCGTCCCGAACGTCGACGGGGTGGTGACGCGCCTGACGCGCACCCTCGACGAGCTCGGGGAGCTCGGCCACGAGGCGCTCGTGCTCACGCCGGGGAACCCGCCCGGGCACTGGGGCCCGCACCGGGTGCTCAGGGTCCCGTCCGTGGCGTTCCCCTGGTACCGGGACGTCCGGGGAGGCCTGCCGTCCCCGCGGGCCGAGCGCGCCGTGTCGGCGTTCCGCCCCGACGTGGTGCACGCCGTGAACCCGGTGTGGTTCGGCGCGTGGGGCGCCCTCTCGGCCCGGGCCCGGGACCTGCCGCTGCTCGCGTCCTTCCACACCGACGTGCCGCAGTACATGAGCGCGTTCAGGCACGGGCTCGGCGTCCTGCGCCGGCCCGTGGAGCGATGGATCCGCACGACCCACAACCTCGCCGGCATCACGCTGTGCACGTCGGACCCCATGGTGGAACGCGCGGAGGCCCTGGGCGTGCGCGGCACGGCGCTGTGGCCCAAGGGCGTCGACACGGAGCTGTTCCACCCCGCGAAGGCGTCCCCCGCGATGCGTGCCCGGCTCACCGACGGGCACCCCGGCGACCGCCTGGTGCTCTCCGTCGGGCGGCTGTCGCGGGAGAAGAACGTGGCGGCGCTGCTCGAACCGCTGCGGCGGCTGCCGGGCACCCGGCTCGCCGTGGTGGGCGACGGCCCGCACCGGGCGGAGCTCGAACGGCGCTTCGCGGGCGCCCCCGTGGTCTTCCCGGGGCGGCTCGCCGGGGAGGAGCTGGCGGCCGCCTACGCCTCGGCGGACGTGTTCGCGTTCCCGTCCACCACGGAGACCCTGGGGCTCGTGGCCCTGGAGTCCCTGGCCAGCGGGGTGCCGGTGGTGGGCGCCCGGGCCGGCGGGATCCCCTTCGCGGTGCAGGACGGGCGGACCGGACTGCTCGTGCCGCCCGGGGACACGGACGCGCTCACCGGCGGCCTGGCCCGGCTGCTCGACGACGCGGCCCTGCGCGCGCGGATGGGCGCGGCCGGCCGGGCCGACGCCGAGGGCCTCGGCTGGCGGGCCGCGACCGAGGCCCTCGTGGCGTCCTACCAGGAGGCGGTCGAGCGGCACCGCACCCGCCGGCAACGATCCCGGCGCCCCGCCCGCTAAATACCCCCGGGGGTACTTGCGCTATACCCCCAGGGGTATTATCGTTGTGCTCAGCACGACGCGGGAAGCCCCGACGGGGCACGCGTCACCAACCAGCGAACCAAGGAGAGCACCATGCTGATCGAGCGCATCTACGACGAGGACCTCGCCCAGGCCAGCTACTTCATCGGCTGCCAGCGCACCGGCCAGGCGCTGGTGGTCGACGCCCGCCGCGACATCGACGTCTACCGGGACCTGGCCGTCAAGAACGGCATGGAGATCACCGCGGTCACCGAGACCCACATCCACGCCGACTACCTCTCCGGCACCCGCGAGCTGGCCGCCGCCACCGGGGCCACCATGCACGTCTCGGGTGAGGGCGGGGAGGACTGGCAGTACGAGTTCGAGGCGGAGCGTCTGCACGACGGTGACGAGATCCGCATCGGCAACATCGTGGTGGCCGCGGTGCACACCCCGGGCCACACCCCCGAGCACCTGTCCTTCCTGGTCACCGACGGCGCCTTCGCCGACGCCCCCGGGTACCTGCTCACCGGCGACTTCGTGTTCTCCGGCGACCTGGGCCGCCCGGACCTGCTCGACGAGGCCGCCGGCGGGGCGGACACCCGCTTCCTCGGCGCGCAGCAGATGTTCGCCAGCCTCCAGCAGAAGTTCCTGACCCTGCCCGACCACGTCCAGGTCTTCCCCGGCCACGGCGCGGGCTCGGCCTGCGGCAAGGCCCTGGGCGCGATCCCCTCCACCACGGTCGGCTACGAGCGCCTCTACGCCTGGTGGGGCCCCTACCTGGCCGCCGACGACGAGGCCGGCTTCGTCGCCGAGCTGCTCGAGGGCCAGCCCGACGCCCCGTTCTACTTCGGGCGGATGAAGCACCAGAACCGCCGGGGCCCGGCCGTCATGGGCGAGCGGGCCCCGCTGCCCGAGCTCGACACCGAGCAGGTCGCCCAGCGCCTGGCCGCCGACGAGGTGACCTTCGTGGACACCCGCTCCGCCGAGGAGGTGCACGCCGGGACCGTGACCGGGGCGCTGAACATCCCGGCCGGCACGTCCATCGCCACCTACGCCGCCTGGGCGGTGAACCCCGAGACCGACCCCCGCCCGCTGGTGCTGCTGGCCGAGGACCAGCAGGAGGCCGCCGACGAGTTCTGGGACCACCTGGTGCGGGTGGGCATCGACGCCGTGGCCGGCTACGTCACCACCGTGGAGGGGCTGCCGCGGTCCACCCCGGGTCTGGTGGCCCCGGAGGAGGTCGAGGCCTTCGACAAGGCGATGCTGCTGGACGTGCGCGCCGTGAGCGAGCACGCCGCCGGCTCGGTGCCCGGTTCCGTGCAGCTGCACGGCGGCCGGGTCCTGTGGAACCTGGACCGGCTCCCGGCCCAGGGCACGATCGTGACCTACTGCCAGAGCGGGCTGCGCTCCTCCGTCGTGGCCTCCACCCTGCGCCACGCCGGCTACGACGTCGTCGAGCTGGAAGGCTCCTACGCCGCCTGGGCCGCCGCCCAGGACTCCGTGGCCGCCCACTGACCCGCGCTCCGCTCCGGCGGAGGGCTCTCCGATCGCCGCGACCCCCGGGTGCCACGCACCCGGGGGTCGCGGCGTGCCCGCACCCGGTCCTGCGCGCGCGGGACAGGATCCCCGCCTCCACCGGCCTGCGGACCCCTCCGGGCGGACGGCCCGGAGGGCTCCGCCCCGACCCGTCGATTCACTATTGCCAACGAAGGCTACCGGCGCGTACTTTGACGGCACAGCAGTCCGTCGGACGCGCCCCGGATCTCCGCGAGCTCCGGGGCGCACGCCGCCCGACCAGCAGCACGACATTTCCTGTCACCCCGCGCGCGGACCGGTGACGCCGGGGGGAGGTCTGCCGCGCGCTGCCGGCCGCGGGGTGGCCCCGGGGCGAGGACCGAGCACAGGAGACACAGGACATGACTGCTGGAAAGACATGGGCGGCCACGGGCGCCGCGGCCGCGATGCTGGCCGGAGGCCTCTTCACGGGCACCCCGGCGGCCCTCGCCGCACCCGGGGATCCCGCCTGCCTGGAGGCCACGGCCCAGCTGGACGCGGCGCTGGCCGGGGCGGGCCTCACGCCCGACTCGCTCGCGGCCCTCGACTCCTCGGCCGAGTCCCTGGCCGCCGCCGAGGCCCAGTACGCCGCACTCGTCGGGGGTGCCGGCGGGCCGAGCCTGCAGGAGCTGGAGGCGGCCGGGGCCGCGCTGATGGCCGCCCAGGAGTCCGGTGACCCGGCGGCGATCGCCCAGGCCGAGGCGCGCCTCCTCGAGCTCGACCAGGAGCTCGCCGCCGCGCTCGGCACGCTCGACCCCGCTGTCGCCGAGCAGGCCCTCGCCGACGCCGCCGTGGCCTTCGAGGCTCTCCTGGCACAGCTGGCCCTCGACGAGGCCGCGGTCGGCCAGTTCCTCGTGCTCCTCGAGCAGGCCATCGTGGCCTGCGAGGCCCCCGCCGCACCCGTGGCCCCGGTGGCCCCCGCCCCGGTGGAGGTCGCGCCGGCGCCCGTCGCGCCTGTCGTGGAGGCTCCCGTCGTGGAGGCTCCCGTCGTCGAGGCCCCCGTGGCCGAGGCCCCCGTCGTGGAGGCCCCCGCCGGGACCGCGACCGCGGCCGTCAATCCGGGCCTCAACATGCAGACGGCCGCCGCGGAGCCGGAGCAGCGCCCCGGCCTCCTGGCCGGGCTGCTCGTGGCCGGGACCGCCCTGGGCGCGGCGGTCGCCCTGCGCCTGCGGCGGCGCAGCCGGGCCTGAGCCGCGCGCCGTTCCCGGGGCCCGCAGGCACCGGGAACGGCGCCGCCCCGCGGCCGGTGCGGGCCTCAGCCCCGCGTCACGGCGCTGCTGCCCGCCGTCGGGGCGGTCGGCGGGTCCAGGACCGCCACGAGCCGGGCGAGGTCCTGGGCCGCGGCCATGACCAGCCGGTCCTCCGCCCGCGAGGGGTCGGTGAGCTCGGCGTGGAGCCGGCCCACCAGGGAGCGGACCCGCTCGGCCGCCTCCTCGGGGTCCTCGCCGTCGGCCCACGCGCGCACCGCGTCGGCGGCGGACTGCACCGCCTCGGCGAGCCGGGCGCTCAGGGCGGCGGGCACCAGCCAGTCGTGCTGCTCGTGGTCGTAGAGCTCCCGCAGCGCGTCCGTGAAGCCCCGGAGGTGGAAGATCACGTTCTCGAGCTTCAGCAGGGAGTCGTAGCCGGGGTCCGCCGAGGCCCCGGCGCGGCGCCGGCGGCGGCGGAGCACCATCCGGGGGTTGCCGCGGGCGCTGCGCGCCGACTCGTCGACCGCCTCGCGCACCTCGCCCGTGATGCGCACGAGCGCGTGGTTGCGCTGGCGCCAGTCCCGTCCCCCGGTGGTCCCGGGCTCCGCGAGCTCCCCGGCGACGTCCTCGAGGTAGTCGACCGCGACGTTCTGCAGCCGGTCGAGCTGCAGCCGGGCGGTGCGGAAGTCCAGGGGCGGGATGACCGTCACGTTGACGAGCAGGCCGATCGCGACGCCCACGGACATCTGCACGAGGAAGCCCGCCGAGAAGCCCTCCGCGTCCTGGCCCCCGACGATGAGCACGAACAGGGCTCCGACCGGGACGTACTCCGCTCCGGCCCCGAGCTGACGGATGCCCGCCAGGAGCACGCCCAGGCCGACCGCCACCGACACGGTCACGAGATTGGGATCCCCGATCAGCAGGACTCCCGCGGCCAGCATGATGCCCAGGGCGATGCCGGCGACCGTCTGCAGGCCCGCGCGCACCGAGCCCAGCACGGTCGGGTACATCGCGGAGATCGCGCCCAGCGGGGCATAGTACGGGTAGTCGTCGATCACTCCGGGCATCCGCTGGGCCACGACCCAGGACAGGGCCACGGCCAGCGAGGTCTTGAGGGCCAGGAGGATCCGGGCACCGCGTATCGTCTGCACCCCGACATCCTACGGACCCGCCGGTAGGATCGAGCCGCCGACCGCTCCCCCGCCGGAGCCCGCCCCCGAGGAGCCCCCATGAGCCGACCGCCGCACCGGCGCCTGCTGCTGGTCCTCGCCGTGGGAGCCGGCGGCGCGCTGGGCACCGGAGCCCGCCACGGCCTCGCCGCGCTGCTGCCGGCGGTGGCCGGCTGGCCGCTGGCCACCCTGGCCGCGAACCTGCTCGGGGCCTTCCTGCTGGGCATGCTCCTGGAGTCCCTCCTGCGGCGCGGCGAGGAGACGCCCCGCGGGATGCTGCTGCGTCTCGGCGTGGGCACCGGGGCGCTCGGCGGGTTCACGACGTTCTCCTCGCTCGCGCTGGAGGCGGAGCGGATGCTGGCCGGCGGCGCCGCGGGGCAGGCCCTGGCCTACGTGGGGATCTCCCTGGGGTGCGGTTTCCTGGCGTGCCTCGCCGGCACCGTCCTCGCGGCCCGGGGGCGGCGCGCGTGACCGCCCTGCTGATCTGCCTCCTCGGCGGGCTGGGGGCGATGGCCCGGTTCGCGGTGGACGGGGCCGTGCGGCAGCGGTGGGCCACGGCCTTCCCCGCCGGCACCGTGGTCGTCAACGTGAGCGGCTCCTTCCTGGCCGGGCTCCTCTCCGGCGCCGCGCTGGCCGGGACGCTGGGCGGGCCCGCCGCCGCGGCCGCCGTGGTCGGCTTCTGCGGCGGGTACACCACCTTCTCCACCGCGATGACCGACACCGTGCGGCTGGCCCGGGACGGCAGCCCGCTCCGCGCCCTGCTCAACGCCGCGGGCACCGGCGCGCTGACCGTGCTCGCCGTGCTCGCGGGGCTGGCCGCGGCCGCACCGCTGTCCTGACCGGCGGCCGGGGCGGCGGAGGGCGCGGGGCCCCGGCGCACGCTCCGTGCCGGAGGACCGGGACCGGTCCCCGAGCGGGCGACCCATTTCACCAGCAGGCTTGCTATTCTGCTGGGAACACCCGTTCCAGCACGTCCGACCGAAGGAAGCAGGACCCCGTGGCCGACATCAATCCCGAGCAGGCGCGCAACGACCCGGAGAAGGCCCGGGAGGCCTTGAACGAGGAGTCCGGGCGCAGCATCGACGGCGACACCCCGCCCGACGCCGGCGTGGGGGTGGGGCCCGACAACCCCGACCTCGACGTCGAGCACCGCGGGGACTCCGCGAAGGGCAAGATCGCGCTGGCGGTCATCCTCGGCCTCGTGGCGCTGTTCGCGGTGCTGTGGTTCGTCGGCGCCGTGGTGGGCATGTTCTGAGGCACCCGTCCTGAGGCGCCGGGCGGCCGGCGGCCGCGCTCACGGCCGGCCGTCGTCCTCGCCGGTGTTCCCTCCGGTGTCCTCTTCGTCCTCCTCGTCGTCCTCCTCCTCGGTCCAGTCCTCCGAGGACGGGCCCATCATGGCGAAGCGCTCGCCGTCCGGGCCGGCGGCGAACACCAGCTCCCCGTAGCCGAACTCCTCCGGCTCCTGGACCAGCGCGCCCCCGGCGGCGACGACCCGCTCGGCCGCGGTGTCGGCGTCGTCGACCTCGAAGCAGACCCACCACAGCGGGGGCGCCTGCTGCAGGTGGTCGACGTCCTCGGCGGGCACGCCGATCCCGCCGGCCGTGCGGTCCATGCCCGGGACCGTGAACACCGCGTACGCCTCGTGCCGCGTGCCGATGTCCTGGTACGTGTAGCCGAACACCTCGGCGTAGAACCGCTCGGCGGCCGCCTGGTCGGAGGTCAGGAGGTCGCACCAGGCCACGGTCCCGTGCTTGCCGACGATGCTGAAGCCGGTGTGCTCCTGCGGCTGCCACACCCCGAAGGCCGCCCCGGTGGGGTCGATCCACACGCCCATGGTGCCGAAGCGGCCCACGGCCATCGGCTCGAACAGCTGACGGGCGCCGGCCGCCACCGCGGCCCGGCCCGTGGCCGCGATGTCGTCGGACGCGAGGTAGACGGCCCACGCGTGCGGGTCGTCCTCCATGTCCGGCAGCGCCGGCGACAACCCCGCCACCGGCTCGCCGTCCACCAGGGCGTTGCAGTAGCCGCCGTACGCCGGATCGGAGGGTGTGAACCGCCACCCGAGCACGGAGGCGTAGAAGTCCATGGAACGGTCCAGGTCCGAGACCATGATGTCCGCCCAGCACGGGGCTCCCGCGGGCCAGTGGTCGATGCGCTCGGTCATGCCTGAGTCCTCTCGTCGCGCGCCGGGACGGCTGCGCCCGGGGGCCGGCGACGCGGCCCGCCCCCGGGCGGTCCTTCGTCCCCCCATGGTCGTCCCCCGCGCCCCGGTTGGGAACACCTCCCGCCGACATCCGGGCCCGCCCGTGCCGGGGCGTTCCCCCGCGGGGCGGACCCGCCTGCGCTGGGCCGTCCCGGGCAGGGGACCGGGGGACGGGAACGGCGGACGGGGCATTAACATTCGTCGTTTCCGGCTGGAGCCAGTGTTCCGTTCCTAGACTCGGAGCAGGACAGGGGTCACGGCCGCGGCCGGAGCCCTCCCCGGGGGATCGACGAGGACAGCATGCGTGCGTGGTGGATCGATGAGCCCGGTCCCGCCGCCGGCGGGCCGATGCGGTTCGGGCAGTGCCCCGACCCCGTGCCGGGAGCCGGGGAGCTGCTCGTGCGGGTGCGGGCCTGCGGGGTGTGCCGCACCGACCTGCACCTCGTGGAGGGCGATCTCCCTCTGCACCGGGCGGGCGTGATCCCGGGCCACGAGATCGTCGGCGAGGTGGTGCGCGCGGGCCCCGGGTGCGGCCGGTTCCGGAAGGGTGAGCGCGTGGGCGTCGCGTGGCTGCGGCACACCTGCGGCCGCTGCCGGTTCTGCCGCCGCGGGCGGGAGAACCTTTGCACCGCCCCGCGCTTCACCGGGTGGGACCAGGACGGCGGCTACGCGGAGCTCACCCTGGCCCCCGAGGCCTTCGCCTACCGCCTGCCCGAGGAGTTCGACGACGAGCACGCGGCCCCGCTGCTGTGCGCCGGGATCATCGGCTACCGGGCGCTGCGGCGGGCCCAGCTGCCGCCCGGGGGCCGGCTGGGCATCTACGGCTTCGGGGCCTCCGCCCACCTCGCCGCCCAGGTGGCCCTGCACCAGGGCGCGGAGGTCCACGTCATGACCCGCTCGGCGGAGGCGCGCGCGCTGGCCCGCGAGCTGGGCGCCGCCTTCGTGGGCGAGGCCGACGAGCCTCCCCCGGTGCCGCTGGACGCGGCGATCCTCTTCGCCCCCGTGGGCACGCTCGTGCCCCCGGCGCTGCGCGCCCTGGACCGGGGCGGCACCCTCGCCGTCGCCGGGATCCACCTCAGCGACGTCCCGGCCCTCGACTACGCCGCGGAGCTCTTCCAGGAGCGGCAGCTGCGCAGCGTGACCGCCAACACCCGGCAGGACGGCGAGGAGTTCCTGCAGCTGGCCGCCCGGCTGCGGCTGCGCCCCACCACCGTGCCCTATCCCCTGCGCGCGGCGGACCGGGCCCTCGCGGACCTGGCCGCGGACCGCATCACGGGAGCAGCCGTCCTGCGCGTGTGAGCCGCGGCCCCGCGGACGGCCCGCACCGCCGGGCCGGCCGCACGGAAGGGAACGCCGGGGACAGCACCGCAGCAGGCAGAACGCGTCGACCGGAGCACAGCGACCGGAGCACAGAGAGGAGACCCGCCGTGACCGTCCTGGTGATCTACGAGTCCATGTACGGCAACACCCACCGGATCGCCGAGGCGATCGTCCGGGGGCTCACGGAGGCGGGGGTCCCCGCGGAGGTGCGCTCGACCGCCGAGGCCCAGCGGCGCCCACCGGGTGCCGGTGACGTGCTGGTGGTCGGCGCCCCCACCCACGGCCACGGGCTGAGCCGGGAGAACTCCCGCGAGCAGGCCGTGCGGGACGCCTCCCGCCACCACCTGGACGTGGACGGCTCGGCCGCCGGTCCCGGGGTCCGCGAGTGGCTGGCCGCCCTCGACGCAGGGACCGGCCGGGCGGCCGCCTTCGACACCCGGGTCAAGGGCCCGGCGATGCTCACCGGCCGCGCCTCGCAGAAGATCGTCCGCGCCCTCCAGGAGCACGGCTACGAACTGGTCGCGGAGCCCGAGAGCTTCCTCGTGACCATGGGCAACGAGCTGGTCCCCGGGGAGGAGGAGCGCGCGCTCGCCTGGGGCCGCGGCCTCGCCGACACACTCTGACCACCCGGACGCCCCGCACCGGGACCGGCCCCCGTCCGGCTCCGCCACTCCGACTCCGCCCTTCCGACCCCACCCGGCCGATCCCGCAGGAGCTCCCATGCACGAGCACCCCGAAACCCGCCCGCCCCGCCCGACCGCCCGGCACGGCACCCCGCGCCGCACCAGGCCCGGGCAGTGGGTGCTGCTGGTCCTGGGCGCCGTCCTGACCGCCCTGGCCCTGGCGGCGCTCGTCAGCGGCCTCGTCCTCGCCGGCGCCGCCGCGGCCCAGCAGGACGGGCGCTTCCTCACGACGTCCCCGGACCGGCACCAGACCATCACCTACGCCCTGGTCGGACCGCCCGCCGTGCTCGACGTCGGCGACGCGCAGGTCTCGCCCGTGCCCTTCCTCGACCAGCTCGGCCGGGTGCAGGTGCGCGTGACGGCGGCGGACCCGCAGCAGGAGATCTTCGTGGGCGTGGCCGGGACCGGCGACGTCGACCGGTACCTGGACGGCGTCGCCCACGCCGAGCTCGGCAGCGCCACGGAGTCCGGGGACGACGCCCCGTCCCGTGTGCCCGGCGAACGGGTGCCCGACCGGCCCGGGAACCAGACCTTCTGGGCGGACTCGGACCAGGGCACCGGCACCCGGGAGCTGACACTGGACCTGCGCTCGGGCAGCTGGACGCTCGTGGTGATGAACGCGGACGCCACCCGGCCGGTCTGGGCGGACCTGCAGCTCGGGGCGCGCTCCGACCTCCTGGGACCCCTGGCCGGCGGCCAGCTGGTGGGCGGCCTGGCCGGCCTGGTCGTGGGCGTCCCGCTGCTGCTGCTCGGTGCCGCCGGACTGGGCCGGGACGTCGATCCGCGCACGCCGCCGCGCGGCACGGGCCCGGGTGCGGCGCTCGCCGGGGCCCCGGACCGGAGCGGGGCCCCGCGGCCGGTCTCCCCCGTGCGCCTGAGCGGGTTCCTCGACGCGGGGCTGTCCCGGTGGCTGTGGCTGGTGAAGTGGCTGCTGGTGGTCCCGCACCTGATCGTGCTGGCGGTGCTGTGGTTCGCGCTCGTGGTCACCACGGTGGCCGCCGGCGTCGCCGTGCTGTTCACGGGGCGGTACCCGCCCTCGTGGTTCTCCTTCAGCGTGGGGGTCCTGCGGTGGAGCTGGCGGGTGGGGTTCTACTCCTACTCGGCCCTGGGCACCGACCGGTACCCGCCCTTCAGCCTGGCCCGCGCGGACTATCCGGCGGAGCTGGAGATCGCGCCCCCGGAGCGGCTCTCCCGCGGCCTGGTGCTCGTGAAGTGGTGGCTCCTGGCGATCCCGCACCTGCTGATCCTCGGGGTGCTCACCGGCGGCGGGAGCACGTGGAGCACCAGCCGCAGCGGCGACGACGGCACGACGACCACCAGCTGGGGGCCGTCCCTGCTCGGGCTGCTCGTGCTCGTGGCCGCGGTGCTCCTGCTCTTCACGGGCCGCTACCGTCCCGAGCTCTTCGCCCTGGTCATGGGCATCAACCGCTGGGTCAACCGGGTCCTCGCCTACGTGCTGCTCCTGCGCGACGAGTACCCGCCGTTCCGGCTCGACCAGGGTCCCGTGGAGCCCCCGCCCCACCCGGCGGCGCCCTGGTCCGCCGGGGCACACGACCGGACGCCGGACCGGCAGCAGGACCTGCCGCACGACCGGTCGCGGGACCTGCCCGGTGAGGGCCCGGAGCGCCAGGACCCGGCCCGCTGAGCCGGCGCCCTCCCGGGACGGCCGGCCGGACAGAAGTGAGAGCTCAGCGGAAGCGGACGTCCTCGAGCCTCGCCCGGAAGAACTCGCCCGCGGCCTGCCGGTCCGTCCCCCACGCCCAGCCGGCGCGCAGGACCGTGGGCACGCGCACGCCCCCGACGTCGGCCTCCTCGGACAGCGCGACCCCGAAGGGGTGACGGCCGAACCCGGTGCCGTCGGGATCTCCCCACCGCTGCATGCTCAGCTCCCGGATCCGGCCCTCCGGGTCGACCCGGAGCAGGGCGTCCTCGCGCACCCCGTCGAGGACCCAGGACATCACGGCGGTGTCCGGGTCCGGGCCCGCGGACCACTCGGCACCCAGGCAGGCCGGGGGAACCGTGATGCTCTCCCCGGCGAGCCGGCCGGCGGCGCTGCGGGTGATGTCCGGGCCGGCGGCCGACATCACGGGCACGAGACCCAGCAGCCGCCACCGCAGCTCGCCCCCGCCGGGGCCGTACCGGTCGTAGCCCGCGACCGGCAGGCCGAGGACCCGGGTGCGGGCGGCCCACACGAAGCCGGTCCCGGGGACGAGGACCTGCCGGGCGGAGAACGCCCGCCAGGAGCCGCCGAGCCGGATCTCGCCGCGCATCGACAGCTCCGCCACGGACCACGCCGGGGTGCCGGGCGGCACGGCCCGCTCCAGCCAGCGGCGAGCGGGCTCGGGCAGGGCGGCCACCGCCGCGGCGTCCACCGCGGGCGGTGGCTCCGATCCCGGGCGTTCCAGGGCCGCCCAGTGCCGGCGCGCGCCGCGCGGCAGCCGCCCGGTCACGGCCGGTCCCGGAGCATCACGACCGCCGCCGGCAGGTACCACAGGACGGGCACCAGGCGCAGGGCCGTGGTGAGCCCGCCGAGCGGGGAGAGCGGCCCCGCGGTGGGCACGAGGGAGAAGACGGAGAGGAGGGCCGCGGCGGCCGCCCCGGCGGCGATCCCGCCGAGCCACCGCGGGTACGCGCCGCGGGCGAGGGAGAGCGCGGCGACAGCGGCGAACGAGACGGCGAGGGGCAGGTTGGCCAGGGCGAGGAGGACCACGCACAGGTCCATCACCGCGGCCGCCGTCCCCGGGTCCATCGACGCCGCCGCCGGCATGGTCAGCACGAGCTGCACCCCCTGGCCGGCGATGTTCAGGGCCGCGGCCAGGAGCCCGGCGCCGAAGGCCACGGCGGAGACCGTGCCGGGCGGGCCCTCCGCCCGGAGCAGGCGGGCGCGCACCCAGCCGAGGAAGCAGACCAGTGCCCCCTGGCCGAGGACGAAGAGCATGCTCTGCGCCAGCAGGGGGCCACGGTTGCGCCCCAGGAACGGCCCGACAGCGGGGTCCCCGGCGGCCGGCCAGGGGCCGGAGAGCGCGGTCTCCATGAGCCCTCCGGCGATGCCGAGGAGCACGGAGAGCAGTCCGGCGGCCGCTCCGGCGACCGGCCACAGGACGGGGACGGGAGCGGGCTGCGACAGGGGCCGGGACCGGGTCATGCCCCCAGGCTAGACCGGCGGCCCGGAGCCGGTCCCGCTCCGGGCCGGCCGGACGCCCGGATTCCCCGGTCACACTCGGACACGGGGCCCGGTGGAGGAGCAGGATGGGCTCATGCGCGTGCACCGGTTCCCGGCACCGCCGCCGTTCCCCGCGGCGCCCCCGCGGGCGCAGGGGGCGCTGCTCGCTCTGCTCCTCGTGGCGCTGCTGCTGCTCGCGCACCCGGTGGCGCCCTCCGCCGCCGCGCCGGAGCGCGGAGGCCAGGAGGAGCAGGGCGTGCGGGAGCTGACCGCCGAGGACGTCGGCCCGTGGCTCGACGGCCTGGTCCCGGCTCTCCTGGACGCCGAGCGGCTCCCGGGGGCGACGGTGGCGGTCGTCTCCGGCGGCGAGATCGTGGCGCTGCGCGGGTTCGGCGCGGCGGACCGTCCCCGGCCCGTGCCGGGCGCCACCCCGGTGGACCCCGGGCACCACCTGTTCCGGATCGGGTCGCTGACCAAGCTCTTCACCGCCACGGCCGTGCTGCAGCAGGTGGAGCGCGGTGCCCTGGACCTGGACGCCGACGTCCGCGAGCACCTCGACTTCCCGCTCGAGCTCCCCCGGGGGACGGTGACGCTGCGGCACCTGCTCAGCCACACCGCCGGCTTCGAGGAGCGCGTGGACCACCTCATCACCCCGGACCCCGGGAAGGTCCGTGACCTGCACACCGAGCTGGCCGAGGACCCGCCGGCGCAGATCTTCGCGCCGGGCACCACCCCGGCGTACTCCAACTACGGCCTGGCCCTGGCCGGCTACGTCGTCCAGCAGGTCACCGGCGTCCCCTTCGAGGAGTACGTGCGCCGGGAGGTCCTCGAGCCGCTGGGCATGACCTCCAGCACCGCCGAGCAGCCGCTGCCGGCGGCGCTCGCCGGCCGGCTGGCCGGCGGCTTCCCCGCCCCGGAGACTGCGGCCGCGCCCTTCGAGCACATCTCCGTGCCGCCCGCGGGGTCCGTGAGCAGCACCGCGCGGGACCTGGCCGCGTTCCTGAACCTGCACCTCGGCCACGGCCCCGACGCCGTCCTCGGCCCGGAGGCGATGGCGGCCATGCACGCCCCGGCACTGCCGCCCGCGTCCCTCGGCGGGCTCGGTGCCGCCGAGCAGATGTCCCTGGGCTTCCGCGGCCACGAGGTGCGGGGGCAGCGGGTGCTCTCCCACGGCGGCGACACGAACCTGTTCCACAGCGAGCTGGCCCTGTTCCCCGACGCGGACACGGGCCTGTTCGTCTCCGTCAACGGCAACGGGGTGCGCGCGCTCAGCACCGCGGTGCTGCGGCAGCAGCTGGTCGAGCAGTTCGCCCGCCGCTACGTCGCCCCGCCCGCCCGGGAGGAGCCCGCGCCCCCGCGCGGCACCGAGGAGCGGACCGCCGCCGTGGCCGGCCACTACCGCAGCGAACGGCGGGCGGAGTCCAGCGCCGCGGCGCTGGTGGGGGCGCTGGGGATCACCACGGTGCGCGCCGGCCCGGACGGGACGATCCGCGTCGGGTCCCTGGCCGCTCCCGCCACCACGATGCGCGAGGTCGAGCCGTGGCTGTGGCGGGAGCCCGGGGGCACGGCCACCCTCGCGGCGCGGACCGGCGACGACGGCACCGTCCGGGACGTCGCGCTGGTCGCCTACCGCACCGAGGGCAGGGTGAGCGCCTGGCACGGCCTGTTCGTGCCCCACCTGCTGCTGCTCGCGGCGCTGCTGGTCCTCGTCCTGGCCCTGGTCGCCTGGCCGGTGAACCGGCTGCGGCGGCGCCGGCGGTGGGGTCCGCCGGGGACCGGCGCCCGGGCCCGGCGGGTGCGGCGGCTGGCCTTCGCGGCCCCGGCGGCCGTGCTCGCGGGGCTGGTCCTCTTCGCCGCGAGCGTCCAGCCGGACCTGTCCCTGCTGCGGCCCCTCACCCGCCTGGGGCAGGCGCTCCTGCTGCTCGGCGTCCTGGGCGTGGTGCCCGCCGCCCTGCACCTGGCGGGCGCGATCCGGCACCGCCGCGGGGTGGTCGCCGTGGCCGGGGCCGCGCTGCTGGTCCTGGCCCTCGCCTGGGTCGCCGGCTACACGGTGGCCTTCCGCGTCCTGTGGCCCGACATCAGCGTCTGAGCGGCGCCGGGCACCGGCGCGGGAGGCGGGCGTTGACTGCCGGCGGCGCCCGCACCAGCATGAGAGCCACGGGCCGCCCACGGAGCGGCCGCCGGGACCACCGGGTCCCCGAGCACCGGGAGGACGACCATGACGCGCACCGGAACGAGAAGGCGCACCGGCCGGAAGAGCATCCAGTGGAAGGACCTCACGCCGGGGCAGCAGACCGCGCTGCTGACGCTGGCCTCCGTGCAGGTCTCGCTGGCCGCCACCGCCTGGGCGGACCTCGCTCTGCGCCCCGCGGAGGAGGTCAACGGCGGCAAGGGGAAGTGGGCGGCGATCATCGCGATCAACTTCGTGGGACCGGTCCTGTACTTCCGGCGCGGCATCCGCCGCTGAACGGCCCGGAAGCCGGTCCGGGCAGAGGGCGGGCACGGGGTCCGGGATAACGATTCGGCACGGAGCGGAGAGCACTTAGCCATGGCACACGCGCGGATCTAGACTGGTCCCACCAGCAGTTCCGTCCGCTCGGCGGGAAGCGGTCACCGGTGGACCACGGTCCCGGGACCCCGGCCGAGCCCACGGCCAGACGCCGGTCGGTGGGGGTCGACCGGCTCCCACCCGAGGTCCGGCGATCCGGACCGCGTTCTCCGCTTCCGGAACCTGGAGGTTCCACCATGAAACGCTCACCGATGACCCGTCTGCTCACCGGGGTCTCCGCGACGGCACTGGCCGCCACCGGCATCGCCCTCGCCGGACCGGCCCACGCCGTGTCCACCCAGGGATTCCTCTCCTACGTCGACGGCTGGCGGGTCGACCAGCACGTGCGCGAGCTCGCCGACGTCGACGGGGACGGACGCGCCGATGTGGTGGCCTTCGGCGACCCCGGCGTCTTCGTCGCCCACGGCCGGGCCGACGGCACCTTCACCGCGCCGGTCCTGAGGGTCCGCGACTTCGGCACCGCGCAGGGCTGGCGCACCGACCGGCACCCGCGGCAGGTCGCCGACGTCGACGGCGACGGCCGCGCCGATCTCGTCGGCTTCGGCGACGCCGGGGTGCTCGTCGCCTACGCGCAGCCGGACGGCAGCTTCACGGCGCCGACGCTGACGGTTCGGGAGTTCGGCTGGAACCAGGGCTGGCGGGTCGACCAGCACGTCCGCGAGCTGGCCGACCTCGTCGGGGACGGCGCGGCGGACGTCGTCGGCTTCGGGTACTCCGGCGTGACGATCTCGCACGGCCGGTCGGACCGCACCTTCTTCGGCACCGGCAAGCGGATCGACAGCTACGGCTGGGACCGTGGCTGGCGGGTCGACCGGCACCCGCGGATGCTCGCCGACATGGACGAGAACGGAACGGCCGACATCGTCGGCCTCGGGGACGCCGGCACGTACGTCTCCTACTTCTCGGCGCTGGGCGACACGTTCACCCAGCCCGCCCTGGAGGTCCGCGACTTCGGATACGCCCAGGGCTGGCGGGTCGACCAGCACCCCCGGGACGTCGGCAACGTCAGCGGGCACCTCGCCCCGGACGTCGTCGGGTTCGGCCACCGCGGCGTCCTCGCCGCCTACTCCCGGCCCTACGCCCCGGGCGAGCCGAAGTACCTCCCGGTCACCCTCGAGCTCGCCGACTTCGGCATCGCGCAGGGCTGGCGCACCGACCGGCACCCCCGGGACCTCGCGGACATCAACGGCGACGGGATCCTGGACGTGGTCGGATTCGGCAACGCGGGTGTGCACGTGGCCTACGGGGACGACAACGCCTTCTTCGGGCCCGAGCTGACGTCCACCGCCTTCGGCTGGTCGGCCGGCTGGGACCCGGCGCGGTTCCCGCGCCTGCTCGGGGACGTGAACGGCGACGGCCGCGACGACGTCGTCGGCTTCGGCTACTCGGCCACCTCCGTGGAGCTGTCCTGACGCTCCCGGCGGAGTCCGCCGGTCCGGTTCCGGCCCGGCCCTGGGCGCCGGGGACGGCGGTCGCCACCGTGTCGCCGGGAGGCTCCGGCGGCTAGGGTGGGTGGTCCCAGATCGATGCACTCAGACCGGAGCACGTCCCACCCGAACACCGAGGAGCACGCTGATGACCCGACGCACCATGACCCTCGCCGCGGCCGGCCTGGCCGGGGCGCTGCTGCTGACCGCCTGCCAGGACGAGACCCGCCTGACCCAGCTGGACCAGTCGGAGGTCTCCACCGAGGAGCTGGTCGGGCAGGAGATCACCCTGACCAACGAGGTGGAGGAGATCTACGGCGAGGAGTTCCTGACCATGGGCGACGAGCAGACGGTGGTCTTCGTGACGGAGATGCCCGCCGATCTGCGCCCCGGCGACGAGGTCGAGGCCACCGGCACCGTCGAGGCGGGCGACCTGTTCAGCGAACCCGGCGACCGCGACCGGCTGATGCGGCTCACCGACGAGGAGACCGCCAACCATCTCGTCAACCGCGAGACCGAGCCCTATCTCACCGAGGCCACCGTCACCGTCGTCGAGTAGGCTCCCGCCCCGGCCGGTCCGGCGGCGCGGCGGCCTCGAGGGCCCCACGCCGCCGGAGCCGGCTCAGGACGGGCGGCTGGTCGCGTCCCGGACCTCCCCGACCAGCTCCTCGAGGACGTCCTCGAGCGCGACGACGGAGGCGGCCCCGGCCGTCGACCCCTGTCCTTCGACGAGGGCCAGGTGGGCGTTGCGCTGCTGCATGGCGCGCACGACCTGCTGCAGCTTGGCGCCGGCGGGAACCGTGCCGAGCCGCCGGACCGCCTCCTGTGGGACGGGGGCGTGGCGGCGCTCCGCCGGGGTCCCGAGCAGGTCCTTGGCGTGGACGTAGCCCACCAGCGTCCCGTCGTCCGCCCGGACGGGGAACCGGGAGAAGCCCGTGCCCGCGCAGATCTGCTCCAGCTCCGCCACGGTCGCGGAGCGGGGCACGGTGCGCAGCTGCTCCGCGGGGATGGCCACGTCGGCCGCGGTGAGGTGCTCGAACTGCAGTGCCCCGGTGAGCAGGGTGATCTCGTCCTCGTCGAGCAGTCCCTCGCGGCCCGACTCGGCGACGAACCCGGCGACCTCGTCCGAGGTGAAGGACGAGGCGACCTCGTCCCGGGGTTCGGCCTTGAGCACGTGGCGGACCACGAGGTTCGCGGACTGGTTCATCAGCCAGATGAAGGGGCGGAAGACCAGCACGAAGACCCGCAGGACCGGGCCCAGCAGCAGGGCCGAGGCCGCGGGCTTGGCGATGGCCATGTTCTTGGGCACCATCTCCCCGATCACCATGTGGAAGAAGGTGACGACCAGCAGGGCGATGACCAGGGCCACGGGGTGCACGAGCCCCTCGGGCACCCCGAGGTCGGCCATGGGGCCCTCGATGAGGTGGGCGATCGCGGGCTCCCCCACGGCGCCGATCAGCAGGGAGCAGGCGGTGATGCCCAGCTGGGTGGCGGCCAGTGACGTCGAGACGTCCTCGATGCCCTTCAGCGCGGACCTGGCGGCCCCGGAGCCGGCTGCGGCCCTCGGCTCGATCTGGTCGCGGCGGGCGGAGACCATGGCGAACTCCGCGGCCACGAAGAACGCGTTGCCGCCCAGCAGCAGGACCAGGAACAGGATGGCGAGGCCCTCGCTCATCGGGACCCACCTCCCTCGGTGTCGGCGGCCGTGGAGCCGCCCGCATCGCCGGCCCTCCCGAAGGAGGTCTGCGCCGCCTTCTCGGCGGACGTCCCGGCGGCCTTCTCGGCGGACGTCCCGGCGGCCTTCTCGGCGGACGTGGCGCCGGTGTCGGCCCGGCGGCCGTCGCCGCGCCGGACGACGATCCGGTCCACCCGGTGCCCGTCCATCCGGACCACGGTGAGGGTGACGTCGGTGCTGGTGGGCAGGTTGTCGTCGTCGCGGTGGACGTGGTCGACGGCCTCGAACGAGACCGTGTCCCCGGCCAGGGGCAGCCGGTCGAGCTTCTCCGCCATCAGCCCGCCGAGGGTGTCGGACTCCTCCCCCTCGGGCAGCTCGAGGCCCATGACGTCGCCGAGCTCGTCGGGACGCAGCAGCCCGGACACGGAGATCGCCCCGTCGCGGGTGCGGCGGTACCGGGCGACCGTCTCGTCCTGCTCGTCGTCGATCTCCCCCACGATCTCCTCGATCAGGTCCTCGAGGGTGACGATCCCGGCGGTCCCCCCGTACTCGTCGACGACGACGGCCAGCTGCAGGCCGGGCCTGCGCAGCTCGCGCAGCAGCGGGTCCAGGGTCATGGACGCGGAGACGGTCGTGGCCGGGACCGCGATCTCGCGCACGGTGCGCGTGCCCCGGTCCTCGTACGGCACCGCGAGGGCGTGCTTGAAGTGCACGACACCCACGATGTCGTCGACGGAGTCGCCCTCCACCGGGAAGCGGGAGTGACCGGTCTCGGCGGAGATCTCCACGAGGTCCTGGACGGTGTGGTCGTCGAGGAAGGTGACCTGCGGGCGCGGGCGCATGACGTCGGCGGCCGTGCGGTCGCCGAACTCGATGGACCGGGCCACCAGCTCGGCGGTGCCGGGGTCCAGCGTGCCCTCGGCCCCGGAGCGGGAGACCACGGCCATCAGCTCCCCGGCCGTGCGCGCGCTGGCCACCTCCTCGGTGGGGGTGAACCCGAGCAGCTTGAGCACCCAGTTGGCGGAGGAATTGAGGATCTTCACCAGCCAGCCCAGCAGCAGCATGAAGATCCGCTGCGGGTGGACCACGAGCCGGGACACGCGCATCGGCTCGGCGATCGCCCAGTTCTTCGGCACGAGCTCGCCGAAGACCATCTGGGTGAACGTGGCGATCACGAACGCGGCCGTCGTGGCGATGCCGGTGGCGGCCGCCGGGGACAGCCCGGTGAGGCCCAGCCCCTGCGCCAGGAGGACGCCCAGCGAGGGTCCGGCGAGGAAGCCCACGATCAGGCTGGTGAGCGTGATGCCCAGCTGCGCGCCGGAGAGGTTGGTGGAGGTCTTCGTCAGGGCCCGCTCGACGGCGGCGGCCCGCCGGTCGCCGGCCTCCTCAGCGGCCCGGACCTCGTTGCGGTTGACGGTCAGGAAGGCGAACTCCACGGCCACGAAGAGGGCGTTGCCGAGGACCAGGAGAACGGCCACGGCGAGCAGGATCCATGCTTCTAGCACGCGGCGCTCCCCTCGGACGGGGCGGTGCGGTCAGGGGAACCCGTACTTCGGGGCTCCGTTTCGTCCGGACCGGCGGGGGCGCGGTGCGCGCCTCCGGGGGGCCGGGAGTCGTGGGAAGGCATGGTCCCAGGATAACGGCACGCCCAGGGGGTGCGGTGCTCGCCGTCAGGTGAGGAACGCGCGCAGGGACCGCTCCGCAGCCCGGTAGGTGCCGGCGCCGATGGTCTCGCCGCCCATGAACCGGTCGATCACCCGGGGGTCCGTGTAGGAGCTGCGGGCGATGGCGGCCGTGTTGCCCAGGTGCTCGGCGACCTCCCGCATGGCGGCGGACACGGCCTTCTTCCGGGCGCTCTCGCTGGGCCGGGTGTCGGCGCGGGCGGCGAGCGCCATCGCGGCGGTCACCGTTCCCTGCCAGGTGCGGAAGTCCTTGGCGGTGAAGCCGGCGCCGCACCGGTCCCGCACGAAGTCGTTGAGCCGGGCGCTGGTGATGCCGGTCCACTGCCCGTCCTCGTCCCGGTGGGCGAGCGCGGTCTCGTCCGGGGCGCGCTCCAGCATGGGCGCGAGCGCGGCGGCGAGGTCGGCGTCCCGGAGGCTCAGCGTCCAGCGGTGCCCGCTCTTGCCGGGGAAGTCGAGGTGCACGTCCGCTCCGTCCACCCGGACGTGCTGGACCAGCAGGGTGGTCACGCCGTAGGAGCCGTTCGACTGGGCGTACTCCTCGTTGCCGACGCGCAGGGCGGCCTCGTCCATGAGCCGGAAGGCCGCGGCGCAGGCCTTCTCGGCCGTGGCGCCCTCGGAGCGCAGCAGCCGGGTGACGGCCGGGCGGGCCTGCGGGAGCGTGTCGCCGAAGTCCAGGACGCGGTCGAACTTCTCGCGGTCCTTCAGCTCCCGCCAGCGCGGGTGGTAGAGGTACTGGCGCCGCCCGGCGTCGTCGACGCCCGTGGCCTGGATGTGCCCGTTGGGCTGGGGGCTGATCCACACGTCCTTCCAGGCCGGGGGGATCGCCAGCTGCCGGATCCGCTCGAGCTCGGCCGGCTCCTGCACCTTCGTGCCGTCGGCGCGCCGGTAGGAGAAGCCCTTGCCGTGGCCGCGGCGGGTGATCCCGGGACGGTGGCAGTTGCTGCGCCGCAGGCGGGGCGTGCGGGTCTTCGCTGGGCTCTGCTGCGTGGCGGCCATGGTGTCCTTCCGGATCGGCTCCGGGACCACCCCGGGAACACCAAGTCTACTGACTGTCGGGGTGCGCGTCGTGCGGCCCGGCGGCGGCCCCGGTCAGGGCTCGGAGCGGGTGTACGCGGCGGCGCGCACGGCGTCGTCGTCCTCGAGCCCGGCGCCGAGGGCGCCGCCCACGGTGGCGAGCGTGGCGGTCAGCCACGCGAGCTTGACGTACTCCACCGCCCCGGCCGGGGCGCCGATCACGGCCGCGAAGACGTCCCCGTCCACGAGCAGCAGCGCCCCCAGCCAGGACAGGGCGAAGACCGCGAGGTAGAAGACGGACACGCCGATGGCCACGGTGGCGGCCGTGGCGAGGTTGAACAGGGCCACCTGCTCCCGCTCGGCCCGCCGGCGCGGGCGCTCCCACAGCCGGGCGCCGACGACGAGCGCGCCGGTCACCGCGGCGATCGACAGCAGCGCCAGCAGCCCCAGCCGCCAGGGCCCGTAGGCGGCGGCGAGCAGCCACAGGTCGGAGGCGACCAGGGTGAGCACCCCGGTGGCCGCGGCCAGGGCGAGGAGCCGGGACAGCCGCGCCACCAGGGTCCAGGGCCGGTTGGCGCGGATCATCCCGAGGAGCAGGCGCACGTTGCCGCCCAGCACGCGGGCGGTGAACTGCACGGCGTTGTCCTCGGGCCGGTCCTCGAGGTCCTCCGAGCGCTGCCGTGCGCGCCGGACGAGCTCCGCCTGCGCGTCGGCGTCGCCCGCGTCCTCGGTGTCGTGGCCGAGCAGGTGGCCGACCACCCGCACGGTCGCCTGCCGGACCTTCTGCCCGACGTGCAGGGCGCCGAGGGCCGGGACGGCGAGGAGGCCCACACCGTGCACGGGGCTCAGCTGCGTGAGCACCGGGCTGCGGCCGTCCTTGAGCGGGACGTCCGTGAGGACCACGACGAGGTCCCAGTCCTCGTCGAGCATCCGGTCGCGCGCCGCCTCGAGCAGGTCGAGGCCGTCGGCGGGCGGGACCACCAGCCGGTCGGTCACCGCGCTCACCCGCCAGCGGACCCCGGGATAGCGTTCGTGCAGCGGCCCGGACACGGAGGCCGCGAGGTCCCGGGGCAGGGCACCGGCGATCTGGGGCGAGAGGACGAGGCCGACCAGCAGCTCGGGCACGGGCTCGTGGCCGGGAGCGGGGTCTGCGGCAGAAGGGTGGTCGGGCACCGGTCAATCCTGGGACAGGACGCCCGGAAACGCCATTCGAGCCGGTGCGGGGTCACCTCTGCCCTCCCCCGGGACCCGCGGCCGGCGCCGCGGGCCCGGCCGCGGGTCCCGGCGTCCGCCGGGTCAGAGGCCGTCGAGGAAGTCCCCGATGTTCTCCCAGGTCCAGCTCTCGCAGCGCGCCGGGCCCATCTCGGCGGGCTTGCCCCGGTGCTCGGGCTCCACCCACAGGCCCAGCAGCGGCTTGCCCTCGGCCACCGCGCAGCGGAGCTGCCACCGCGCCGCGGGCGAGTCCGAGGTGCCCCCGCCGATCAGCGCGATCACCCCGTCGCAGCCGCGGATCCGCTCCCGCACGTCCCGCTGCCACTGCTGCGGACACACCCCGTCCACGGGCGGGGCCAGGAACCGCGCCTGGTCCCCGGCCCGGGACCACTGTGCGGTGAACACGTCCCGGAACAACTCGTCCTGCTCCGCGAAGGCCAGGAACACGGTCTTCGGCGCCATTGCCGTCAACTCCCCGAAATAGAAATCCATGCAGAACCGCACTGTATGCTCCGGGGCCGTCCGGAGGACAGGCACCGGGACACACGCCTTAACGAAGGTGCCGGAGCCGTGGAACCGGGGAGCCGGGGCGAGGTCGTCAGCGCGCGGTGAACCAGCGGGTCGGCGGGGCCGGGGCGGGGGCCGGCCCGGCGCCGGGGTGGCCCCGCAGCGAGGTGGCGCACGCCACCCCGGCGGCCGCCCCCTTGCCGATGGCGATGGGCACCAGCTGCAGGCCGGCGGTGATGTCGCCCGCGGCGTAGACCCCGTCGACGCTGCTGAGCTGGAACCCGTCGACGGCGATGCGCCCCTCGTGGTCGAGCTCGCAGCCCAGCTGCCGCGCGAGGTCGTTGCCCGGGTGGTGCGCGTAGGAGAAGAAGACCTTGTCCCCCTCCACGAGCTCCCCGCCGGCCAGCTGGACGCCCGCCAGGGCGCCGGGCGCCCCGATCAGCGCCTCGGCGACCCCGTCCACGACCTCGGCCCCGTGGTCGGCCAGGACCGCGCGCTGCTCCTCGTCGAACGCCGGTCCGGTGGTGCCGGTGACGATCCGCACGCTGTCGGCCCAGTCGAGCAGCTCCGCGGCGTAGGCCGGCACGTGCCGGCCGGAGCCGAGGACGACCACCACCTGGCCCCGGGCGGTGTACCCGTCGCAGGCGGGGCAGTGGTGCACGTCGACGCCGTAGTGCTCGGCGATGCCGGCGATCTCGGGCACCTGGTCGCGGACCCCGGTGGCCAGCACGACCCGTTCCGCGGCGATCTCCGCGCCGTCGACGTCGGCGCGGAACAGGCGGCCCTCGTCCCGGCGCAGGCCGGCGACCGTTCCGTGGTGGAGCGTCACCTGCGGGTACTGCGCCAGCCCGGCACGCGCCTCGGCCAGCAGCTCGCCCGGGGTGGTCGGGTCCCTGCCCAGCAGGCCGTGGGCGGCCTCGGCGGCCAGGTTGCGCTGCTGCCCCGCGTCCACGACCACGGTGGAGCGCTGGTAGCGGCCCAGCCAGGTGGCCGCGGACAGGCCCGCGGGGCCGCCGCCGACCACGAGCACGTCGACGGAGGACGGGAGGTCGGACGTCATGGGTTCTCTCCTCCGGCTCGGGGGAACGCTGCATCGGTCGCCCGGCCCACTCTACGCACCGGGTGGAAGACGGCCCGGTGGCCACCCCGGCCGGATTAGCACATGCTCGTGTTGCGTATTGCCCGGATCACGACCTAGGGTGATGGCTGTTCCGAAGGTTAGGCAACCCTTGCCTCACCCCGCTCCGCACCGACGGCCCTGTCGTCGACCTCCGAAAGGGTGGCCGTGGCCTCTCTGCTCCTCCGTGCTCCGCGCACGCCGTTCCCCGCTCCGCGCCCCTCGCCCCGCGTCCTCGCCCCGGCCGCCCTGCTGGCGGCGGGCGCCCTGGTCCTCACCGGGTGCTCCACCGGCCCCGCGGGCGGGGAGTCCGCGGGCAGCTCCGCGTCCGGGGAGGGCGCCACCGGCGAGTTCCCCCGGACCGTGGAGCACGAGTACGGCGAGACGACGATCGAGGAGGCGCCCGAACGGGTGGCCACGGTGTCGTGGGTCAACCACGACGTGGCGACCGCTCTCGGCGTGGTGCCCGTGGGCGTGCCCACCACGGACTTCGGCGCCAACGAGAACGGGTCCACCGACTGGTTCGACGCCGCGCTCGAGGAGTCCGGCGCCGAGGCCCCGGAGACCTACGCCGAGACGGACGGGATCAACTACGAGGCGATCGCGGCGCTGCAGCCCGACGTCATCCTGGGGGCGTACTCCGGGCTGACCCAGGAGGAGTACGACAAGCTCTCCGAGATCGCCCCCGTGGTCGCCTTCCCCGAGGACGCCGTGGCCTACGGGACCTCCTGGCAGGACTCCACGGAGCTCATCGGCCAGGCCCTGGGCCGGGAGGAGCGGGCCGCGGAGGTCGTGGCGGACGTCGAGCAGCAGATCGCCGACACCGCCGAGCAGTACCCGGAGCTGGAGGGCACCTCGTTCGTCTACGGCACCATCGACCCGGCGGCCGCCGACCCGATCTTCGCCTACACCGCGGTGGACAACCGCCCGAAGTTCCTCGAGTCCCTCGGCATGGTCCAGTCCGAGGCCGTCCAGCAGGCCGCCGAGGGCAAGGAGGACGAGTTCTTCGTCACCTGGTCCCCCGAGCGGGCCGACAAGCTGACCTCGGACGTGTTCGTCAGCTGGGCCGAGGACGAGAGCGTGCGCGAGACCATCCAGGACGACCCCCTGCTCAGCAGGATCCCGGCCGTGGCCGACGGCGCCCTGGTGCTCCAGACCGATCCGCAGGAGGTGCTCTCGGTCTCCGCGGCCTCCCCCCTGAGCATCCCGTGGGCGCTCGAGAACGTGGTCCCGGACATCGCCGAGGCCGCCGCGGCCGCCGGCGGCGAGTGAGACCGCGGCCCCGGTGAGCACCACCAGCACCGCCTCCCCCGCCCGGCAGGTCCCCGGCGCCGCACCGCGGCGCCGGGGCCCCGCCCTGTCCGCGGCCGTGCTGCTGCTGGCGGCCGCGGCCGCGGCCTCCCTGTTCTGGGGGGCCCGCTCGGTGGACCCGGCCACGGTGCTCGCCGTGCTCACCGGGCTGCCCGCGGCCCTGCTCGAGGGCGGCTGGTCCCAGGTCTCCGCCGGGCTGGGCATCGACGCCGCCGT